>JAZKEA010000554.1:690-30630 GCA_040387315.1 Armatimonadota bacterium | reverse complement strand
TCAGACGGGCCGAACCCATCAGATTCGTGTGCACTGCGCCTTTGCAGGCTTTCCTGTTGTCGGTGACCTTCAGTACGGCGGTATGCGGAGAGCAAGCGCGGAGCATCTACGGGGCGCACAGGCCGTTGAGTTCAACAGCCGCGTGACGGCTCTGCAGGGACAGTGCCTTCATGCTTACCTGCTCAGTTTTGATCACCCGCGCACCGGAGAACGTCTGAGCTTCGAGGCTCCCCTGCCTCAGGAGATGAAGAGCCTGATTGATTACCTGCATGCTTTGCAGAGCAGCGCTTCGGGAGGATAAGCGGCAGTTTTGCTCACTGTGATCGGTTCCGGTTCTTTTGGTCCCTCGTGCGCTGCAGCAACGCGGTTTTTGTTGTTCTGCTTTGTGGCGCTTCTGCCTTCTCTCTTTTTCGCCATCGAGGTCCGGGCGGCAGACATTCCTGTCTCCGTGCTGGTTGAGAGTGTTTCAGGACCTGCGGTCACCTCTTCCCGCCTTGAAACGCCGTCCGTTTCCGATTCCTGGCTGCGCTGGGGACGCATGGGACAGGATGCCGCCGTTTTCATGCCAAAGGTGTCACCACAAGGGGCCGCTCAGGCACAGGCAGTACGGTCTGTCGGTGCAGCCAGCGTTTTGATCGTTCCCTCTACGAACGGAGAGACGGTGCAGGCAAAGGCCGCTGCCCGGCTGGAAGCAGGTGTGTACCGGGTCGCGGCAGTGGTCATCGAACCGGCAGCTGATCCGTCTGCGGTGCCGAACACTCGTGCGTGGCGTATGGAAAGCGTCCTCTTGTCAAAGCCGGGTGTCAGTACAAAAATTGTGAGGCTTCGTCCCGGACAGCTGCTGATCGTTCGCTGGACGGAAACGATCTCCGAGGCACGTTCGGTGCTTCAGGCGGCACGGCGCAGTGAAGCGGCGCAGGGTGGTCCGACGACTTACACAGGGGTCACGATTGCCAGAGCTCTCGGTCAGGCAGGCCGGCTTTTAGAAGAGATACAGACTCTGTCGTCACGAGGAAAACGGCCGGAGGCGATTCGGCGAACGCACCGCGCTCTTCTCTATATAGCCCAAGCGCAGGCAATGGCACGAAACCGCCCTGGTGCCGTACCCGAAGGTGAGAATGAGGTGACCTTCGCCCGGCTGACCGTCGCCTTCTCTGAGATTAGCGCTGCATTAAGTAACCTGGTTCCCGCAGAATCGTTGACGATGGCAAAGGACAGCGTTATATCCGACGTCAAAGTTTCGCTGACCAATGCGGGGCTGAAACCGATCCCTTTCGTGACATTATCTCTCCCGGCATCGGCCGATGCTGCTCAGGCCGCCGCCGAAAGTCGGCGACGTGTCTTTCGAAATGTCGCCCCAGGAGCGACCGTGTCGGCTCGCTTCCCTGTTCCTTCTTCGTCATCCGAACCTGCCTCAACGGTTCAGTTTATACAGGGGGTTGGAGCCGCCGTGGTGACCGCGGCTCCCCCGCCATGATCGGATGTATTAGAATGATTAGAACCAAGCGATCGCTCGTACTATTAGCAATGGTCGGTTTTGCCAGTGCTGTATCGCCTCTTACCAACATAACACCCGCCTTTGCAGCGGATAAGACAGGAACCACGATGACGTCGAAACTCACCTACCCCACAACCCGTACTGTCGACCAAGTGGACGAATACCACGGTGTCAAGGTCGCGGATCCCTACCGCTGGCTTGAGGACGCGGACTCAGAGGAGACAAAAGCCTGGGTGGAAGCAGAGAACAAGCTGACCAGCTCGTATTTGAGCGGTATCGAGGTACGCGGGACAATACAGAAGCGGCTGACATCGCTCTGGAATTATGAGCGGTTCGGTCTTCCTTCAAAAAAAGGCAATCGCTACTTCTACACTCGAAACAGCGGGCTGCAAAACCAGGCGGTCCTTTACGTGGCGGAAACGCTTCAGGCGGAACCGCGCGTTCTGCTTGATCCGAACACGCTCTCAAAAGACGGCACGGTCGCATTGAGCGGCACCTATGTTTCGGAAGACGGCAGCTATCTGACTTATGGTATCGCCACTGCCGGTTCCGATTGGGTCGAGTTTCGTGTACGCAATGTGGACACCGGTAGCGACCTGCCGGATGTGGTGAAGTGGGTGAAGTTCTCCGGAGCTTCCTGGACAAAGGATGGCAAGGGGTTTTTCTACAGCCGCTATGATGCCCCTAAAGAGGGTGCCGCACTTCAGCAGGCAAACTACAACCAGAAGCTGTTTTTTCATACCATCGGCGAAGATCAGGCGCGGGATAAGCTTATCTACGAGCGGCCGGATCATCCTGATTGGGGATTTTACGGCGGGGTTTCCGATGACGGTCGCTATTTAATCATCACGTCAACCCAGGGAACCGAGCGAAAGAACCGGGTCTTCTATAAAGACCTGTCCATCCCGGAATCCAAAGTCGAGGCGCTGCTGCCTGATGCCGATGCTTCCTATGGGTTTGCGGGCAATGATGGCCCTCTCTTCTACTTCCTGACGGATAACAAGGCTCCCAACAGCCGTGTCGTTGCGATAGACTCGCAAAAACCGCAGCCTGAGAACTGGCGTGAGGTCATAAAAGAAACGCCGGAAACTCTGGACAGCGTGAGTTTATTCGGCAAGGAGTTTATTGCCCAGTACCTCAAAGATGCGCATTCCGTGGTGAAGGTGTTCCGAAGCAGTGACGGTTCTCCGCAGCGTGAGATACAGCTGCCTGGACTTGGTACCATCAGCGGATTTGGGGGTGATCAGAACGAGACCGAAACGTTCTATGTTTTCACGAGCTACACCTCTCCGGCAGCGATCTACCGCTATGACATCCCCACAGGGAAGAGCGCTCTGTTCAAGAAGCCGGAAGTCGCCTTCAAAGATGATCTGTACGAAACCCGCCAGGAGTTCTATACCAGCAAGGACGGCACCCGTATCCCCCTGTTTATCGTCGCCAAGAAGGGGCTAAAGAAGGATGCCTCCAACCCGACGCTGCTGTATGGCTACGGTGGGTTCAATGCCTCTTTGACGCCTGGATTCTCTCCTGCAGTCGCCGTGTGGCTTGAGATGGGAGGCGTCTACGCTGTCGCGAACCTACGTGGAGGCGGAGAGTACGGTGAATCATGGCATGAGGCGGGCAAGAAGCTTAAAAAGCAAAACGTCTTCGACGACTTCATCGCTGCCGCGGAGTATCTGGTCAAGGAAAAATATACCTCCACGCCGAAGCTTGCGATCAATGGCGGCAGCAACGGCGGACTGCTTGTTGGGGCGGTGATGGAACAGCGACCGGATCTATTCGGAGCGGCGATTCCTGAAGTCGGCGTCATGGATATGCTGCGCTTCTCCAAATTCACCATCGGTTGGGCATGGCAAAGTGACTACGGTTCGACGGACAATGCCGACGAATTCAAGGCGCTTTACGCCTACTCCCCCTACCATAATCTGAAAAAAGGATCGCGCTATCCGGCGACCCTTGTCATGACAAGCGATCATGACGATCGTGTTGTTCCCGCACACAGTTTCAAGTTCGCCGCGGCGCTTCAGGCGGCACAGTCTCCCGATGGTCCCCCAACGCTCATCCGCATTGAGACAAAGGCGGGCCATGGCGCGGGTAAACCTGTCTCCAAGTGGATTGAGGAGTATGCGGATAAATACGCCTTTTTGATGAAGAGCCTGGGTGCAGCCATTCCCGAGAATTTCGGTAAGTAATTCCAGGGAAAACAGCAAATATAAAAAGCCCGATGCGGGTGCATCGGGCTTTTCGTCTGTCAGGCCATTTCACGGGCCCGCTGCTGAGCGGCAAGGACGGCATCTATAAGCGCCCCGCGCACCCCGGCCTTCTCCAGAACATGCAGCGCGGCAATCGTGGTTCCACCCGGCGTCGTTACTGCATCTTTCAGTACGGCAGGATGCTCTCCTGTTTCCAAGACCATTTTTGCAGACCCAAGAGCCGTCTGCGCGGCGAGGAGTCGGGCGGTCGCGCGGGGCAGACCCGCGCGTACGCCGCCATCGGCAAGAGCTTCGATAATGAGATAAAAGTAGGCGGAGGCAGACCCAGCCACACCAATAACTGCGTCGATCTGGGCTTCCGTCGCGACCTCGACCGCGCAGCCTACCGCGCCGAAGAGGGTTTGCGCGAGAGACGCATGGGCATTGCTAGCATGAGTCCCCCGGCAGAAGGCAGAAGCACCCTCGCCGACCAGAGCAGGCGTATTGGGCATCACGCGCAGAACGGGCGTCCCTTCGGGAAGAATCCGCTCTAGAGCGCCAAGACTGATGCCTGCCGCCACGGAGAGCACAGGGCAGCCGGGTCGCAAAGCGTCGTGAACTGATGCCAGGCTGGATAAAACCAGAGGCGGCTTGACACTTACAAGAACGACATCCGCGTCGGCGACGGCGTCGACGGCAGACGAAACTGCGACAGCCCCCGTCTCCTCTTGAAGGTCAGTGGCCTTGGCGGTGTTCGTGGTATAAAAGCGGATGTTCTCGGCAGCAAGAGTTCCTGCTGTTATCCAGCCACGTATCAGCGCGCCGCCCATGCTTCCCGGTCCCAGCACGGCGAGACGCAGCTGCGACAGATCAGAGGCATCGGTCGTCAAAGAATTGCTCCCAAGTCCCTTCGACTAAGAGATGCGGTCGAAGAACGTCTTGGATCGGGAAGCCGCGACTTCCGGACCGCCCTCGGCATTGATCGAGATGTGCGACGGTGTAAACAGGTAAGCGCCCTCCGCTACTTTCTCAACGGATCCATCCAGCGCGTAGGTGACGCCATTCAAAAAGTCGATCAAGCGCTCGGCGGAATTGGCGTCCGTCTTTTCGAGGTTGATGATCTGGGGCTCGCCTGCTTTCAGACGGTCGGCGGCCTTCTGAACATCTGCGAACGTCGACACCGGCATGACGCTGATAGAGCTTTCACGTGCGGAGGCGATATGAAAGGTGCTCTGTTTTGCGGCAGACGAGGCGGCAGTGGGAGCGGAATAGGTGCGGGCGCCCGCAGTGCGGGACCCGACAAATGGGGTGCCGCCGGCAACAGGATGAAGAGTCGCGGTTGTGTCCTCGTACCCCTCCTCTTCATCTGCCATATCACGCCCAGTCAGCTGCCCGACCCAGCGTCCAAAGCGGCTCCTCAAGCCACTTCCGTTGCCATTTCCGTCCATATCGTATTCCCCGTCCTCATCATCGTCATGGCGATGCGCGTGCTGCTCGTTGAACATGGCTCGTTTTTGCCTCTTTTACATCGTCAGCGGTCCGTGGAGCCGTTGATCGTTCCTTGTACTATACCGGTCGCGGTGGGCGTGCTCCAAAGAGTGCGGAACCGATGCGTATCAGTGTTGTGCCCTCTTCAATCGCGACTTCGAAGTCGCCGGACATACCCATTGAAAGTATCTTTCGGTTCTCCCCGGGCAGCTGATCCCACAAAGAGCGGAGACGCCGAAACGCGGGTCGCGACTGCTCGGCTTCAGCATTATAGGCAGCTATGCCCATGAGCCCCTCCAACACTATGCCGGGAATCTGCACCAACTGTTCGCAAAAGCCGATTGTTTCTTCAGGAGAAATACCCGCTCTCATGGGATCGCCGGATAAATTGACTTCGACAAGCACACGCTGGCTTATTTTACTGTGTTTCGACGCTGCTTTTGCTAACTCCTTCGCCAGAGGAAAATTATCTACCGTTTCGACGATGGAGAACAGTTCAGGGCAGTACTTTGCTTTGTTAGTCTGCAGATGCCCGATTAGGTGCCAATCGACAGCAATACCTTCGGCATCCGCCGCCGTTGTGACTGCCGGGATCTTCTCACGCGCCTCCTGGACATAGTTTTCGCCCAGGGAGGTCACGCCGCAGCGGACCGCGTCCAGAATCGCTTCCTGCCGCATAGTTTTTGTTACGCCCAGCAGAAGCACCTCTTCCGAGGAGCGTCCTGCACGGGCCGCAGCGTTCGCTATCCGCTCACGAAGCCGAACAACGTTCTCAGCAATAAGATTCGAAGGCAACTTGGGAGAATTATACCAGATGTGGCGGGGTGCCTTTGGGTTCGAGCTGCGGCGGGGGCTCGTTTCTTGCGGTGGTGACCGATCCGCGCCCGGAGAGGCGACGGCGCCCGGTTTCAATGAATGCGACACGCTCGGCTATATTGGTGCAGTGATCGCCGATTCGCTCGATATAGTGCGCGACAAAGAGAAGATAAGACGCCTGACTGACTGAAGCCGGATCATGGCGCATCACCGCCTGAAGTTCTCGCTGCATCCGCGCATAGAGAGCATCCAGCTGATCGTCAGAAGCAATGACGGCTTCGACCAGCTCAAGATCACGATGGATAAATGCTTCGAGGGAGTTGTGAAGCATCTGGCGGGCCATCTCCCCCATCCTGGGAATATCTACCAGGGGCTTGTACAACATCTCACGGCTCATGCGCTGAGCGACTCGCGCGATATCGACGGAGTGGTCGCCGATCCGTTCGATATCCGTGACCGCCTTCAGCGCGGTTCCAATCAGCCTCAGGTCGGAGGCGAGCGGCTGCTGCCGCGCCATCAGGCGCAGGCAGAGCGCTTCAATCTCAAGCTCCATCTTGTCCACCGCGTCGTCCCGGGGGATGATCGTCGCGGCGAGCGCCATATCCTGATGGGTTAACGCAGTGATAGCGTCTCGAACAAGCTCCTCGGTGACGGCTCCCATTTCCAGGAGCCGGCTGCGGAGTGTGTCCAGGTCTTCGTCGAACTGTTGTCTGGTGAGCGGCATTCGTCTTCCTGCGGATTACGCTGCATGACCCTGTGTGCAGGGCCGACATCTAAGGCGGTTTGGTATCAACCGAAACGCCCTCTTATGTAATCTTCTGTTTCTTTATGAGTTGGTGTGGTAAATAGTCGATCTGTCGGTCCGAACTCGATTAGCTCTCCGCGCAGGAAGTAAGCGGTATTATCCGATACCCTTGCCGCCTGCTGCATGTTGTGAGTGACGATGATTATCGTGTAATCGTTCTTGAGCTGCTCCATGAGCTCCTCGATACGATACGTTGAATTCGGGTCCAGTGCGGAGCAGGGCTCATCCATCAGCACCACCTCAGGCTGTGTGGCGAGCACCCGAGCGATGCATAAACGCTGCTGCTGCCCGCCGGAAAGGGCCAGCGCCGACTGTTTCAGTTTATCCTTGACTTCATTCCAGAGAGCCGCCTGTGTCAGACACTTCTCCACTAGAGCTTCCAGATCTTTTTTCCTTGGCGCTCCGTGGATCCGCGGGCCATAGGCAACATTGTCGAAAATGCTCATGGGAAACGGGTTAGGCCGCTGAAACACCATTCCGATGCGTTTACGGAGCTCGGCGGGGTCTACGTTCGCAGAGTTGATGTCGATCCCATCGAAGAGAACATGACCCTCGATGCGTGTTCCCTCAACCAGATCGTTCATCCGGTTAATGGTTCGAAGAAAAGTCGATTTTCCGCACCCGGAAGGCCCGATGAGAGCCGTGATTTTCTTCTCATAGAGCGAGATGCTGATATTCTTCAGCGCCTGAAAATCCCCGTAGTAGAAGCAGAGATTTCTTGCCTCTATTCGTGCTGCGAGTTCCGGTGATATGTCGGTTGCCACACCTGCGCCGGTTCCCACGGCGGGGGTAATCTTATAATCGGTTTTTTCGATCAGGCTCATAAATACTTGTAACCTCTACCAGCGCCTTGCGCGCCGCAGTCGGCCCCGTAGCAGGATTGCACTTAAATTCACAAGGAACACCAGCAGGAGCAAGGTGAGCGCAATACCATATTGAAGCTGAAGTGGCGCGTTTGCAACCTGTGTGACCACATAATACAAATGATAGGGCAGCGCGAAGACTGGATCATACAGGTGTGGCACTCCGCTCAAGGTGGTGAAGCTCACCGCTGCCGTGAAGAGAATCGGCGCCGTCTCGCCCGCGGCACGTCCTACGGCAAGGATACCGCCCGTCAAGATGCCCGGCAAGGCGGCAGGAAGGATAACGCGCTGGATCGTCTGCCAGCGGCTTGCGCCAAGTCCGACGGAACCTTCGCGGAACGACTTTGGAACGGACTGAAGGGCCTCTTCCGTGGCTGTAATAACAATCGGCAATACAAGAATTGCCAGAGTCGCCGCGCCCCACAAAAGCGTTCTATTTTGCCAGATGGGGGTCTGATTATGGTAAAAGCCGTCCATCAGTCGGCCAAAGAACAGTTTGAATAGTACCAGTCCAAACAGGCCGTGAACAATGGAGGGGACCCCGGCGAGGTTCACTATCGCCAGATGGATCAGCCGCACCAGTCGCCCCTTACGTGCGTATTCGGTAAGGTAGATCGCAGCGAATACCCCGAGCGGCAGTGCCAGAACAATTGTCCCGACCATTAGCGACAGTGTTCCAACGATAGCGGGTCCAATACCGCCCTCCGCCCCGCCGTTTCGAGGTGCCTGAGTCAAAAATTCCGGCGTGATCTGCCGCCAGCCTCCGACGACGATTGAACCGAAGATGTAAAGGGTTGGAACTATCACCAGCAGCATGCCGAGAGTCATCAGGCCAAACATCATTTTTTCCTGCCGATGACGCCTTCGTGAGGCAGGCTGGATGCCGCGACTGTCCGCAGGCGAATGGGGAGAGGTATTAACGGAACCTGTTTTTCGTGAAAGGGACATACGTCACCGTCTTCCCTGCTGCGTGCGGCGCAGCGCAAAATCGGCGGCAAAGTTAATGAGAAAGGTAATCAAAAACAACACTACGCCGAGCAGAAATAAAGCATGGTAGTGTGAGTCCCCCGGGGCGACCTCCCCCATTTCGGCAGCGATGGTCGCGGTCAGGGTACGACAGAGTTCGCCATAGCTGGCAAACGTGCTTTGAAAAACGACCAGCGGATTCCGGGGACCATTCATTAATATGGAAAGATTCTGGCCGACGCCGTTCCCGGTGACCATGAGTACAACCATTGTCTCTCCGATAGCGCGACCAACTCCAAGCATTGTCGCCGCAACGATACCGGGGGCGGCGGCAGGTAGGGAGACCCCACAGATCGTCTGCCAGCGGGTTGCCCCAAGGCCGAGGCTGCCTTCACGCGTTTCACGTGAAACACTGCTGAGAGCATCTTCGCTTATGGTAGCAATCGTGGGAATCGCCATAAACGCAAGAGTGATGGACCCCGCCAGCATGTTTGTGCCCGTATCCATCTTGAAGACATTTTGCAGTATTGGTCCCAGGACCATGAGGCCGAAAAAACCCAGAACGACGGACGGCACAGATGCCAGAAGCTCAACGGTTATTTTTAAAACTTCACGCAGCCGACGAGGCGCGATCTCCCCAATGAAGACGGCTGTGGATATACCCAGTGGAACAGAAATTAAGATCGCCCCTGCCGTCACCAGCAGAGAGGAAAGCAGGAGTGGAACAAGACCGAAAGCGGCAGGATCATCGGTCGGACGCCACTCTTTACCTAAGAGAAATGCGGTGAGAGGATATTCGCGAAGAAGGGGGAATGCCTCACGAAAAACAAAGAGAAAAATCAGCAGAACGAGAACAACGGAGGTGAGCCCGCAGAGGTAGATCCAGCCACCGATGATTTTTTCCAGAATTACACGACCACGCGCCGCCCGTCCCGGCTTCAGGGAATCGCGGTTTACGGCACGTGGCAGTTTTGGTAGTTCGGGTGCAGCAACAGACATCTATTTTTTCAGCGTGACAAAGCCCTGGTCAGCCACTACTTTCTGTCCTTCGGCCCCTGTAACGTAGTCAAGATACTCTTTCGCGATTCCTGTTGGAGCGTTCCGTGTGTAGTTGAACAGGGCTCGCGAGATCGGATACTTATTACTCAGAATGTTCTCTGCGGTGGGCAGGACCGCGGCATCGCCTTCCTTGAAGGCAACCGGTACCTCGCGCACTTTCCCTGCCTTGGTAAACTCGGTCGCGTAGGACACTCCTATATATCCAATGCCGCCTTTCTGCTGGGCGACATTGTTGGCGATAGCGTTGTTTGAGGGAGTAGACGCCATATCGGCGCGGTACTTTTCATTCTTGCCGAGGACATCCTCCTGGAAATACTGATACGTTCCTGATGCGGTGTCACGACCAGAAGGGGTTATTTTGAGGTCATCTCCGCCAATTTCTTTCCAGTTATTGATCTTGCCGGTATAGATATCTTTGAGCTGCGCCAGGGTAAGGGATTTGAGAGGATTTGCGGGGTTGACAATGATGGTTATACCGTCCCGTGCCACAGCAGTTTCGGTGAGTTCAAAACCCTTGTCTTTTGCCTGCTGCTTCTCTTTATCTTCGGCTGCACGTGACGCATCGGCGATAGTCGCTGTACCGTTAAGAAGCGACTTGATCCCTTGACCGGAGCCGCCCCCACTGACGGTGATATTGATATCAGGGTTTTTCTTCTTGAACTCTTCCGCCCAGGTTTGCGCGAGGGGCAGCAGTGTGTCCGACCCCTCAATCACGAGAGTTTTGCTATCCCCGGTCCCGGCCCTCTTGCCGTCGGCTCCCGTCGTCTCGCTTCCTTGTCCCGTCGTATTCGCGCTTGGGGGATTACATCCACTGAGGACGGTAAAAAATGGAACACCGACAAATAATAAAAAAGCGCTCTGCCGGGTTAGTGTTGGCAGGGCGCGGAGTTTAAGCTGCATAAGCAATCGGAAGCCTCGTCTGGTATCGGTCGTAAGTCCCTCATTTGTCTCCGCAGTCATCTACGCCAGACAGCATGGGGTCGACAAATTGTACCATCAGGCTTTTGCCGTAGGTTAAGAGAATGTTAAATCATCAGCGTCAGGAAGCACGGACACGATCTCAGAGTCCTTACGTACGATTCGGATCGGTACTTTATAGATTCGCTCCAGCACGTCTTGAGTGATAACTTCCCAGACCGTTCCCGAAGCCTCAAGAACGCCGTTATTCAGGAGGATAATTTTATCCGCGTTTCTGACGGCAAGCACCAGATCATGCACCACAACGACAACAATGCCGTTGAAGTCACGGGCGCGCCGGCGCAGTGCCCTGAAGAGAGCCGACTGATAGCGAAGGTCAAGGTGCGCTGTCGGTTCGTCCAGCAGTAAGCACGGAGTCTGCTGTGCCAGGCCTCGCGCTATGGCGGCCCGCTGCTGCTCTCCGCCGGACAGCGCTGTCAGGGCGCTGTCCGCCAGGTTATCAAGGTCCAAGACATGCATCGCCTCCTCCGCTGACGACAGTGATCCCCCTCCCCCCTTGGCGAGAAGGACCATCTCTTTAACGGTAAAGGCAAAGGGCGCGGTCGTGTCCTGGGATACATAGGCGATCTGCCGGGCGGCCTGCCCTGCTGATAAGCGGTATATATCCTGCCCGCTCAGGGACACGGAACCAGACGAGGGACGGAGGGATCGTGCGAGACAACGAAGAAGGGTCGATTTCCCGGATCCGTTTGGACCGACGAGCACGGTGATCTGTCCTGGCTCCGCCGTCATGCTGAGCGAAGGAATAACGGGCTTTTCCCTATATCCAACGGTAATATTTTCCGCGCGTAACATCTGTGAAACAGTTCTTTCTACGCATCGTCCGCCTTATGTTTCACGTGAAACATAAGGCGGACGATTGACGGTACAATTCAGGTATGCCGCTACGAGTCGCCAGCTATAACATTCATGGAGGAACAGATTCGAATCGAAAACCCTCTATGGACCAGATTATCGCCACCTTGAAAGATGTTGATGCAGACCTGGTTTTAATTCAGGAACTGGACCGACTGCTCCCCCGGTCTGCTTTTCAGGATCAGTTCTCCCTTATAGCCGATACGCTGAGTTATACCTACCGAGCGTTTTATGGCCGTCTTTGCCTGGGACCCTGCGCGTTTGGTAATGCGGTTCTGTCTCGCCTTCCGGTTCGGCGCTGGCAGCGTTTGCCGCTGCCCAGCCGGGGCGGAGAACCAAGAGCCGCTGTCGGAGCGATACTTGAGGACGGAACCGCTGTCTGGTGTACCCACCTTGGTCTCAGGCAGGATTGGCGCATGATGCAGCTGGCTGCCCTGACGGCGGCGATAAACCAGGTAAATTTGACGGACGGCACGGAAGGCGACTGCCCGGCTATTCTTGGCGGCGACTTCAATGCTTTGCGATCTGACGTGGAGATGGAACAACTACGGGAACAGACCGGGCTTTCGGATTTTGATGAGGAGGCCCCGACTATCCCCGTAGTGGGGCCCTACCGCCGTATCGATCACTTGCTTGCGCGCGGCTTCACACGCCTGGCTGCGGGGACCCGAGAAGACCGCGGATCTGACCACCGCCTGATCTGGGCTGATTTCGAACTGCTGCCTCTTCCCGCTTCGAACCTGTGATCTGCTCCGACTTCGGTGCAAAGGTTGATTCAAGTCGCATCAGAAGGCCATCAAGTTCATCAGCTGAAAAATACTCTATCTCAATGCGCCCCCGATCATCGGAGCCGGATATACGTACCTGGGTGCCAAGCGCGTCACGAAGACGGTCTTCCAGTGCTCGCCTCTCGATGGAAGCGAGAGAGTTCCTATCCAAATCATTCGCGGCGGATGTTTCACGTGAAACAGTCTGTTTTCCATCGCTCGCATCCGAAGATCCCTCCGCGACCGGCCCCCGCATCAGGCGCTCCGCCTCACGGACGGAAAGACTCTTCGATACAATTTGATGGAATACGCGATTCTGTCGTTCTCGGAAGCCGGGATTCTCTCGCTGGGATCGATCACCAACAAGCGCACGCGCATGCCCTTCTGTCAACTCACCGCGCTCCAAACTCTGCTGCATTGGCTGGGACAGCTCAAGAAGTCGGAGCGCATTGGACACGGCAGGACGGCTCTTGCCTACACGCCGTCCCATCTCTTCCTGGGTCCATCCGAAGTCTTCCATTAAACGCTGAAAGGCACGAGCGGTTTCAAGGGGGCCAATATCCTCACGGATCAGGTTCTCGATCAACGCGAGGGCAAGCGTCTCGGCATCCGTCAGCTCGCGAATAACTATTGGGACTGTTTTCAGACCCGCAAGGAGCGCAGCGCGGTAGCGACGCTCGCCTGCCACAATCTCGTACCCACCGTTGGGACGCGGCCTGACCAGAATGGGCTGAAGAATACCGTTCGCGGAGATCGAGGCAGCTAGTTCCTCCAGAGCGGTATCATCAAAATGGGTCCGTGGCTGACGCGGGTTTGGATGGAGAGTCGCAATCGGCGTCTCCGAGGGACTTCCCCCTCCCATTATGCCGATGACCGCCTCTTTGCTGGCGCCGTTACCGTTACTTACGGCGTCCCCACCAACGGGAATGAGATCCGCCAGTCCCCGACCCAGAACCCGCTTTGCGCTCGACATCGCTCAATAACTCCTTGGCAATCTGCTCATAAGCCTGCGCTCCCTTGGAACGCGGATCATACAGGGAAATCGGCTGACCAAACGAAGGGGCCTCCGATAAACGAACGTTGCGTGGCACAACGGTTGGTGAAACGGCATCCCCGAAGTAGGACTTAACTTCCTGCATGACCTGCTGGGCCAGATTTGTCCGGCCATCAAACAGGGTGAGAATTACCTTTCCCACTTCGAGATCCGGATTCAGCCTCTGGCGCACACGCTCAACGATCTCCAGAAGCTGGGATATACCTTCGAGGGCATAGTATTCACATTGAAGCGGAATCAGAACCTGATTCGCTGCGGTCAATGTATTGACGGTTATCATGCCAAGAGACGGTGGCGAGTCTATTAAAATAAAATCGTACTGATCATCGACCGCCGCAAGCGCCTTCTTCAGGATGTACTCACGCTCGGGCCGGTTCATCAGCTCCATCTCGGTGCCTGCGAGGTTAATGGTGCCGGGGATGATATCCAGATTAGGTACGGCTGTCGCCACTCTGGCATCCTGGATGGATTGTCCATGCACAAGGACGGTGTAGGCGTCACTGTCTACGGAGCGCCTATCGATGCCGCAGCCGCTCGTGGCGTTCCCCTGCGGATCGGTATCAACCAAGAGGACTCGCTTCTTCTGCGCGAGATAGGCAGCGAGATTCACCGCGGTTGTCGTTTTTCCGACGCCGCCTTTTTGATTTACAACTGCCCAGCATAAAGCCATGCGCGCTCGATCCTCCACCGATTGATTCTATCCGATGGTTCCTGTTTCCTGCCGCTCACATCATGTTTCACGTGAAACATTTGCCAAATGCAAGCCCGGCATAAAAATGACCCCCGGTACAGTAACCGGGGGTCATTGAATATGCAACTCGTTATTTAGTTAAGTGACCCGGCAAAACGTCAGGTGCTTACCTAGCGAACTTGATCTGCAATACGACGACGAATCATCATTTCTGCAATCTGCTCACCGGAGACAAAATATGAGCCAGACTCGATCCGCTCACGCAGGCTGGCAACAACCTGATCACGAACATCTGACTGCTGCGCAATCGCCGACAACGCTACATCCAACCCTTCTTTGTCAATGGACGGAATACTGCGATAGGCGTTTGCGACCACATTGCCATTTGACGAAGCCGTTGCAAACGTCCCCATCGAAGTCGAACCCACCACGCGCTCTAATGGCCTGATCTGCGAAATTCGCAGGCACTCTTCACCCGATACTCTCATAACACCGCCTCCCATTGGAATACGCCCAAATACTGCGTTTCTGTGAAGTACGGCAACCCGGCCACCATAGAAAATGAAAGATTGCTCTTTAGCTCTCCGTAGGCCCGTGGCTTTGCGTCACGCCCTTTCGAACGTTATGCCTTTTACATCCTTAATAGTTGGTTAACTGCCCCTATTTTATAGGCTATTTCACGGAATAAATGCAAAACACCGTATAATTACCACAATAAGTTTGTGGACCGGACATTAACGTTATTGACTATGCCGCACGGAACATGTTATACTGAGGCCACAGAAAAGTCTGTGAAATTTAGCACAATGTTATCCTTCAGGGTAAGCGGGCGGCAAGATACGAGATCATGACGCAAAGTAGCGGCGAAATGAATAGTTCCGATACCGGCGAAATGCGGCGACAGGCCGTTCACTTTGAAAAAGAGCGCGGCGTTACCGAAATACGGATACTGCGCAGTGTCGCCCATGTTGCGGTAAATCTCGAACCCACAGATATTGGTAGTGGGAGGCTCAAAGTGCTCCAGAGCCTCGCTGCAAGCAGTGTGCCTGTCTTTCTGGTCAAACTGCTTCCGGATGGACTCTCTTTCGCGATACGCGGAGAGAGTGTCGACTCCTGCAAAACCGCTCTCGAACAGACCGAAGTACCATTTAAGCTCATTCCTGACCTCTCTGTAATTACGACTATTGCCGGCGCGATGCGAGACCTGTCCGGAATCATGGCCGCAATTTATCAGACCCTGAACCATGCCGGTATCAGAGTCCAGCAAACAGGCGATGCCTACAATGCCGTCTTATGCCTCGTCGATGGACGGCTTTCGGACAAAGCGGCGCAGGCGCTGCGGAAAAAGTTTTCACTCGATGACTCCGGCGAGTTCGAACCCGTCAGAGAAGCCGAAGTGCCGGGCGCTGGATTGAAGGCGCTTTAAGACAATGCGAATACTGGTTCAAAAATTTGGCGGGACCTCGGTGGACAGTGACGAACACCGGCAGATGGCCGCGACTCGGGTCGCGCGAGCTATCCAAAATGGATGGAGCGTCGTTGTTGTCGTCTCTGCCATTGGACGCCAGGGAGCCCCCTATGCCACAGACACGCTTGTCAGCACGCTGAAAAATGTGGACCCGGCAGTTCCCCCCTCTTCGCGGGAGATGGATCTGCTGATGGCCTGTGGTGAGATTATCTCGACCGTGGTCATGGCCCAGACGCTGCGGGCGATGGGATTTGATACTGTCGCGCTCACCGGAGGGCAGGCGGGTATCGCCACTGATTACGATTTCGGCAATGCCCGAATCCTCTCCATTGACCCGAGTTATGTCGTGCGGATGCTGGAGGCAGGGAAACTCGTACTGGTTGCCGGCTTCCAGGGCGTCACCCAGCACGGCGCGGTTACCACGCTGGGGCGCGGTGGTTCGGACACAACAGCCTCTGCCCTTGGAGCGGCATTGAAACCCTATGCGGACGAGATAGGCGTTGAGATCTACACAGATGTTGATGGCGTGAAGACAGCCGACCCGCGCCTGGTGTCGGATGCTCGAACACTTAACTGCGCCTCTTATGAAGAGGTCGCCGAGATGGCGCACATGGGTGCAAAAGTCGTGCATCCTCGTGCCGCAGAGATAGCCAACCAGTACGACCTTCCGCTCTGGGTAAAGTCGACGTTTATGGAAGCCTCCGGAACGCTGATCGCGGGCCGGGACACGCTGCCGGAAGAGGTCCGACTTCGCGTGACCGGCGTCACTCATACCGGGAAGATCGTGTATCTGCGCTTCGATCTGCCGACGGGCGATGAAGACGATAAAGCGGTTATTGAACTGGCGATCTACAGTATGCTTCAGCGGGAGAAGATCTCGCTTTACCTGAATAGTACCAGCGGCGGGGCGTTCTCCTTCGCGATCGCCAGGGAGCACCTGGGACGCATCCGCGACCTGCTGGATGGCCTGGTGGTGCCGATCAAAATGGGAGGGCGTCGCCGCCCACCGTTTGGACGTGTTTACCTGCTCGGCCTTGGGCTGAAGCAATCCGGTTTCGAAGCGCAGCAGAAGATGCTGGAGGACGCCGCGAGCTTTGTCGAGCTTCACACGGTGGAGGCGGAAGTCACGGAGAACTGCACGGTTGTCTCCGTGATTGCGTCCCGCTTCACCGGTGTACCGGGCGTCATCGCCCTGATTCTTGATACACTGGCAAAGGCAAAAGTACCTGTTTTTCAGACAGCCGACTCGGAGTTCTCGATCTCGGTGCTCATTCCCGAGGGGGATGCCGCCAAGGCGACTCTCGCCCTGCACCAAGTGTTTGGACTGAAGACCGCCGCGGTCGCGGCATAGCGTTGAACGGCGCGAGGAGGCGGCGTCATGACAATGCGAAAAGACGAAGATCCAAAAAATCAGACGCAGGAAACGACAGAGGAAGAGGCCGATGAGCTGCTTGCGCAGTTTCCGGACCCTGAGACCGACGAGCGTCTGCAGGCGCCGCGTGCCAGCGATCTCCCCCCCGTTCCGGAGGTACAGTTCAAGCGGCCCGACACCCAGACTGCCCGAGGCTACAAGCCCCGTCCCAAACGGTCTGGTGTTAGTGGAGCCGGGTCGCCATCGGGCGGTATAGGAGACGATGAGGCAGGTGAGTATCGAAACATGGGCATCGCCTCTACCATCGGTTTCTCGCTCGTAGGCTCTATTATCGCGGGAACGGTTCTGGGGCTTCTGGTGGACCGCTATCTGCTCCATAGCACCACAACACCTTGGGGACTGATAATAGGATTTCTTGCTGGGGTGCTTTCCGGCTTTATCAGCCTGGTACGGGTAACCAACCGGCTGAACAAATAGGCAGTCAGACAAATGGTAAACGCTACGCCAGTTCAGGAAGGGTACCGCAACACGTCCGCAGAGCAGGAGGGGCGGTTGTGGGTTCCCGCAACGCTCAAAAGCGGAGCGGTTGTCACAGGCTTTGTCGCCTTAACGCTCGCGGCGTATGGGCAGATATCGTCCGTTGCTCCCGTTTTGGGGGGGGCATTGCTCGCCGGAGGACTTCTGGGAGCCATGGATTGGTTTATACGAAGAGCCTTTACGCCGGAGCGTGCCTGGGCGGTAAAGCGGAAGATTCAGCAGCAGAAGCGTCGACAACCGTCAAAAACTGACAGTGTTGGCGAGTTCACAGAAAAAAAGATGCGGGGAAAGGCGGCTGGGGCTATGCTGTTGGGCTTCGCTCTGATAAAATACCCGCTGGTAGCCGTCCTGATTTGGGCTTTGACGCGCGCACTCGACCTGCGCGCCATCATGGCCTTTACAGGCGGCTTTGTACTGATACATCTTGTAATTGCACTGCGGGCCATCGGACGAATCTTGTTCGTTTCGGAACCGGCAGCAGTAAAGTAAAGACGGAGAAACTGCGTTGCCACAAAACGGTACGCCGAACAACGTTCAAAAGAATATACGGCTCGCTCAGGAATCGGGTTCCCCTATCGGAGGACACGAGGCTGTTCCTGGCGGCGAGACACACGAGAGTGTGGGTCATGGCGGCGGGCATGAAGGCCCCTCCAACCCACTCGCGGAGTATCCGTCTCTTTATTATTCTCTGATCGCCGGCATTGTCTTCCTGGTTATCGCGGGTATCGCGGTTATTACTACCCGCAGCCTCAACCGACGAAACCCGTCGCGAAGGCAGGCTTTCATCGAGCAGTGCGTCGCCTCGATCACGCACTTTTCGCGGGCGGCAATCGGTGATGGCGGCGAGAGGTTCGCGCCACTCATCGGCACGGTTTTTGCCTTCGTACTCCTCTCGAACCTGATGGGCGTTCTGCCATTTGTCTTCAACAGCCCCCACGGGGAGGGATTAGCCTCGCTGACCCCCGCACCCACATCGAACCTTTCGATGACAATTGCTGTCTCGCTGATTGTCTTTTTTGTCGTACAGTACGTCGGCATTAAAGAGAATGGATTCGGCAACTATCTGAAGCACTTCGCCGGGCCGGTCTGGTGGCTCTCCTGGCTGATCTTCCCGATTGAGTTCGTTGGGGCGCTGGTGAAGCCGGTATCGCTCTCGATTCGTTTGTTCGGTAACGTCTTCGGTGAGGAAACGGTTATCGCCGTTCTTGTCGCTCTCGCCGCATCGACGCTGCCCGCCTTTTTACCGATCCCCTTCCAGTTCCCTATGCTGGTATTCGGCGTGTTCGGTTCCATTGTTCAGGCCGGTGTATACACCATTCTGACATGTGCCTATATCGCACTAGCTATCGGTGAGCATGACAGCCACGGCCATCATTCACCGAGTGACGAGTTTGGAGCGGACGTACCTGGGGGGCATAACAACCCTGCCGCGATCGCCAACCAGACCCACTAATTATTGTTCGCAATTTTGACCCAACGCGACGGTTAGACTAAACTACCAGCCGTCGTGAATCTCGGAGGATTATTCAAATGCTGTATCTTGGTATGCTCGCCCTGGCCGTCGGCCTTGGTCTGCCCATCGCTGTTATCGGAGCCGGTCTTGGACAGGGCCGCGCTGCTGCCGCCGCTCTCGAAGGTATGGCTCGCCAGCCTGAGGCTGCCGGTCGTATCCAGACCGCGATGATTATCGCCCTGGCTCTTATCGAGTCCCTTGTTATCTATGCCCTGCTGATGTTCTTCCTGCTGAACACGAAGATCCCCGCGATCTCCACGGAGCAGGCGCTTCAGATGAGTGGTGCGTCGGCAGCCGCCACCGCCCCGTAAGATTTGCCTGTAACCATAAGGCAGTCAGGTTAAGGGTGCGCGACTCCGCTATGTTCGCGCACCCTTAGCCACGAACCGACGATTTCGATTCTATAGAAAAGGCACTTTATCCCCGGCAGCGGCTGAGGAAGTGCGGCACACAGAGGGCACATGAGCCTCCTTGATACCCTGAATATTCAGCCGGGTGCAATTCTGATCAATTTGGTCGGATTCATCCTTCTGCTGCTTGTCGCCAATAAGCTTGTCTTTAAGCCCATCGGCACGGTCCTGACCGAACGACAAGCGGACATCAACACTACCTACGATCAGATCGACGCGGATAAGCGACAGATGGAAGCGCTCCGCCAGGATTACGAGTCGCGTCTCGCCGGTATTGAGGCGGAAGCGCGTGAAAAGATCCAGAGCGCTATCCGAGAGGCGCAGGCAGCCCGCGATCAGATCATTACGGAAGCAACCGGACGAAGCCGTGAACTGGTCACCCGCGCCGAGCGTGAGGCAGAGCAGGAGCGCCGAGAAGCCATGGTGACGCTGAAGAAGCAGATCGTGGATATCGCTTTGGGCGCAACTGCCAAGATCATTGGTGACGGTCTGGATGAAAATAGACAGCGCCAGCTGATCGACAACTTTATTACAACCGGCGGGGGCAGCGTTGGACCGGCAAGCGCGGTTGCTGCTGCAGCACCGATAACGACAGCCAACCCATTCGCCGATATGCCTGCCACCCCTCCGGCGGAGGCGTAAGGAAACAAGGTAATGCGGGAAGAATCTGTCGCCCGGCGCTATGCCGCTGCGTTCTTTGAAAGCGCACAAAAGTCCGGCACCATCAACGAAGCGCAGGCCGATATGCTGACGGTTGCGCAGACGTTGATCGACTCGCCAAAACTGGTCGCTCTGCTGCGGCAGCCACTCGTCACGGAAAGCCGTAAGAAGGCTGCCCTTAAGGACGCGCTGTCAGCAAAGATCCGTCCCCAGACCCTGGGTTTTCTCTTTCTGCTGGTAGATAAGCGGCGCATCGACATGCTCGCGGACATCGAGTATGAATTCACACAGCGAGTACGCGCCAGCAATAATGTCGCCCTGGCAAAAGCGGTCAGTGCAATTCCTCTTTCCCCGCCCGAACAGGAGGCGCTGCGGCGCTCTCTGGAAACACGAACGGGAAAGACGATTGAGCTTGAAACCAGCGTTGACTCGTCCCTGATCGGTGGTATTCTCGTCCGTATCGGAGATACCGTGCTTGACGGCAGTGTGCGGGGCAATCTCCAGCGATTGCGCGAGCAGCTGATGGATGCTCGCTGACAGAGATACGGTGCGACGATATAATACGGAGGCGGTGAATTCTTGTGAAGACCCGCTTCCGGAATGAATTGCACACTTCTGTGCATTTTTATGTGGCGTGATGCACGGTAAACGTGGACAGCAACGGTAGGGTAATGAATCGGCCTTGGCCCTCGCCCACCTGACCCAACGAGAAGGAATAAATTAGTGGCAGTCAGACCCGAAGAAATCACCAGCATCCTGGAGAAGGAGCTGGAATCATATAGCACCGGCGTCGAAGAAGTCGGCGTTGGAACAGTGCTTCAGGTCGGCGACGGCGTCGCGCGCGTCTACGGCCTGCGCGACTGCGCGGTCGCCGAGCTTCTGGAATTCCCCGGCGGCGTCGTGGGAATGGCACTTAACCTGGAAGAGGACAACGTCGGTGTCGTTATCCTGGGCAGAAGCGGAGACATCCGTGAGGGTGACACCGTTAAGCGCACCGGTCGCATCGTCGAAGTCCCCGTCGGCGAGGCGCTGATCGGTCGTGTTGTTAACCCCCTGGGTATCGCAATCGACGATGGCGGCCCCATCGTTACGGAGCACTCCCGACTGCTGGAAACGATGGCCCCCGGCGTCGTCGACCGCCAGCCTGTTAAAGAACCGATGTACACGGGCATCAAGGCCGTCGACGCCATGCTTGCCATCGGTCGTGGACAGCGCGAACTGATCATCGGTGACCGACAGACCGGTAAGACCGCTGTCGCCATCGACACGATCATCAACCAGAAGGGCAAGGACGTCTTCTGCTTCTATGTCGCCATCGGACAGAAGGGTTCCACCATCCGTCAGGTTGTGGAGACGCTTCGCAAGAGCGGCGCCATGGAGTATACAACGGTTATCGCGGCGACTGCCGACGACCCGGCGGCCCTGCAGTACATCGCCCCTTACGCAGGCTGCGCGATGGCGGAATACTTCCGTGATTCCAGCCGACATGCGCTGATCGTCTACGATGACCTGTCCAAGCAGGCCGTTGCCTACCGTCAGGTATCCCTGCTTCTGCGCCGCCCACCGGGGCGCGAGGCGTATCCTGGCGACGTTTTCTACCTTCACTCCCGGCTGCTGGAGCGTGCGTCCAAGCTGTCCGATGAGCGTGGCGGCGGTTCCCTGACCGCGCTTCCTATCATCGAGACCCAGGCCGGTGACGTCTCCGCATATATCCCGACCAACGTTATCTCTATTACGGACGGTCAGATCTTCCTGGAGGCCGACCTCTTCAACTCTGGCGTCCGCCCGGCGATCAACGTCGGTATCTCAGTCTCCCGCGTCGGCGGTAACGCCCAGATCAAGGCGATGAAGCAGGTTGCCGGTAAGATCAAGCTGGAACTGGCTCAGTACCGCGAGGTGCAGGCATTCTCCCAGTTTGCGTCTGACCTGGACAAAGCTACTCAGCAGCAGCTGAACCGTGGTCAGCGTCTGGTGGAACTGTTGAAACAGCCGCAGTACCAGCCCGTTGAGGTCGAAGATCAGATTATCGCGATCTTTGCCGCCTCGAACGCCTTCCTGGATGATCTGCCGGTCGATTCTGTCCGCCGGTTCGAATCGGGCCTTCTCGCCTTCGTGCATGAGAAGTACCCGGAGATTCCGGTCGGTATCGTACAGAGTAAGGCGCTCTCCGATGATGCTCAGGCGACTCTAAAGAGAGCCATCACCGAGTTCAAGGCAAACTTCAAATAAGTATCTGCCCCCCTCAGGTGAACAAGCCCCCGCTGGCAACATGTCAGCGGGGGCTTTGTTGTAAGTATTCGGTCAGGTAAAAGAGAGGCCCCTCATTCAGAGTTCTATTATCAAAGGGCCGGGGGAACCCCTTGATGCTGCGCACTAACCACTCAGAAGCAGACCTGGTTCCGGTATTTCTGTAGTTGATTCTGTCACTGGTCAGGCTGTTGGTCCTGCGGGTTACGTCTGCTTCTCCAGAGAGCGGCTTTCTGGCCCCAAGAAATAATGGCAATGGTCCCCGCGCAGAAGGTCCCCAGCAAGCAGAATAGCTTCCCTACCGTTCCGTTTGCGGAAAAGAAGAAGAAGACCCAGCCGGCACACACGAATGTGTGTACGATGGCTAAGCCTGTTGTTAACCTATTCTGATTGCCCACTTTGCCTACTTGGGTACGCTTTGTGTTTCCCATTGCGTTCTAGTACTTCTCACAGTTTCGCTCTTCAAAATAACAGAGCTAGTGCGGCTCGTTCCGCCCCCGACGCTACGCACTGACTACTTAGAAGCTGCGGCAGTGGTCTTATCCGCCCCGATCTACGCTCTGCGACTGGGGAAGCCACAGACCCCTTGCCCACCACATTACCGAAGTCTGCCACCGCTGGAACAACAGAAATATGGGGAGCCAGCCAGCAGAGCCAGCAGAGCGCCACTTCTTGAAACCTAAAGAGAGCGGCCAGACTGGCGATACTCGATACACAGTTCGGCCAAACGAACAAAAGCCACTGCTTCTTCGGGATATTTCTCTCGAAGTGTCTGGAACAACTGATAAGGCTCGCTGTGTCCCCTCCCGGTTAATCTTAGGAGAGCCCAGTGGCAGAAGTCCATCCACCGCTCCACTCCTTCTCTCCCTGCCTTAGTTGAACTATGACCGCCCATCCCACTATAAAAGCCTTCGAGAAAGGCACCAACTTCTGCCCATGTGCCATCCATGGTGTACATTACGGGCCGCACGCAGACAGCCTCGACGAACGAGCCAATAGGGTCATTACCCGAATAAAGGGCGGGGACATCCCCTTGTGTTATGTCGTGATTATCGTCACGTTCTGCCATGGCGTTACTCCCTTGCCCCGGTTCTAAAGAGCAGATAGGTAATTAAGCCCATCGGTGGAGCCCCATACCGCCACTGTCACTGTTCTTCTCGACCGCGATCTCCATTATCTACGCTCTGCGATTGGGGAAGCTCCAGACCCCGAGTCATGGAATCATACGACGACGCTTCTGCAGGACCACATATGTAAAGGCCGCCATGGTGCCATCAACGGTTATCATAAAAACCGCCAGTAAGAGCGAGGGCCAACGCTGATCTACTAAAGCCGAGATGGCAACTAGCGTGAAAATCAGCGTTGCCATTGCAAACAACCAGAAAGAAATACGGACGGATCGGGATATTTTAGGGTTCGGGTCAGTTGTGCTGCGACGCCATAATTCCACCCATTGACCTGCTAAGCGCCTGTTACGTTGCATAATGACACTCCTTAACCTTTTCATACTCCACAGCAACAGCCCCCCTCGGTGGAACCCCATACCGGCACTGTTCTTCTCAGCTCCGATCTCCATTGTTTATGCTCTGCGGCAGGGGAAGCCTCAGACCCCGAAAGGAAACATTTGCCCGGACCACTCACTACCAAGAGATCGCCTTGAAATAAACATACCCGCCCTTATACTTCGCCAGCGAATATCCCTCGCTCCCCGGTCCTAACTGGACATAAGCGCCGTCCGGAGTTGCCGGGGGATCCCACCAGGCAGGCGAACCACTGAACTCCACGGGAAAAGCAGCAGCATTGTAGCGCGTATTGAGGCCCAGTTTCGCCGCGAACCCCGGCATCTCCGATTTCGGCATCTTTGCCTTCAGGAAGCGTGAGAAATCACCCTGGAGGTTGAAACCGGCGTCATCGTAGTACTCGTGAATATCAGTGGCGGATGCAGGCAAAGCCCTGCGGGCATTCGACGGCACCACTTTGTCTAGGATAAAGACACCTAGAACCAGAGCAACCGGCACGTTTAAGAGGATTAACGCAATCCTCTTACGTCGGGATAAGTACATGTGAAACTACTTCCTTGCTCCCTATCGGTGGAACTCACTACCGCCACATCCCCATTCGAAGAGCCTGCGACTATTGACCATGAGCACAAGATCCAGTGAGATAACCACCTATTTGACGAGCCACGCACGAACCTTGCAACCGGTTCGCTTCGCTTTCTCCACTCCGGAGCAGAACTTCTCCCACCAATCACATGTTACCCATCGGCTACGGTTACTGTCTGTCTCTGAGCGCTCTTTGAAATCGAGATAGGACCGCAACACAGCGACGCCGCAATACCCGCCTTAACGCTCTCAACAACGAGAGTGATCGCCACGGCTCGGCTGAACTCGGTTAAAATACGCCTTCGGTCTTTACCGGAACATCCTGAGGATCAATGGGTTTGGGCACGTTTGCTTTGCGTGGCGTCAGAAAGTGATAATTTTGTAATGTTTTGGTGAAAATGGGGTCAAAACGGACGAACTCGTCGACTGGAGCCGCGAATACGAAGACGTATATCTGCTTGTTCCGGAACATGTTGATGACTCGGAGGCGCATCAATTCCTGTGTTCTCGCGGACGTCGCGACGCAGGCAAATGCCGTTGCGGGTTCCCCATCTACCGTGATGCGTCGGCTCCCCTCATAGCGAAAGTTCAGAGCCGTTTTGAAAGTAGACTCCAAAATTGTCCGGGCTAAACCGTCCAGCTGAACCGGTGTGAGCTGATTTTCCTCAGCTATTCCCGTCATGTCTCGGGATTCCAAATAAAATTGTGGCGGCGTATAGTAGGTGATTCGCCCTTTTAATTCTACATTGTCGCCACTAGCGACATAGTGATAGACAGGAGAGACTTTCGACTTCGCCGTCATTTGACCGCTGCCAGGTATCGGTTCCCAGCCATTCGGGATGATAAGGCGAAGGTCCATATCGACGCTTCGGATTGCTTTGCCCTGTAATGGCGGGGATTTAGGCTTGGGGGCCTTTTTGCCAGGAGGGGCTGCCGCTGCCGCACCCGCCATCAGAATGACCGCACAAGGCAAAAGAAACAGCATACGTCGCATGAAATTACGGACTCCTTTTCTGTCGACGCAGTCTCTTTCTCAATCGCGCCTGCCACATTATAAGGTCAAAAACGCCGAAAACAGCAAACCACTCAAACAACAATTTGCAGAAAGCAGGAACGTTGTTGCCACGTGGATGTTACAGTAATGAACGGGAATTAAAACCCGCTCACTGATGCTTCGTTTTGCGGAGCAATGCACCTAAACGGCAACGGAAAATACGGACACACAGTGGTGTCTCGGAGGAAAGGGGCAGGCAATGGGCCTGATAGTCGCTACCGCGGCAGCGTTTACGCTGTCTTACGTAATCTCGACTATCGGAACCCGGCTAGCACTTGCCGAGAACCGATAGTCACCTGACCAAACAATCGCCCGACGGAAAATTCCGTCGGGCGATTTTATTTCAGGCTGTCTTTGCCAGTTCTTCGTCGATCAGACGATTCACATCATCGGGACGGGCACGGCCTTTGGCCTCTTTCATTACCTGGCCCACCAGGAATCCCTTGCTCTTCTCGTTACCGGCACGGATCTTGGCGACCACATCCCCGTTCGCGGCAACTACCTTTGTGACGATTCCCGCCACCTCATCCGCGCCCGAAACGGTCAGCCCGAGATCCTGCACCACCTGAGACGCCGTTTTCCCCGAGGCAAACATCTCCTCGATCACTTGCTTCGCGATCTTACCTGTGATCGTTCCTGCCGCAATCAGATTGACCATGTCCGCCAGGCTGGATGCCTTTGCCGGTGTGTCATAGACCGGGGTACCCGCGGCATTTGCGAGACGGGTCAGGTCTCCCAGCAGCCAGTTCGCCACCGCCTTGGCATCTTTGGCGCTCTTCGCGGCCTCTTCGTAGAAATCCGCTGTCTGCCGGTCGGAAACGAGCTGCAGCGCATCGGCGGCGGGCAGGCCGTACTGCTCCATGAACCGCTGCTTGCGGGCAAGCGGCAGTTCCGGAAGAGTGGCCCGTACCTGCTCGATATAGCCCTCGTCAAAGTCTATGGGGATAAGATCCGGCTCCGGGAAGTAGCGGTACTCCTGCTCGACTTCCTTGAGCCGCTGCAGTACCGTTACCCCTTTTTCCTCGTCCCAGCCGTACGTGGCCTGAATCACCCGGCGTCCCGCCTCGATTTCTGCCGCCTGACGCTGCGCTTCGTACTCGATACCGCGCTGTACCGCCCGAAACGAGTTAAGATTCTTCAGCTCTGTCTTGACGCCAAACGTGTCCGACCCGACCGGGCGGATGCTGGGATTTGGCTCGGCGCGCAGGCTCCCCTGCTCCATGCGTCCGTCGCTGACCCCGAGGTACAGCAGCACAGACCGCAGCGCCTCCGCATAAAGCCGCGCCTCTTCCCCGCTCTCGATATCGGGTGGGAAAGCAGTCACGATCTCCATAAGCGGCACACCCGAACGGTTATAATCCATCACCGAGTAGCCCGCGCCATCGGAATGAATAGATTTACCGGTGTCCTCTTCCAGATGTACGCGCGTGATACGAATCTTTTTTAGCGTACCATCGGCCTTTTCGATCTCCAGATAGCCATCTGTTCCGATAGGCGTGTTACCGTACTGCGAGATCTGGTAGCCTTTGGGCAGATCGGGATAAAAGTAGTTCTTCCTATGGAAGATCGTGTGCAGGGAGATGTTGCAATTCAGCGCGAGCGATGTCCGCAGCACCTGTTCGACTGCCGCCTTGTTGAAGACGGGCAGGCTTCCCGGCAGTCCCAGACAGACCGGGCAGGTACGGGTGTTCGGCTCGCCGCCGAACTCGTTCCGGCAGCCGCAAAACATCTTCGATTGTGTCAGGAGCTCCGCATGGCACTCCATTCCGACTTTGACTTCAAATTCCGTTTGGCTCATACGCTTCTATTGTAGCATGACGTGCCAAATCAACTCTAGACCATCGTACAATAACTGTCTATGCTGGATCTTTCTCTTGTTACCGATCAGGTGGCGTATGCTGCCAAGCGCGAGGCAGAACGTCGGGCACACGCTTTGAAGGAGACAGCGCTTGCCGTTGATGTCGCGAACGCCTGGTCAGGCGAGGCGTGGGGCGAACAGGTGCAGCGTATTCGGGCGGCTCGAACATCGTGGCTGGTAGCCCACAGTGCCGCGGATTCAGCGCCTGCGGTGACGGCTGCCGCGCCTGCCGTGCCGCCCCGGTACGTAGTGGTTGCCGCCGACGGGTCGCAGATCGCCCCGGACCGCCACGATGGGGTTACCTCCTGCTGGCTCCTCCATATCGGTCGGGTGTTTCTTTCCTATGGGACCGGAAAGCGCCCGCGCTTGGATTCCCAGGCGGAAGTGCTGATTCTTGAGGAAGAAGGCGACGAGGAACCGGAGCAGGCGGCTGTCCGTGGGCTGGGGGCACGACGGTTCGCGCGGGAGATCGCGGCGCTCGGGGTTCTCGCCGCGGAGGCATCCGAGTCGGGCCTTCCTTCTGTCGCCCTCACAGACGGTTCGCTTATCGCCTGGACCCTGTATGACGAGGAAGGACTCGATCCGGCGAAAGAGGAGGGGCTAAAGGCACTTCAGGCCACGCTGGAGGCCACGCAGAGGCTCCAAGTACCGCTAGTCGGGTATGTCTCCTTTCCTGGTTCACGGGACGTCGTTAACGCACTGCGGATCACCCTCTGCCCCCAGGAGATCGTGAACTGCGAGCGATGCCCTTACCCGAAGGATGCGAAGCCCTGTGCGCCTATCCGCCGCGCGTCGGATGCGGCGCTGTTCGCACGGCTGCTCGGGCCGGGCGAACGCTCGGCGGTGTTTACGTCCTCCGGACAGAAGACAGGTTTCTCCCATATTCTGCCCATGGCATACGGGCCGTCGCACTGGATCGCGTTCTTTTACCTGAATGTGGGCGCGGAGATCGTTCGTATCGAGATCCCCGCCTGGGCAGCCGAGAGGCCGGACATGGTAGATCTTGTGCATGCCGTCTGCCTGGATCAGGCGCGGAAAGGCAGGGGATATCCGGTCGCGCTCGCTGAAGCGCACGAACGCGCAGTCGTTCGTGGCGCGGACCGTGCCGCCTTTTTGAATCTCCTGAACCGGCACCTGGTAAAAGCCGGGGAGCCTGCCACGCAGACACGCAAAGCGCTCGCCAAGCAATCGCGCGCGCTTTAATAAAAACAGGGGCATCCGCCATCGCGGATGCCCCTGTTCATTTCACCAAACCCCTGCTTAGAAGCGGTACCCTACCGTGGTCTGGAAGCCGCCGACGAACTTATCGTCGTACTTGGAGATGTTGTGGTACTTCACCTCGCCGAAGAGAGGGCTGCGTCCCTCAAGACCGACAACCAGGAAGCCGCCTAAAAGTCCCTTCACCTTGCCGCTGGTATCAGGGGCGTTTAGCTTGGTCACATAGAGACCAAAGCCACCGCCATAGTAATAGCGGCTGCGGGCCGTGTTGTTGGGATCACGAAAGACCTGAGAGATCGTCAGCGGCACCATCTGGAAGTCATCATCACCGGTGATGTAGCCAACGCTGGCAAGGGTCATCGAATTAGAAGCGGGCAGCACCTGAATGCGGTACTCCGCTTCAAAGGCGATATTGATGTTCGAACTATAGCGCCGGACATCCTTGCCCGACGGCGCGAAGACGCCCACCTTGAGCGCCAGCGGTTTGTTGGCTGGCGGATCGGACACCACCTGTGCCTGCGCCGCACTGGTTACCGCGATGCCGAGTACGCCGCAAAGCGCCGCGCCACGGACCATTTTCTGAATCTTCTGGATACTTGTCTTCAACACATTCCTCCTGCCGACTGTCTTTTACCTATTATCCGTTATCTATTCGCTATCAATCGTGCGAACTACTTCTTTTTAAGACCGCTTCCTACAAACGCTTGCCAATAAAGACGGACAAGCCATTGGGGCTGTAGCCTTCGACACTGCCGGTAACCAGGTGATACTTGCCCTCAATGAAGAACGATAGGGGGGTCTGGTATCCCGCGACCAGCGAAGCGCCAAACAGCGTCCGGCTCTTGGATTCAAGTGAGGAAGAGCCAGTGTTACCGTTGCTTACCGAGTAGTTTCCCGCCCGGACGAAGTACAAGCCGACCCCGGCTCCGTAGTAGACATTGCCGGTCACGCGTCCTACGGGGTTTGGCGGGGAGCTGATCTTGGTCAGCGAAACCGGAATCACCTGATACGAACGGTCTCCCCGGCTCCCGCGGCTGTACCCCACGGAAAGCAGAGTCTGCCCGCCGCTTCCGCCGGTAAAGGGCAGAGCGACATCGACTTCGCCGCTGAAGTGCGTACTGTTCGAAAGGTCCTTGGTATCTCTGTCATTTGGCAGAAAGACACCGAGCTTCACACGAATCGGGATGATATTGCTCACCTGAGCCTGCGCGGCATGGGACGAAGCTACCATGACGGCGGTCAGGGCAGTAAGCGCTGCAAGTGGTTTTGAAATCTGCACTCTGATTATGTTTCCTGACAATTAATTCGTCGTTCGAGCGTGAATATCGCTAAAATCGACGCCCGACCAGAAGCGATGGCCCGCTGCCGAAGTAGCCTTTTACGCCACCGAACAGCGTATGATACTTCAGTTCAACAAAAGTGTCGCGCCCGACAAGGTAATCCGCATACAGGTCCGCCCCGAAATG
>JAZKEA010000554.1:0-680 GCA_040387315.1 Armatimonadota bacterium | reverse complement strand
GCCATCTTCACCGGATTCCCGACCGGAAACCGAGAGCAGATAGAGCCCATAGCTGCCGCCGAGTGAAAAGCGGCCTGGTAGGCGGCGGCCCTGCGGCCCGACGGGCCGTCCGGGAAGCGTCACCAGCTGACTGACGCTCGCCGAAGCGATTCTCAGGTTTGCGCCATTATTCTGAGTGTTCTGGGAGTAGCCCAGTGTCACAAAAAATGCCGACCCGCGAAAGTAGCCCCGCTGGACGCGTACCGGGAACGCATCCGCCTCAATGCGAAAGTGCGTGCTGCCGGTGCCCCTTCGTGTGTCACTGTCCGAAGGGAAGAAGGTACCGACCTTCACGCGGTACTTGAAGGGCGGAGGAGGCAGCGGCAAAAAGATCCGCCGCCGCTGTGTCGTTGGTGCGGGAGAATCTTGAGCCGTCTCCGGTACGGTTGTCGGCGGAGGTGCTTCCTGGGAAGACAGTGGTTTTGCCGCCTGCTCCCTGAGGGGAACGGCAGACATCAGGTTAGCGGGGAGAATAATCGGCGGCGGAGCGGGAAGAGGCATAATTTCTGCTGTGGTCAATTATAATGAGCCCCTGCCCACTCTGTCAAGAATGCGTTTCCTCTTGTCCGCTAGTTGTCCGCTAGATGAAGATTTTGTACGCGGGTGTCTGTATAAGCAGTCCGACCAGGGACCAGAGCGCA
>JAZKEA010000553.1:12136-18908 GCA_040387315.1 Armatimonadota bacterium | reverse complement strand
TCTTCTACTATGATGGGCCCGTACTGGATCAGCACCATCTGTTAGCCCGGCGAATAGAGGAGCTGCTGCTCGGACCGCGGCGCGCTCCCATTCGTTCGCTAGTTTAGCGTGATCGGTGATCGTTTATTTGGGTCCTAACGACCTTTAGATTGATGTTGCGGTGACAAGGGAGGTCAGTTCGGATGAAGGTGTCCACATTCATACTCGGGGTGATGCTGGGGCTTACGGGGTGCAGTAATAATGTCACGCCAGGAACGTTGTCTCTGGAGATCTCTACTCCCTCCCCAACTCCGGCTTCGGTGCCCTCATCGTCACCAACCAAAACTGCCAAGACCGCGCCGCCTCAGTTGTCGATCTCCGGAGACGTGTCGCTGAAGGTGACTGCGGTGGGAGCACCTGGGAATCGCGTGCGCTTTATTGGCACCACGAATCTTCCTGACGACATGGCCTTCATGGTAACCGTTGATCAGCAAGGCGCCGGTATGACGGGACAGACCTCCAGTGTCATCCGGAAGGGAAGAATTGAGACCCAGGCGATAGGACCGGAGACCGGACTGTCAAGCGGTATATACGATGCCAATCTGACAGTATCCGTCCCGATGACTCAGCCGGATTCTGTTAAAGCGATCATCGGTCAGCAGGGAGAAAACCTGCGAGGACCGCTCGTGGAGAGAAGCGATCTCGGGCCCAGTGTCTCCGTGAATACTCGGTTTTCAGTAGGACCCAATGGCGTGAAGCAGGGAGTTTCTGCAAAAGATCGGCAAACGACTCGGCGTTTGAAGCAGGCAAATATCGAGGAGGCCCGTTCCATCCTGAAGGCACTGAGGCTAATGGAGGAGCAAGGCCGCAGTATGGAAGGTCTACGACACAGCGAAGACCTGGGCGACATAGCAGCCTGTGGTGATCTTATGCGCGAAAGACAACCGAAGACCGATGCCCTGGAGGCACGAGCCGGCGCCTTACCGACCGAACTGGGCTTCCATTTGGAGATCGCGGCTAACGAAATGAATATCGGTGTTTCTTGTTTGAGAACAGCGAAAGAGAATTTGGACAGGGCGCGTGTGGCCTTGAACGACGCGGAAAAAGCCGTCCGTTCCTTTTAGATTAAGGCATCAATACCTTTTCTAAAAAACGGAAAACAAATGTTTTCCTTTGGCGCTTCTTCAGATGGATAATAAACCATTCGTTCGTTAAGGAGAAAACATCATGCCAAACAGCACCGTCAAAGCCTACAAAGAGGCTGTTATCGCCACCGTTGCCGCCGCCGATCTCACACGCGTCGATGAGGACAAAGCGCCTCTGACGCCCGAACAGGCAAAAGCCCGGTTGACGCTAAAGGACGGACTGAAGAAGATCGGCGGAACGCTGCTCGATGACGAAACCTGCCCCGAATGCGGCTCCACCGTCGCGCTGCTGCCGAAAGACGGTCATCAGTATAAGGTCTGCACCGAACAGTTCAAGGATGATCCCGGCTGCTGGTGGAGCGAACTCCAGAAGAAAAAAACGCCCGCGGATCCCGAGAAGTAACCGCGCCGCCTGGCCCTTTTAAGAAACCACTATGATTCAGCTTCCTGTTGCCCTCTATGTACGCGTCAGTTCTGATCGCCAGAAAGAAGCGAACACCATCGAAGGGCAGATCCAGGCACTCGTTGCTTATTGTGAGCGCGAAGGCGTCGTCCCGGTAGATATTTACCGGGACGAGGGTTTCAGTGGCGATCTGCCGTTTCTTCAGCGGCCCGATGGCGCGCGGCTCCTCACCGATGCCAAAGCTGGCAAATTTGCGACCGTTCTCGTTTACATGTTTGATAGACTTTCCAGAGACACCTATGAGGGACTGGCGACCGCCCGAATGCTGAAAGAATCGGGCGTCTCTCCGTATAGTCTGCTGGAACCGTTCGATATTACCACCCCACACGGCGCGTACATGTTCGTGAACTCGCTGAACAACGCCCAGCTTTTCAAAGCGCAGTTCCTGGAGCGAACCAAGGCCGGATCGCGGCGAAAGGCCAGGGCGGGGGCCTGGGTGGGGGGACCGCCGCCCTACGGTTACCGGGTCGAGGGACGGGGCAAGAACGAAACGCTGCACCTCGTCGTTAACGATGACGAGGAAGTCGCCGAGGGTATTGGGATGACCGAGGGAGGCGTCGTTCGGTGGGTGTTCCACCTGTGCGTTAATGGCCAGACCTGCTATAAAATCGCCCAGATGATGAACGCCCGTGGCATACCCACCCGGCAGAGCAACCCCCGCCCGACCTGGCATCCCGCGTCGATCAGCCGCATCCTGAACAGCACGGTCTACAAAGGCATTCATCCCTTCGGACGCTATAACCGTACTACCGGCTACAACCCGCCCGAGCAGATCATTGAGCGGCCCTGCCCCGCCATTGTTAGCGTGGATGACTGGGACAAAGCGCAGGAGACGCTGACCCGGAACCGGCAGCTCTCCCGCCGTGACACGGACACGAAATACCTTCTGCGAGGATTGGTCCACTGTGAGCTCTGCGGCGCAAAATTCGGCGGGCAGAAGTGGCATACCCGTCGCTACCCCGGCAACTTCGTCTATATCTGCCGCAGTACAGTCCTGCCGCTGTCCGAGTATGCCCTGGGTAAAAAAGTCGAGGGGCTCCGTTGCGCCGCGGGAATCTTGCCGGGATCAGTCGAGGACAGCATCTGGAACGATGTTCTCGATATCCTGGATAATCCCGAGAAAGCGGCAAAGCGTGCCGCCGATGCCGCGGAGCAGGCGGCCCCCAAAGAGGACGCCGACGCCCTCCATTCCGAACTGAAGAAGACCAAGTCCGCCATAGAAAGCAAGGAAGGGGAGCGGGCCGCTGTGCTTTCCGTCTTCCGGCGGGGGCGTATCACCACGGCGGCCCTGGACGCGCAGCTTGACGAGATCGACCGCGAAGAGACCCTGCTGAAAGCCGCGCAGACCCGTTTGATGGAACAACTGGAAGGAATGCAGGCACCAGGGGAGACGGAGGAGAGCGTCATCTCGTATCTCCGCGCCCTGAAAGCGCGTCTTCATGCCGCCGAACTTGAGAATGGCGCGTTCACCTGGGAGACCAAACGCGACATTATCGAGTGCATGGTGGCACGGATCAGCGTTCATTCGAGCGGACCGCCAAGCGGGAAGCGGCGCGGAATCCCAACGGTCGAGATCCTGTATTCGTATGGCGGGAACGTGTCCGTGCGAAAGAAAAAGCCGCTCTGACCCGGTTTTTACCCGGTATAAATCGGCTGACTGCTTTAGCAGTCTTGTGTACTCCTGGGAGTACGTGATGATGGACCTTGCAAACCGTGGGCTTCGCTGTATCGCCTTTGATCTTCGGGGCTGTGGTCGGTCCGACCAACCGTGGAACGGCTATGACTACGACACGCTCGCCGATGATCTCGCGTCCGTGCTGGACAAGCTCGACCTGCGCGACGTGACCCTGGTCGGGCATTCGATGGGCGGCGGCGTGATCACGCGGTACCTGACCCGGCATGGGGAAGCACGGGTCGCGCGAGCCGTCCTGATCGGGACAACAACACCATTTACGCTGAAGACACCGGACAATCCCGAGGGCATCGACGGGGCGTATTTCGACCGGATGGTGGAGGAGATCGAGAAGGACCGGCCCGGTTATGTCGCGTCCCTCGCCCCTGCCTTTTTCGGCAGCGAAACACCGGAGTATTCCGTTTCGCCCGCGATGATCGACTGGGGTGTCGCGCTGACGCTGCAGGCATCGGGGCGGGCCGCGGTCGCGCTGCTGCGGGCCAATGCCACGACGGATCAGCGCGGCGAGCTGAGGAGAATCACCGTTCCGACGCTGCTCCTGCACGGCGATCACGACGTGAGCTGCCCACTGGCGCTGACCGCCTGCCGGACGGCGGTGCTGATCCCTGACTGCCGTCTGACGGTGTACGAGGGGAAGGCGCACGGTATCTACATCACCGACGCCCCGCGGGTCTGTGCGGACATCGTGGACTTCATGGAAGCGACCGCGGAAACCGCCTGAGCGAGAAAAGCTAGCCGATCACCTCAGGCCGGGCGCTGTCTCCCGTCATTTTTTCCGGAAGACGCCAGACTTTGCTCCCGGCTCGATTGGTAAAGTAGAGGTACGATTCCGACGGCTTCAGGGCATTGCCGTCCGCCCAGAGGGCGTAGAAATCCGGGTGCGCCAGGTGGGGACGCCGCGCATAGGTGTGGTTTCGGGCACTGTTCTTCGTCAGGAGGGCATCGCGCTTCCAGGTTTTTCCGGCATCGCCCGTGGTCCAGACCGCCATTTCGCCGCCCGTGGTGCCGATCTGCGGACCGGGCTCGGTCGGGGCGATCACGCGCCACTGGCCCGGTCCCTCGACATAGAGCGAACCATGGTCATAGTTATGGTCGGATGTCGTCAGGGGCAGGCGCTCCCACTCTGTTCCGGTCCACCGGGCGGTCTTCCAGGTGCGTGGGCCGCTTGCCGGTCCCGGCTTGTGGGACTTACTGGTAAGGTACAGGATAATCGGTCTTCCCGCGGTATCGAAAGTCGTGTCCTTGATATAGACGAGAAGCCCTTCTTTCTCGTAATCGTGTACCAGGGCGGGAGTCCGGATGTCGGTCAGGGGCAGGGAAAGCGGCTTGCCGTCCGCCGTTCGAAACGTCCTGCCGCTGTCCCCGGTTTCCATATAGTACAGGTTCGTTCGGGCGTCCAGACCCGGAAGCTTGATCCCCCGCGCCTGCAGATTCGGGTGATAATCGAAGGCGGTTCCGAGCTTTCCGGAGCGGATATCGATTCCGCTGACCTGATAGTGGCCCTCATCCAGAGACGAGATCAGGCGGGGCTTCTCCCATTTGCGTCCGTCCCGACTGGTCATGACATGCAGTCCGCGACCCTGCTTGTAGCGCGTGTGCATAAAGACAAACCCCTGGCCCGGCAGATACCACGGCTGACCGTAGGAGAAGTTTGTTGTCTCTATCAGCTCCCAGGCGTCGATCTCGAACGGCTTCCGGCTGCGGTGAATATAGGAGGGCCGTGATGTCCCGTGGGAGTTGGAGAATATCCAGAGATGGCCCGCATCGTCGATAGCGAGCGTGGGGTTGTCGTGGGCGTCGTCCGTCTGCTTGTTCAGCAAAATCACCGGGCGCGGGACCGTTCCGGTCCGATGATCGAAGTACGAGATCAGGTGCAGAAGCTCGTTCTGACCCCGCGCAGCCCCGCCGTACACAAAAAACGTCTTCTGCGCCCGTGCCGAGTAGATCGCGATAGGGATATGCTGCTGGGGGTACGTCGCGAATCCGCCGCTGTACTTGTAGCCGTACGCGTCCTTCGTCGCCCCGATGTGGTACCAGATACCCCGGTAGCCGTCGTCCTGCAGAAACGTGTCGGAACTCACTGGCGGTTCTCCTCCGAGATATATCCGGATCGCGCCGCGAACCATTCCAGCACCGCCACGCCTCCGGGCGAGGAAGCCGTCGCGTGGCGTTTCCGTATTTCTTCAAAACTCGCCCGCGCTTTGCGGACGTTTTCGGCCTGCGCGGCGTATTCCGGTTTTTCCACGATAGCCACTGCCTGCCGGATGCCCTTTTGCGAGGCGGCGACAAGCCGCTGAACCGTCCGTTTACGCGCGGCTGTCGCGGGGCGTGGCCGCCCCTGGAGAAGCGGAATCAGATCCGCAATACGCCCCTCGACTCCCGCCTCGATTCCGGCACGAATCGGAATCCACATCGTCCCCCCATCCCGCGCCGCGATCTCCAGCAGGGCCGCGGAATAAGCCGTGGCGAGCCGCCGAACCGTGCGCAGCGACTCGCGGTCGCTGACGGAAAGCGACGACGCAGTGATACGCTCGTCATTGACCTGCCGGAGGCTGGCCCCGAAGATTCGCGCGGCTTCCGCCTGAGTTGCCGTAGACCACTGATTCCGATCACAGTACAGGTCGGTCCACCGGTTGATACCCATCGCGACGATCTGCCGCGACGACTTCCCCAGCGCATCGCTCTCCGCGAAGGCGGTCGTGCGCAGGTCTGCAAAAGCGAGAAGAAAGACAAGTGCCAGAAGAGACAGATTTGGACGGCGCATGTCAAAGCGTAATAGATTTTGGCACGGTTGGCAAGGGGACTGTCTGCGCTTCCCGTCCCTTTCCCTGAAGATCGACGGCGATTTTGGCAATGTCAGCGCCTCGTCTTGACAAGAGGAGCAAACAAGCTTATCCTAAACTCACTTTTCGGTTTCCTGCCGCGATGGTGCCCTGTTACGAACGAAGGAGTCTCGTTACTATGCCGAATGTCAAAGTGTCTTCCTGCCGCCGTGCTTTTACCCTGATCGAACTGCTCGTCGTCATCGCTATCATCGCGATCCTTGCCGCGATCCTTTTCCCTGTCTTTGCCCAGGCCAGAGAGAAAGCCCGGCAGGCATCGTGCCTCAGCAACAGTAAGCAGATAGGACTGGGACTCACGATGTATTCCCAGGACTATGATGAGACACTGCCCCGTGTCTATACCTCGGTCTTGCCACAGGGCCCCCGCGACTGGAAGACCGATATCGTTCCCCTGTTGAAGAACGACGCTATCTATGTCTGCCCCTCAAAACCCGAGCAGCAGCAAGGCTATGCTTACAACTACTGGTTCGCGACTAACACGGGTAAAGCTCTTGCGGACATCCCACTGCCCGCCAAGCAGCTTATTGTCGGCGAGGTTATGGGCTTCGCCCGGGCGGGAACTCCCGCACCGTTCGAACTGATCGGGGTGGATAGGCTGGTGCCGCGCAACTGTCTTTTAGGCGCAGATAACCGCTTCATGGCTGAGGCA
>JAZKEA010000553.1:3901-12126 GCA_040387315.1 Armatimonadota bacterium | reverse complement strand
ACGGTCATGCCAAGTGGATTATCGATGCCAAGGGTAAGACGCGCATCAACGACGTCGGCAACGAGGCGACTGTCGTCTGCAATTCCGCCCCCTGTGGTGAGGTCATGCAGCCTGCCTGCCCCGCCTACGGAACCTACTGGTATCCGACCGAAGTTTCTCCTTAGAGAACGTGCGGTTTTGCCCTCACCCGCGTCGGGCCCTCACCCGCGTCGGGCCCTCACCCCCGTCTCACAAGTTCGCCACCCCCTCTCCCAATTCTGGGCGAGGGGGGCTGTTTGTGTTAGCGGCTGCGGCTTTGCTCCAGCCTCAGAACTAATCTAGCCTAGAACTAATCTGGCATTTGCGCTTTGCAGATGCCTTTCCCGTTACCAGACTCCCCTCTCCCAGCGAGGAACGAGCGCTACTAGGGAGAGGGGCAGGGGGTGAGGGCAGATTATTCTTCGTTCAGAGATGCCCCTGCGCCATCCGTGCGATAGTCTCCCCGATTGCGAGGCACGACGTGGCGGCGGGCGAGGGGGCATTGAGCAGGTTGATCACCCGGTCGTCCTGCTGGATCAGGAAGTCATCGACGAGCTTCCCGTCCCGGCTGCAGGCCTGGGCGCGGACACCCGACCCGCCGGGCAGAAGATCGTCCTGCCGCAGAGTGGGAATCAGCCGCTGAAGCGCCCGCGTGAACGCCCGCTTGGAATACGACCGGTAAAACTCCCCGGCCCCAGTTCGCCAGTAACGACCGGCGACCCGGCGAAATCCGGGCCACAGCAGCGACCCTGCCAGCTCCTTTAATGCGATATCCGACTTCCGGTAGCCTTCCCGCCGGAACGCGAAGACGGCATTCGGTCCGGCCTCCACGTCCCCGTTTATCCCGCGCGTAAAATGCACCCCGAGAAACGGAAACGCCGGGTCTGGAACGGGATAGATGAGATTGCGAACAAGATGCTTTCGGTCGTCGCGGAGTTTGTAATATTCGCCGCGAAACGGGATGATCCGAACATCCAGCGCCGCGCCGGAGAGCGAGGCGATCAGGTCCGACTGGAGGCCGCCGCAGTTGATCACAAGCCGTGTCGGATACGCGGCGCGGTCGGTCACAATCTCCAGCGATGCCTCGCGCCGCGTTATTGCGGTGACTTTCTCGCCCAGGTGCAGCGTACCGCCCCGCTCCACAAACCGTTCCGCGAGGGTCTGTGTCACGCGGGTGTAGTCGATAATGCCCGTCTGCGGTATCCAGAGCGCTTCAAGGCCCGCGACCGTGGGCTCATAGTCGGTCAGCTCCCCCTGGGGAACGTGCCGAATGCCCGTCAGTCCGTTCGCCTCGCCGCGTTCGTGCAGGCCGGGGAGCGCTTCCGCTTCCCGAGTATCGGTCGCGACCAGGAGCTTACCGCAGATCTCGTAAGGGACCCCGTTCGCGTCGCAGAACTCCCGCAGCAGACGGTAGCCTCTGACGCAGTTGAGCGCCTTCGCGCTGCCCGGCTTGTAGTAGATGCCGGAGTGGATGACGCCACTGTTGTGCCCAGTCTGGTGCCGCGCGACGCCACCCTCTTTCTCCAGCACGGCTATTTTCAGCCGGGGCTGTGCCGACTGAATCTGCCAGGCAGAGGCCAGCCCGACAATGCCGCCGCCGATGATAACAACGTCATGCTGCAAATCAGAACGCGCGGGTCAGCGTTCCCACGAACGGGACATTGCTGCTGTAAACGAGGGCATAGCTTGTGCTGTTCTGACCGAGCGCGATGGTATTGACGGGCCGGTCTTGTGCCTGGATCGTGCCCGTTGTGTTGTTCACGAAGTTGAAAAGGGTATCGCTTATGCCACCCGCCGAGATATCGTTGTTGTTGTAGATCACCGCCCAGCTATTGTTTACCCCAAGAGCGACATCTAGAATAGTGTTCGACCCGTTGCTGGAGAGGCTGTTTAGCCGCTGGGAGAGCCCGGTGGGAATATTGCGGCTGAAGTAGTCGTTCTGGTTGGCGGTAATCACCCAGGTGTTGTTGTCAGCCCCGATGGCGACCGAGTTCACATTGTAGTTGCGGCTGTTATAAAGCGTGTTCAGGCGCGTCGCCATTGAGGCATCGATATTGTTGTACTCGAACTGCGTGTAGTTGTTGCTGGCCTCGTTGAAGATAACCAGCCAGGTGTCGCCGGTCCCAAGCGCGGCGGCCCGCACCCGTCCCCCGTTCGCGCTGATCTCTGCGAGCTTGTTGCGCAGCGAGACCGGCGCATCGGCGGGATACGAGACTTTGGTGGCATCAATCGTGTTCAGGGGCGTGTCATCATATGCCAGCAGCCAGCGGTCGTCGGGAGCGAGCGCCACCACGGCAACGGTCACGGCGGATATGTTCTGCAGCCGCGTCAGCTCGGCATCCAGCCGCAGGCTGTTTGCCGGAGGGGTCGGCGTAGGACTGGGCGTTGGTGTCGGCGTTGGTGACGGTGTCGGGGTGGGTGTCGGGGTCCGCGTTGGTGTGGGCGTAGGTGAGGGCCCCCCGGACCCGGTCGGCGTCGGTGTCGGTGTCGGGTTCGGCCCGGTCGAACCGGACGGCGTCGGTGTTGGTGTCGGTGTCCCGACAATGGGAGACTGAGTCGGCGTCGGTGTCGGCGTGGGGTCATCGGACGACCCGCCGCCGCCGCAGCCGCCGAGCAGGGTGACGGTGCCGACGATTCCAACAAGCCCGACCAGGCAGAGCGGCTGAAGCGCTCTGGCACTTTCGCGAACGGATGAGGGATTGAAACGACGTGACATCGGGCTTATGACTCCTTGGAAAGACGCAGACAGTGACGCAGGAAGCAGTGGGACGTTGTGTTGACCCTGCTGTTTAGGACGCAGGAATTGGTCGGTTTGTTTCGGCTGATTCTGGATAAATTGATGGCCCTCACCCGCGCGGGTGAGGGCCGTTCCTATACCTTTGGCGATGATGTGCCGGGACGGAACGTGATGGTGATTCTGCCCCCCGCGACCGGCTGATTCAGGCGCAGGCCGAGCCGGGTGAACGGGAGGCAGTCCTCCTCGATCACCTCCGAGGCGGTTGTGAAGCCGCCCGCGCCTTCCGGCGTTTCCACCGTTGCGATCAGCGATTCGCCGTTCTTTGTAAACGTGAAGGAGTTCGGCGAACTCGCCTTCCAGTCCGCATGGGTCGTCAGCGCGGTCTCGAACGGCTGTGCCGCGCCCTTTGGGAACGAGAACTCGTCCTCGATGGTCAGGGTGCCGACCCCCGTCCGGTCATAGCGAAAGGTCCGCACGTACTTTTCGACCGTTCCCGGCGGGTAGGCGGCGGCGATATCCATTACGAACGTATCCGCGGTGTCCGTGAAGTCCGTCCGCAGGATGCGCGCGGCTGCGGCCTTGCCGGGACGCTGCTGTTTTCCCGCGAGAACCGGGACCGGGTGCCCGTAGGACGCGAAGATCTTAAAGGCGGTATAGCGCTCCGACCCGAAGGTCTTGCTGGTATAGACGTAGGGCCCGCCCGGATCGCCGACAAGCTGTTCTTTTCCGACCACGAGGGTGAACGAGCCGATATCGTTGTGGTTATGGTGCTCGTCGTTGTTGCCGCCCTTCAGGGCCGCGCCCAGCCGAACAGACGATCCCGCGGCGGGCCGCAGAACCAGGATTCCGGCGGCATCGAAGTAGGAGCGACTCCCCACCGGAGGCTCCTTCGCGCCGGACATCGGTTTGGAGGCTCCTGCCGTCGTTGAGTTCGGGAACGTCGTCATGCAGCCACGAACGAGGGTTCCGGGGCTGGCGTAGTCTTTCTCGTAGGCGGCGAGACCAAGACCGAGCGCTTTGCTGCAGTACCCCAGAATCGCCGGGTCCACCTTCGTCTCAAACCGGCAGTCCGCTATCGCGGGCCAGGCGGCGTTCATTATCTCCAGGCGAGGACCGTACGTCGCGATCTTTCGCATCTTCGGCGTGGCGAAAAGGTCAATTTTGCCGCTTGTCGCCTGCCAGAGTCCCTCCCGGAGCACGTAGAAGTTCCCGAAGCCATAGTTGTAGTAGCCCATGCCCTCGCTGCAGTAGCCATCCTCGGCGAACCCGTCGATGGTATTCCGGGCATATCGCTCCGCCATCCCCACAAAAACTGCCCGCTCCTCGCGCGTCGGAACAACAGCAAGGGCGGCATTGGTCACCCCGTTCAGGCAGACGGCATTCCAGTTGTTGGTCGTCGTCAGCCACCAGTGGCCCTTGCCCGTCTGCAGGGTCGTCCGGATCGGCGCGAATACCATCTTTTCAAGCGAGTCCATCACGGTTTTGCGCACCGTGGGGGAAATGACCCCGTCCAGCAGATACAGCGTCTGCGCGAGGTCGTTCGCGAACAGCGCCGCGCCAAGATCGACGATATACTCCGTCCCCTTGAAACTGGTCAGCTTTGGGTCATGGGCGGGCAGCGTCCAGGTCCTCTCGCCCGCAAGATCCCGAAGGACCGTCTCGATTCGGGGAACGAACCGCCCCGTGTTCTCCAGGCATTCCGCCCATACCAGCGGAGCAAGAACCCCGTGACGCGCCCCGATCATCGCCTGCCCCTTCGGGCGCTGCCCGTTTCGGGAGAATTCCAGGAAATCGTCATCGCTCCAGGCGGGAAACGGCGTCGTCAGCAGCTTCTCGCCGTTGGAAACGACGTTTTGAAAGGCCGGATGGGTCCGAAGCGCATCCCACGCCGCCCGCTCCTTTCCCCTGCACGGGGGACCGAAGCCACGCGGCGCGGCGGGAAGGAGTGCGGCAAGCTCCTTGATCTTTTCGGGACCGATGGGGGTTATCGTGCGATACGGTGGCGGGGCGGCGGCGGAGGACGCCCCGGCGGAACCGATTGCGGCGGCAGCGCCGGATGTCAGCGTGGACATTATAAATTGTTTTCTCGTTGCCATAATCAACCCTGCACTAACCCCAGTGCATCTGAGCATCACCACACAGGCTGTGGACATAGTTTAGCTGACCATCGTGGTACGACATATGCATCGCGGGCATTTCGGCGACGGCAAGGCGGGTCATCGGTCGGCCAAACAGGGCATCCGTCGTCTCGCCCAGCGTCTCGGTTTCGAGCGTCTGAAACGCGGCGTAGAGCTTTTCGGCCTGCTCCTCGAAATAGGTCAGCGTCTTCTCCTCCGTATCGAAGGAGGCGAGAAATCGGTCTCGGGTCTCGGCGTCCGGACGCGCGGGCACCTCGTTGGTGGTCAAAAAGTCAGCGATAAAGCCATTGACCATGGCGCACTCGGCGACAACGTTCAGAGGAGGGCGGGCACAGCCGCCGGGGGAGACATTTTGCTGGTCGGCGGGCACTGCCTTTAGATCGTTAACGATGCGTCGGCAGATGTTGCGGGTGGTCGCCTCCAGGTGGGCTTTGAGGTCAAGGGTTGACATATTCTGTAAATTTTCCGTCCTAATTAGATGGTACGTTTCTGGTTCTATCGTACGGTAACCCACACGCATAAGGCAAGCAGCCTCGGCTCTCAGCGGGTAGTCGCTTGCCAGTCCCCCTAGAAGGATTGCCATTTCTGCCGGACTTTACCGGAGGATAATTTCTTGACAGTGCGAAAAGTTCATGTTAACCTATCTGCGACACTTTTGGTCGGAGAAGCAAAATTCCGCCCTTCCCATAACGGCTTTAGCCGCAGAAAGAGTTTCGTGGTCCTCATGCCAAGATGCCCTGGCTCGCCCCGCAGGAGAAGTTCTGCTTTTACTTTAATCGAACTGCTTGTCGTTATAGCGATTATCGCTATCCTCGCCGCGATTCTATTCCCTGTCTTCGCGCAGGCACGAGAAAAGGCACGGCAGGCGTCGTGCATGAGCAACCTGAAACAGATGGGCACCGGCGCGCTGATGTACTCCCAGGATTACGATGAGCTGGTGATGCCTGTTGGTCTTTCCACGACCGCCGGTTTCAACTACTATTGGTGGGGCCGCTACGTCTTCGCCACGCAAACCATCATCGAATCCGAGGGACTGCTCTACCCCTACATGAAAAATCAGCAGATCCAGGCCTGCCCGTCCTATGAAAACGAGGTCTTTAACGGACTGACCAACAAGACCGGCTATGGCTACAACGGGAACCAGCTGTCCCCGTCGGTAGGGGGAACGTGGAACTCCGTTCCGCTCGCGGCGATCAAGAGTCCGAGCGAGACCGTCCTCATGGCGGATGCGGCAAAGGTACAACTTTCCGGCGGGCAGACCGTTGTCTGGACCAGCCCGGTCCTGCAGGCTCCCCTCGAAAGAGTGCCGGGCTTTCATGGTCGTCACAACGGAATGGGGAATATCCTCTGGGTGGACGGTCATGTGAAAGCGCTCAAACCCGCCTATCTTGCGGAGAACGACGGTTTGGATGCGCTGCGGGTCAAGAACAACATTGGGGACATCGTTCCCGCCGGCAGCACAACCGCCAATAACGATCTGATGGATCTGAATTAGCGCTGTGACCGTGCGTCCCGTAAAGCGTAAAAAGCCACTGTCGTTTCGCAATGGCCTGCGCCTTGTCCACCTTACCGTGGGACTGCTGGCGGGCCTTGTCCTCACCGTGACCGGCATTACGGGAGCGCTGATGCAGTTCGAGGCGGAGATTAACGAGATCAGCCGCCCGGACTTGTGGCAGGTCACACCGACCGCAACCCGCGTGCCGCTGCAGACCCTGAAGGAGACCGCCGAGGCGGCCCACCCCGGCGAGACTGTGTTCTTTTACCGGCTACCGCGTCGGACGGATCGCGCCGTGGTTCTCCAGACCGCCGAACGGCGGGTCTTTGCGGACCCTTACACAGGAACGCTCAAAGGCGACCTCGACCGCAAGAACCCCACACGCATGGAGGCCTTCTTCAAACTCGTGCGCGACCTCCATATCACGCTCTGCTCGGGGGAGACCGGCACGAAGATCGTCGGCTTCAGCGCGATCTTTCTCGTTTTGTCGCTGATCACCGGAATCATTTTGTGGTGGCCGAAGCGGCTCGCGCTGCTGCGGCAGCGCCTCACGGTCAAATGGAATGCGCGCTGGCGGCGTGTCAACTACGAAGCCCACAGCGCCTTCGGGTTCTGGATGACGCTGCCGCTTCTGTGTATGGGAGTGAGCACCATCTACTGGGTGTTTCGGCCTAATATCACCCCGCTCCTCGTGCGCCTGACAAAGTCCGCTCCCGCCCCACGGGCGCCGAAGCTTCCGGCATCCGCGCCCGTACCTGGCACCGCTCGACCGGCGGTTCCCGTCGACAGGTACCTAGAGACGGCGTACGCGGCGGTTCCGGGTGGTATCTCGCTGCTGATGTCTGTCCCCGACCCCCGGCGGCCGATGGTGCGGCCCGTCCAGGTCTGGATGAAAACCCCGGACGACCCGATGCCGACGGGTCGCACCACGGTCTGGGTAGACCCGCGCGATGGCGCGCTGGTGCGTGTGGATTCCGCTTTTCAGACATCGCCCGCGGATCTGATCGCACGGTACAACTACACCGTTCACACCGGCGACATCGCTGGTCTGCCGGGACGTATTCTCTGGGCTATCGGGTCTCTAGGGCTTACTTTTCTCTTCGTCGGCGGAATTGTGATCTGGCGCAGCCGTGGGGCAGGCGTCAAGAATCCACCGGTACGAAAAATCAGCCCACGCGATGCCGGTTAGCCGCAGATCCTCCCCAGAAAACTGCTTTAAAAGACCGTGGGTGCGCTCTGGAAACGAGACTGCTGCCCGGCCAGGAACCCGGGACATGCCACCGTTGCTTTTGACAATTAACAAAAAATATAGGCATTTTTACGCGGATTTGTCGTTTGACCACGTTCTTGACCACGTTTGCGACACGGTCGGTGTGCATAATGGGCACAGGATGCAATGACGTGATCGCATTTTACTCCAGCTTCTTACCCGCACAGGGAATTGGATGCAGCAGAAGCCAAGGAACCCCGGAGGAACCCGAATGAACAGGCAAAACAGACTTTCTCGTTTAAACCGACGACATCGCGGACGCGGACAGGAATCGAACGCCCGACCGAATGTGGCATGGACCGTCGACTAAAATTCATGGTCGGGTCGCGATTGTGTTCTGCAGCGATACTGTGAGAAAGTTTTATTTTTTTCTGACGAAAACGCCCGAATTTGCCCGGAAGTATGTTATTGTTTACATGTTGATATAAGGTTGCCCGTTTGCTGTTCTTTTTGGTGACAAGCTTCCTGCCGTTATTATCAGTATTGACGTACGGCAGATCGAGCGGAATAGCAGTGCTGCAACCCTAAATTATTTTCTTCTTGGAGGTTCTATTTGCGCACTACTCA
>JAZKEA010000553.1:0-3891 GCA_040387315.1 Armatimonadota bacterium | reverse complement strand
CAAATTCTACTTATTCCTCACGGTTAGGTAATCGGCTGAACGTATCGTCCGTCCTGCTGGCCGCTTCTGTCCTGCTGGCTCCCCTTGTATTCACCTCGGCTGCAACCGCGCAGACCACCGCGCTTACCTCTGTTCGAGGGGTCGGTAACCAGTCATTTACGGGCGCGCTGGGGATGGACTTCACCGTCGCCGCCGGTGGTATTACCGTAACCCAGTTGGGTGCCTTTGACAGTGGCCAGAACGGCTTTTCGTCGGCTATCAGCGTCGGTATTTTTAACTTCAACACCCAGACGATCGTCGCCGGATTGTCCGCCTCACTGACAACCAATAATACGGTCGCTGATGGACAGAGCCGCTTTATAGACAATGCTGACGTGTTCCTTGCTGCGGGTAACTACTCCATCGTCGCGGTCGGGTATGGTCCCAACGAACAGAACGGCAATGCCGGTTTAGGGGGCACGCCTCCCACCATCAATACGGGAGGTGGCCTGGTCACCTTCTTTGGAGCCGCTCGCAACTTGAACGGAACAACGGCACTTGTCTTCCCGACGCTCGTAGACAGTGGACCTGCCAACCGCTACGACGCAGGCACATTCAAGTTTGTAGCGGGAAACACGACCGCCGCTCCGGAACCGGGCAGCCTTGCCCTCCTGCTTCCTGTGATGGGCGCTGTGGGAATTGTTCTGCGCCGACGTCGAAAATAACCAAGTCGTCTTTTTGGATGGAACAGGCCCTCGCAGTTATCAACTGCGAGGGCTTTGTTTTTTGGGGACTATTCCTCAGTTGTTTACACTAGTCCAGCCTCTTCGAGGGCATGCGGAGTAGAGTCTGAGATGAAAACGTCCTGCAATTCTTCTGAACTGCAGGACGTTGCGCCGTTTTTCGTTTTTGCCTTATGCCGGTTACTGACGGTAGGGATTGAAGATCGAGTTATTGTTGATGACGTTGTTGCCGTTCGCGGGATTGCCCAGGCAGAAGTTCGTTGCCGGAAGCGGCGGCTCAAGCCCCACATTGGCGCGGGACGCCTGGATCGCCTTGGCATGTCCATCTGCGAAAAGCATGTTCATCGTGCCGTTGTGCATCTGGGTGACCGTTACGCTGCTGATGGCATTGCACCACTGACCGCCGGTGTAGCGTGGCTGCGGCTGCGAGCGACTCCAGACCCAACCGACATCCTCCAGAACCACTGTTTCGGCAGGACGGGCTACGCGGGCCACCTCGGCAATCGGCATGGGGTTTGCCGTCTCACCGGTATGCAGGGCGCTCAGCAGGCCATTGTAGGCGTAGGAGGTACGCGAAAATTTGGTCGGAACACTGTCACCGGCGACAAATTTTTCCGGAGCGGACGGGCAAACCCCGGCCTCAATGCTTTTCAGGTAGGTCTGTACGGAGCCCATCCAGGTGATGCGATTGGGCGAGTCCTGTACGGCATAGGGAGATTGTCCGAAGGGATCGATACCCTGAAGCGGGTACGTTTCATCATAGTCCTGGGTGTACAGAATTACGGCGGTGCCGAGCTGCTTGAGATTAGATAGGCAGGCGGTCTGCCGCGCTTTTTCCCGCGCCTGCGCAAAGACAGGGAACAGTATGGCGGCGAGAATGGCAATAATCGCGATAACGACAAGCAGTTCGATTAAAGTAAAGGCAGAGGCAGGGCGGCGCGTTCGTGTCGGTTTGCCAGTGTCACACAGGCTCAATGTCATAAAACCACTCCTTCGGGTCTTCAGGTGCCCAGCCATCTATGGCTGGCTTTGGCGCAAGTCCGGGCCACACGGAATCGTCGGATCACTGACCCGGTGAATCGATTCAATTATAACATTCCCTAGCTATCAAGCAAGGGGCATGCGGTGGGAAACCCCTGAATTTTTACAACGCCTCGGCAGTCGTCAATATGGGTAACTCTCGTCGGATGCCTGCCTGTTTGCTCCCAATAAGCCTTCAGGTGTGCCGCGGATTCCTTTCGAACCAAACGGGTCCGTGCGCCGTTAATCCAGGGCTTCAATCTTCTTGAAATTATCGCCTATGCGCTTTTGTGGGACGTTTTTCTGCTAAAATTGAGACAACCCGGTAAACTTGCCGGTTAGAGGGCATCGTATCGCCAGCGGGTTGGCATCGTCCCGCATGGTGAGTGATTTGCCGCTGATTGTTACTGTAGCGTTGAAAGGTTACACCACATGTCTTCCGCTGCCACCCATGCTGCTCATGCCTGCCTCCCTGCTATTGCCCTTCTATGTCTATCGGCCCCGAGCTTCGCCGGACCTGTCATCGAAACGGAAGCCAACGGTACCATGGTCAACAACACCATCGGAACTGCCCAGGGGGTACTGTTCACGGACTTCACGCCGAACATCGACCCTAACGTTTTTGGTAACCTGCCGACCGCGACCATCACGGGCGCGAACGGCAGAACCGATATCGACTTCTTCTCCTTCCAAACCGGAGTGGGAACCGGCTATTTTGACATCGACAACGACCCATTCACCTTTGACAGCATTCTTTCCCTGTTCGACAGCACCGGTACCCTGCTTGCGTACGGGGACGACAGCGATCCCGTGGACCCTGGCTCCGCCGTAAACCTCGACGTCAACGGCAGCGTCGACGCCTTCCTGGGTACCTATACCTTCACGCAGGCCGGGACCTACTATATAGTAGTCACCGATTTTAATGGGGATGGGGTTTCTACCAACTTTCCCAATGCCGCTTTCGTTGATCCGGCAGGCGTACTGACGCGGCCGGACGGGGAGTTTGGGGGCTTTACGGTAAATGGGACACCGGGGGACGCTTCGTTCCCATTGAGCGGTCCTCAGGCCGGTTCCCCTTACACCCTGAATGTCAGCCTCAGCAACCCGACCGGAGCATCGGTGAACCCGGTTCCGGAGCCGTCCGAGTGGCTGGCGATGGGTATGGCTTCGGTCTCTGTAGGCGGCCTTATAATCCGAGCGCGGCGACGCAGAAGCTAACAAGTACCCGTAGCCCGCCCCGAACCACTGAGCCGTCCCTGTCAGTCTGACAGGGACGGCTTCTTTCTTTGTCACCGTTCCGACGTTTGCTGAACGGCTCAAAGGGCAAAAGCCCCTGTACAGGTGGGGAAAAAGGGGGCAAAAGACCCTGAGTCTCTGTACGGCTGATCGGTTAAACTGATTTTTGGACGGCGGCTGATTCCATTTCGGACGCTTCCGTCGTTTTCAGCAGCGTACGACGAATAGAAAGCCAGGATGCAGCGGGTGGGACACCTCGGTTTGGTAGGTTCAGTAAGCATAGTTGGTTCCGTCAGTCCGGCATCCATCGACGCCTTCCGGATCGAACGCTGTGACTACTGCGGCGTGCGGAAACCTATCCGCGAGACCGTTTCCGGCGATGCGGAAGGGCAGACATTTCGTGGATTCGCCTGTTTTGACTGCAGCGTCGGACGAGGTGCGAAACGGGATACGATTCCGCTGGCGGTGGCTCGCTGGGCACGCGAGCGAAACGTCCAGAATTTCCAGTGCCGCGAGATACGAGCAGCGCTGCTGCCCACAAAGTCAGGCAGCTACCGGGTGGGACCGCTGACATTGGAACGCGTCGAGCGGATTCCGCCGCCACCACTGCCACCCTCCGCGCCCTTGCGGTCTCGTAGGAGACGACGCACGCCATCGCCGAAGTCCCCTGCATCGCAGCGGGAAGAGCCCGGTGCGACCTACGCCGGGGTGTTGCGTGGTCCCTTCGAATCTCTCGTTGTCCTCTACTGGACCGCTCTGTAAAGTGTAAAGGTGCATTGATCTTTTACGATGGTTACTGACGCTTGTATTCGCGACTCAGGCCATCGTAGGCGTTTTCGGAGAGTACCAGCTTCTCCGTGTCCAGCTTCGTGATAACGTCGATGCGTGACGAACCGCCGTACTCGATTACCGG
>JAZKEA010000552.1:1368-5437 GCA_040387315.1 Armatimonadota bacterium | reverse complement strand
CGTTACCCCGACCCGTCGCACCGAAGTTGTTGCCGCCTTTTACACAGGAAACGGCGCTACTCCGCTTGCCCGTCCTGAGGTAGTTCCCAACGCGGGCGTCGTAGCCGTCGCCAGCGCCTATTCCCCAAACCGCCGTGTTCTGATTTGCGGCGAGAATGCGGACCTGATTCTCGCGGCAACCCCGGAAGAATTCCTCGGGCAGGGGATTGAAGCGCGGGTTGTTTATCCCTCCGCCGCATCGATCGCACGAATGGCTGCGCCTCGCCTGTCTCGCGGGGAATTCGACAACACGGAAACGCTCGTCCCTCTGTACATTACGCCAACCCCCGTTGGCTGACCGTTCTCACCGCAATCCACTTTTGTTTGCGAAAACAGCAGAAGTTTGGTATTTGTTATAAGTACACTAACATGTTGTGGTGGAACGGGTGAGGAGGAGAGTCTGATGAAAATCGCCTGGATGCGGCATCTTTTGGACAAAAAGCCGCTTTAGGGGTTCCTGTTGTCGCGGCCTTTCTGCTGTCGCGCGTCTTGTGGTCTCGACGGCGTCTTGCCCTATCGGGATTAGCCCTTGTAATCGGTGTTTATGGTCTGCACTCGCTCATCCGCTCAAACAATAGCTTGAAGCCGCATTCCGTTCAGGAACCAGATCGTAAAATCACCTACGCCATTACTGACCTGGGGACTTTGGGTGGTTTGTCGGAGAGCGCCGCGACAGACATCAACAACAAAGGTCAGATTGTCGGCTGGTGCGGCGTTGAAGGTCGGATCACGCGTGGCTTCCTCTGGCAGAACGGCAGGATGACGGATCTGGGAACGCCACAGGGAAGCAGCAGCAAAGCGCTTGCGCTGAATGATAATGGACAGATCGTCGGCTGGTCAGGAGATAAAGAGACCGAGAACGCCTTTGCTTACCTCTGGAAAAACGGAAAGGCTCGTGCCCTCGGGACTTTGCCGACCCACAAATTCAGCATTGCAACCGGAATAAACAATCGCGGAGACATCTGCGGTTTTGGTTTCGGTTACCAAAGCGGGCCACGCGTCAGTGGGTGTGCTTTTCTGCTAAGCAATGGGAAAATGATTGGGCTGCCCTTTATGGACGATGAAACTTACGCCTCCGATATCAACGAAAAAGGGCAGGTGGTTGGCTACTCCGTGTTTCTCGATCTCGTCTCCGCTATTCTTTATCAAGAGGGTAAAACACAAGAACTGGATGGGCTCTGGGGTTCGGAAGTCCTCGCTGCCGCTGTTAACAATCAGGGTATGGTCGTTGGCTATTCTTCAATCCGTCCGGGTGGGCTAATGCATGCCCACGCTTGTTTATGGCGGCGCGGTGCTGATCAGCGTGCTGTAGATCTCGGATCCCTCGGTGGCCGAAGCTGCGCTACGGATATCAATGTCCGGAATCAGGTAGTGGGCTGGTCTTCGACCGCCAGGGATCAATGGCAGCGGCTGGCAGTTCTGTGGCGCAGCGGCAAAATCCAGAGTCTGCAGGACCTTATCCCACAGGATTCCGGCTGGACGCTGACCACGGCCGATGCCCTCAACAATGAAGGGCAGATCGTGGGAACCGGTGTCATTGGCGGCAAAACGCGAGCCTTTCTGCTCACGCCTCTGTAGCCGGGAATGGCCTTTGTACTCCCTTCTGCTATAATGAATTCGTGACCGCCACCGTTGATACAGCCTCCTCTTTACCCGTCGCTCTCCATATTCTTCACACCAACGATTTCCACAACAGCTTCGGAGACGAAGGCGAAGCGAGGCTTCGGGAGGCGATTGCCGCGCTAAATGGGGCACCCTACCTGCTGCTGGATGCGGGAGACGCTATTAAAGCGGGTAATGTCGGTGTGAACCCCTTCGGCGAACCGGTTCTGGACCGGATGAGCGACCTGGGCTACGATGCCATGACAATGGGCAACCGGGAGTTTCATGTGCTGCACGCCGCTCTGGAAACGAAGATCAATCGTGCGCGATTTCCAGTCCTCTGTGCCAATATGCGCTCCAAAGACCCTGCGGCTGCCGAGAAGCTTCCGGTCAAACCGTATGTCACCGTAGAGCGGGGCGGATTGAAGATCACGATTTTCGGACTGACCGTACCGATGGTGACCGAGAAAATGAAGATGGCGGCGGCGATGTCCTCCTTTCTTTTCGATGACCCCGTGGAGACCGCCCGGCGTCTGATTGCCGAACTGCGCTGGGGTGCCGACATTTTGATCGGTCTTACGCATATTGGTATTCGGGAGGACGAACGGCTGGCACGTTCGATCTCCGGTATAGATCTGATTATCGGGGGGCACTCCCATGTCACCCTGGAAGAACCACTCCGGCTCAAACGCGACGGCGGCAGTTCACGGGCGACACCCATAGTACAGGCCGGATGGCATGGACGCTATTACGGCCATGTGCGGCTCCATCGTCCGCCTCTGGACCGTACGGGCGAGGCGGGCTGGCTGATTGACGGTGAACTTCACCCATTGAAGGAGCGCGGGAACTCCCGCGAATCTGAATGACTCTGACCGATAAAGACGATTTGGCTCTCCAAAATGCGCCGCTTACCCTGGACTGCTGTGTCTGTGGAACGCGGGAGGCCGAGACCTGGCGCATATCCGGTGATTTCATCTTAGGGGGCGAGGCGCGGTTCCGAGATGTGCGCTGTGTCCGCTGCCAAATGATTCGCCTGGACCCTCGTCCGGACACGTCGGAGATGGGCAGCTACTACACGCCCGAAACGTACGCGCGTGCCGAAGATGCCGATGGGACCGAGAGCGAACTTGCGAAGCGGCTCAATGAGTATAACCGGCGTCTGGCCCGGCGGGCCGCCGACGCTCTGCGGTCAAACGCAGCAGGAAGCCGTGTTCTCGATGTGGGCTGCGGGGATGGCCGCTTCCTCGCGGCGATGGCGAATCTCGGGGCGGTTGTCGAGGGGCTGGAGACGGACCCCGTAGCCGCGGGCCTGGCGCGACGCCGCACGGGCGGCATTGTCCACGAAGTGCCCCTGGAGGATGCCACGCTTCCATCCGCGTCGTTTGATCTCGTGTCGCTGCTTCATGTCCTGGAGCACGTGCCGGACCCGCGTACTACTCTGACCGAGGCGAAGCGCCTGCTGAAGCCGGGAGGCACTTTGCTGCTCGCCCTGCCCAACGCGGGCTCGCTGGAGGCGAAGTTATTTCGCTCCTCCTGGTACCCGCTCGATCTGCCGCGCCATTACTGGGGGTTTTCGCCGCGCACGCTGACACGTCTCGTCGAAGAGTGCGGGTTCGAAGCGCCCCAGGTTCGTCATTTTCCGTTTCTGTTTCTGCCCCAAAGTCTGCGCTACACTCTGCGGAGAACGCCTCCAAAACCGCAGGAGAAAACCGCTGAAGTGAAACCGGGCCCCAGCGAAGGCGGAAGTCTGCGCACGCGGCTCTTCCTCGGTATTCTCAGCGCGTCGGAATCGCTTGGTCATCATATGCCCGGTGAGGTTATGGAGATGACGGCCTCCGTGCCGGGCGACAGGAATCATCAATGACGGCCACGCTCTGGGCGCTGCTTCTATTCGCTGTTGGCCTTCTTGCTGCCGGAGGAGTGGGGCACCTGGTTCTTCCGCGGCGGCTGTTCCGCAGCGCCGCACTGCCGCCGCTGGAATCCTCTATTTTTGTCCTTGCAGCAGGCATTGGCAGTCTGGCCTACCTCACTCTGGTTGTCGGTCTGCTGCGTCAGGCAAATGCCGCCGCGTTCGGTATCCTGCTCGGAGCCGCCGCTCTTGTCGGCGTTTTCTTCCTGGTTCGTTCTCCGCGCGGCGCGATGCTGATGGAGTCGCGGGAATCTGTGGCTGCGCGCCCGGTCTGGTACCTCGCCGCCGCCGCCGCGCTTGGACTCATCGGACTGCTCACCGCTATTGCCGCCCTGGCTCCCCCGAGTTTTTTGGAGTGGGACTCCCTTGCGTACCACTTAGCCGTCCCGAAGACCTATCTTGCCCAGGGGCGCATTTTCTATATTCCCTACGATCATCACAGCAACTTCCCGTTTACGCTGGAGATGCTGTATCTGCTGATGATGGTGCCGGCCGGCGTGCTCGCCTACGGTCTTGCGC
>JAZKEA010000552.1:485-1358 GCA_040387315.1 Armatimonadota bacterium | reverse complement strand
GCCATATCGCCCCGGATCGCTTCGGCAGATCCGTTGGCGTCTTGGCGGCGCTTCTGGTCGCGAGTACTCCCATCGTTCTTTGGGAATCCACGATCGCCTACATCGACCTATCGACCGCGCTCTTTACCTGGCTTTCGCTCTACGCTCTGATAAACGCGGCCCAGGCGGCGACGCTACCCGATTCCGAAGAGAAGCACAATATCTCCTGGCTCCTGGTTTCGGCGATTATGATGGGGTTTGCGCTTGGAACGAAGCTGACGGTTCTCGCCTTCTGGGGAATGCTGCTTCTCGGCGTATTAGGCTGGCACGTTGCGACAACGCGCCAATGGGCTAAGGAGACCCTGCCGCACGCCGCGCTCTGGGCGGGCGTCTCGCTTTTGGTCGGTCTTCCCTGGTATCTCAAAACGTGGTTCTACACGGGAAGCCCGGTTTATCCCTTCTTTTACAATTTGTTCGGCGGGCGCTACTGGAACGCCGAAAACGCGGCCCTATACGCGGGTGACCAGGGGCGCTTCGGAGTTGGCAAGACGCCAGTTGATCTTCTGCTCGGACCCTGGCGAGCCACCATGGAGCAGATGACGGTTATCGAGCAGATGGCTGCGCAGAAAACAGAACGACTTTTCATTTTTACTGAATATACTGCGTTTGGTTTATCGCCCGCTCTGCTCGCCCTGTTCCTCGCCGTGCCGTTGCTTCTCGGAAAGCGGCGTCTGTCGGCGGCATCTGCCTATCTCTCTCTTTTTGCTTTGGGCGTCTATATCTTCTGGTTCTTTCTGATGCAACAGACGCGCTACCTGATCCCCGCGATTCCCGCTCTTGCCGTGGTCGGCGCTGAAGCATTGATGCACGCTTGGGAGGAGCGGCGGCGTTTTG
>JAZKEA010000552.1:0-475 GCA_040387315.1 Armatimonadota bacterium | reverse complement strand
TTGTCACTCTGATTGGCAACGTCCTGGTCGCCGCCTCGCTGGCATGGGGAATCTATCTCACCGGGACTCAGCTGACGGCTCCCGCGGTTGCGGTGGTTATGGGGCAGCAGACGGTTGACGAATATATGACGAGTGGACGTGGTATTGGCAGACTCGGTGAGGCGGTCCGCTGGATTAACGAGAATTCGCCGAAAGAGGCAAAAGTAGCGCTGTTCGACGAGCCGCGTGCATATTACCTCGATCGTCCCTATATCTGGGCGCAGCCGAACCATGCTGCTGACCTCCTGCCCTGGGACACCTACCAGAATGCCGACGACTGGCTCGCGGACTTCAAACAGCGCGGCTACACCACACTGCTGGTCAATGAGGCAAGCGCAGGGGATCTCAGTCGAAGTCAGCGCTGGTACTCCCTTCTCAACGAGGCGATAGCGGGCGATAAGGTGACACTCGCGTTTGAAACGCGCGGCATAAAGGT
>JAZKEA010000551.1:4511-10478 GCA_040387315.1 Armatimonadota bacterium | reverse complement strand
TGGCCGGCGGGGCAGCCAGCGCTGAAAGCGCGCGTCGTTATCGCGCTGCTTCTCGTCCTGAGCGCCAAGGCCGCAACGCTCACCATGCCGTTCGCTTATAAGGGCGCGATCGATCGCATGGCCCCGGGCCAGGAACCGGCCGTGATGCTCGCCGTGGCGCTGATCATTGCCTATGCCGGGGCCCGCTTCGGCGGGATCCTGTTCGATAATCTGCGCAACGCGATCTTCGAGCGGGTCGGCCAGGATGCCGCGCGCCGGCTTTCGGTCGATGTCTTCCGGCATCTCCATGCCCTTTCGCTGCGCTATCATCTCGAACGGCGCACCGGCGCGCTGACCAAGGTGGTCGAACGCGGTACCAAGAGCATCGACACGATGCTTTATTTCCTGCTGTTCAACATCGGCCCGACCGTGGTCGAGCTGACCGCGGTCTGCCTGATCTTCCTCATCAAATTCGGCCCCGGGCTCGTCGCCGCCACGCTCGTGATGGTCGTCGCCTATGTCAGCTTCACCCGGATCGTCACCGAATGGCGCACCAAGATGCGCCGCCAGATGGTCGAGCATGACACCTATGCCGTCTCCCAATTTGATGATGGCCGGCGCGATGGGCTATACCGTGTGGGGCTGGTCGAAGGGGATGTTCACCACCGGCGACGTCGTTCTCGTCAACACCCTGCTTGCCCAGCTTTTCCGCCCGCTCGACATGCTGGGCATGGTCTATCGCGAGATCCGTCAGGGGCTGATCGACATGGAGGCGATGTTCAACCTCGTCGACACGCCCGCCGAGGTCGTCGACGCCCCAGGGGCTCGGCCGCTTGCGGTGCGCGGCGGTGCTGTCCGCTTCGAGCAGGTCGATTTCAACTATGATCCCGAGCGCGCGATCCTGAAGGACGTCGACATATCAATCCCGCCCGGCCGAACGCTCGCGGTCGTGGGTCCCTCAGGCGCGGGCAAGTCGACCCTCGCTCGCCTGCTGTTCCGCTACCGCCAGATCGTAGAGCCGGGAGCGCAGAACGCGCATCGCCTGTTCGCGGTTTTGTAGCTGGGAGCGCTGGTCCTGACAGGCCACAACGATACCGCTCGGCTTGTGCTTGATCCGCACCGCCGTCTCGTTTTTCTGGACGTTCTGACCGCCCGCGCCACCAGACAGGTAGTAATCCATCTCCAAATCCTTGGGATCGATATGGACCTCTACATCCTCGACCTCGGGCATCACGGCGACGGTCGACGTCGACGTATGAATACGCCCGCCGGATTCGGTTGCCGGAACGCGCTGTACACGGTGGACCCCGCCCTCGAACTTGAGCTGCGAGTACGCGCCCTGTCCGTGGATACCGACCTGGGCCTCTTTTACGCCCCCGATACCTGTCTCCTGCACCTGGATCAGTTCGGGCTTCCATCCCCGGCGCTCGGCATAGCGCATATACATACGCAGCAGTTCGCCCGTGAAGAGTTCCGCCTCATCGCCACCGGCCCCCGGTCGGAACTCCATGATGACGTCTTTATCATCCGCGGGGTCCTTGGGAAGCAGCATGATCGTTAGGTCATGCTCAAGACCCGGAACAAGGGGCTTCAGCTCGTCCAGCTCCGCTTGGGCCAGCTCGCGCATGACCGAATCGGAAAGCATCTCTTCGGCATCCTCGATACCGCTGCGCACACGCTTGTACTCGCGCAGCTTTTCCATGAGCGGTGTCAGGGAGGCATGCTCCTGAGCAGCTTTTCGATAAGCGTTCGGATCAGACGCGACCGACGGATTGGAGAGCTGCGCCATCAGGGCATCGTAACTTCTCAAACATAGTTTTCTTCCACCGTCCTACGCAATCTCGGGCTCTTCTTTGTCAGTGTCTGCGGCTGCAGCATTCTCCACAGTAAAATCAAGGGTGGGGCCAGCGCGCTCCGCATCCATGACGGCCTTTAACGAGGTCAACGCGACGTCCAGCTGCTCGTCATCCGGTTCGCGCGTCGTCAAAAGCTGGGCGAACATGCCGGGGCGCGACAGCGCGGCGGCGAGTGGTCGATCCCGGTACTTGCCTGCCAGCCGCAGCAGCTCGAACGAGACGCCCGCAATCGGCAGCGCCAGCGCCAGATGGATCGGGACACGATAATACGTTGGCAGACCATGAAATGGCACAAGTGCCAGTGTCGACAGAAGCAGCACGATAAAAACAAAAGACGTTCCGCAGCGGGGATGCAGGCGGCTCGCGGCGCGGGCAGCGGCGACGGTCAGGCCGTCTCTTCCCCCGGCTTCCAGCGCGTTGATCGCCTTGTGCTCCGCGCCGTGATACTGAAAGACCCGACGTACATGCGTCATCCGCGAGATCAAGGCGATATAAGTGAAAAATATCCCGAAGCGCACCGCCGCATCAATCAGACCGAGCTGCCAGCCATTTGGCACTCCCGCTTGCTGCGCCGCCGAGAGCACCAGGTTCGGGATCACGAATACCAGCACCATGGCAAACAGAAGCCCGGTGACCATCGCCCCGCCAATAGCCACATCCGTGACTCCCACCGAGGACGGCGCGGATTCCGCGGGCAGCGGGTCCGGCGCGGCGACCGCGGTTCCCAGCGCGGGACCCACGACCTCTTCCGAAAGACGGATCTTGTTTTTCGCCTCCGGTTTCGGAATGTCGGCCTCGGCGATCTTGGCGGCCCAGAACATCGCCTTCGTCCCGAGCGTCATGGCGTCCACCAAAGAAAATGCGCCGCGCAGAAAGGGCAGTTTCTGCCAGGCGGGGCGAAACACCTTGGGGACCGGTTCGCAGGTAACCGCGATCTCGCCGGAAGCGCGACGGCATGCGACCGCGAACTGGTGCGCGCCGCGCATCATCACCCCTTCGATAACCGCCTGCCCGCCGTAAAGCGTCTCGCTGCCCGCCATGATTTTTTTGTCGACCCCTGAAAAAATACCAAAGACGCTAAACACGCCGGAAAATAAGAGAGTGAAGCACTCTGCTTAGTTTACCAGAACGCGCTTAGCGTCTCGATTAGCTGCGAAACTACTTTTTGCCGCCGGCCTTCATGCCATACTTCTGCATGAACTTTTCGACACGACCCTCGGTGTCTACGATCTTCTGCTTACCGGTAAAGAACGGGTGGGTGTCGCTGGTGATTTCGGAAACGAAAACAGGATACTCCTTGCCGTCCGTCCAGGTCGCGGTCTTCTCGCCTTTCAGCGTGGACCGTCCCAGGAACGCGAAATCGGAGGAAGCGTCCTTAAAAATTACGTAATGATAGTCCGGGTGGATACCGTCTTTCATATATTTGTCTAGCCCCTTTCAGCACAAAACCCGGCGATGACCGACCGCCAGGTGGCTAATCAGTATACCGTGCCGGCCTCTGCGCTGCAATAACGACAACAGCGTGCTCAGCGGGACCGGATTTATGCTCCGATCTGCCGAACACGCTGCTTGCCGCTTCTATATAAACAGTCACTTATGTCAGGGACACTGCGCGACCGCGAGGTTGGTATTAATCCGTTTTAGTTATCTCGATTGTGTGATCTCTCGCTGCCTGTTTACAGCTTAGTAGTTGTAGCTCTTGGTATAGCGATCCGATGAACCGTTCCGCTTGAAGTAGGCTACCTTCTGGTTGCCCCGGTACAGGTCGTAGCCGACCCGGTTTCCGTTGCTGTAGCGATAGCGGCGGTTCTCCCGGTTATTTTCCTTGGACTGCGCCTTGCGTGCATCCTCGTACTTCTTCGCCGAGTAGGCAGCGCCCGCGCCGAGCACCAGTCCCTGGGTCGTCTTGCCCTTCAAAACCGAGTAGGCGGCAGCGGCTCCCAGACCGATGCCCAGGTTCCGCATGTTATTTTTGTCACCCTGGCGACTCTTGTTATCCTGGCCCAGCAGCTGCGACAGGCCGGAAGCGGAGGCCGGGGCGGCGGAGCCTGCCATCGCGGCTACCGTCATCAGGGCGGCGATACCTGCCGCAATGCTACTGTTTCGCTTTGTGCTGTTTGTATTCATTTTAATCTTAGCTCCTTGCTTATACTGTCTTTAAAGACGCACTGGATTTCGGAATGTTCAGTTTTATTTACTGGTCGGTAAAGTTTTTTGAAGCACTTCCGAATCGCTTAAGAGATCAGATAATCCTCTCGCTGCGTCCCTTCTGACATAAACAACGGCGCTTGAAAATAATCTGTGACAAATAGACTTTCGCTGCCGGACGAGGGCCGATCTAAGGGAAGATGCCGCGAGCCAGGATCGCATCGGCGACACGGCCCACGCCGACGATATAGGCGGCGGTTCGGAGATCGCAGCGATGGTCCTTGGCCGTCTGCTGTACCTGAGAGAAGGCACGCACCAGAATCTGCTCCAGCTTCTGGTTGACCTCTGTTTCAGTCCAGAAAAACGACTGCAGACCCTGTACCCATTCGAAGTAGGAGACGGTCACGCCGCCCGCATTCGCCACCACATCCGGAACGACGGTAATACCGTTCTCGCGCAGAATGATGTCCGCCTGCGGTGTTGTCGGGCCGTTCGCCCCCTCGATAACAAACCGCGCCTTGACGTCCGGGGCGTTTTTCGCCGTGATCTGGTTCTGCAGGGCGGCGGGAACGAGTATATCTACGGGCAGTGTCAGCAGGGCATCTGCGGGAAGCGGCTCCGATTCCGGAAAATCCAGAACCGACCCGTTCTTTCGGCTGTAGGTCAGCAGGGCATCGATATCCAGCCCTTTTTTGTTGAGGATCGCGCCGCGGACATCCGACACGGCAACGACCTTCGCACCCGCCCGGTGGAACAGGCTGGCCGCCACCGAACCGACATTGCCGAAGCCCTGGACGGCGACACTGGTTCCCATGATCTCGGTATTTGCCGCGCGAAGCGCCTCGCGGGCAATCGTCACGACACCGCGCCCGGTCGCCTCGATCCGTCCCTCGGATCCGCCGATGGAGATCGGCTTCCCCGTGACCACGGCGGGAACCGTATGCCCCTTCAGCATCGAATAGGTGTCCATGATCCAGGCCATGATCTGCCCGTTCGTGCCGACATCCGGGGCGGGGATATCCTCATTCGGACCAAGCAGCACGGCAATCTCCGTGGTGTAGCGGCGCGTCAGGTCTTCGAGTTCGGCGGGAGTCAAGGCGGCGGGATCACAGACCACTCCGCCTTTTGCGCCACCAAAGGGAATATTGACGATGGCGCATTTAACCGTCATCCAGAAGGCAAGCGCCCGCACCTCATCGATATCTGTGTCCGGGTGGAAACGAATGCCGCCCTTGGCCGGACCACGCGTCACATTGTGATGGACGCGGTAGCCCGTGAACATCTTGGTGGACCCATCCTCCATAGAGACGGGAAAGTTTACCGTCAGCTCGCGCTTGGGATACTTCAGCATCTCATGCACATCCGGATGCAGCTTCAGACGCTCCGCGACAATGGCAAGCTGCTGCTGCGCCACATCATAACTGCTGATCGATTCACTTTTCATTGCGGTTTTTATCCACTTCGTTGTGCGCCATCAGGAAACGAAAATCTCGCCGACGCGTCCTTACTTAGTATTCTACCGGTTTGCGGCGGGGAAAAGTTCGCGGCAAACGTCAGCGTGGTGGCTGCTCCGTCACCTTAATCGGGGCACCGGGACCGGTACGGATGCGGAGACGATCATTTTTCAAAAGCAGGATCACCTCCGCGCCCGCAAGGAGGACCGGGCCGTGCCCGTGAAAGTCATCCCGGCTGGGGCGACGGTAGTAATAGGCCGCATCGCTGGCATAGTTGGTACCAATACACGTGCCGTCAATCCCGCCCTCCTCGTTGATACGGCTGGCGACCGCGTTCCATCCAGTTATTGCGACCGGGCCATAGCTGGCGGCGCTGACCCAGCCACGGTTAACGGCGCGGGCGATTCCAAAGGCGAACATCGCGGAGCAGGAGGTCTCCAGGTACGAATCCGGTTTGTCCTGAAGCTGGTGCCACATTCCGCTGGACGACTGCAGACCCACCAGCGCCTTGATCTGGGAACGCACCAATT
>JAZKEA010000551.1:0-4501 GCA_040387315.1 Armatimonadota bacterium | reverse complement strand
TGCGGGGCGCTGACGATGGTTCTCCGGCAGCACGTCCAGCAGTTCGACTATTGCCATCAGGCACCAGCCATTCGCGCGCCCCCAATAGAACTCCGGGTTGTTGTCCGCATTCCCCTGGCTCCAGCCGTGAGCGTAAATACCCTTCTGTTCGTTAAAGAGACGCTTTGCGATCTGCAGCGCCTGCCGGGCGGCATCATCGTAATAACGGCTTTCGCCCGTGAGCTTGCCCATCTGCGCAAGGAAAGGGATGCTCATATACATGTCGTCCGCCCAGAGCGAGTTCGGCTGCGGAGAATTTCGAGCAAGCGTACCGTCTTTCAGTCGGAACTGTTTATGACTGACATACTGCGCGAACAGGTTTATGGTCGGCTTGACATCAGGGGCGAGGCCCGCACGGCGCGCTTTCACCATCGCCGCTCCCCAGGCCCCGCACGAGTCCAGCGATGATGGCGCGAAAAAATCCCGCAGACTGTTTCCCCCTGGTCCGTACGCTGCCGCCTGCGCCTTGAAATAGGGGAGACGATCCGCGAGCAGCTGCAGCGCATCGCGCGTGTAATCCGTGAACCGCCTGTCGCCGGTCGCCTCGCCCACCAGGAGCATTCCGTTGTGAATCACGCCGACCGGATAGCCTCCCAGACGCGCCCCCGCATCCTGCGCCGGGACCGAGAAATCCGTGATAAGCGCATTCGTTTTCCGGTGATACACCTGCGGATAGCTGAACCGGTCGCACCGCGTTCGTACTCGCAGAAGCGCCTCCGTAATCTCCGTGATTTTCGGAATGCTATAAGAGGGCAATGGCAGCTGCGAACCCGCTGAAGTCGGCAAAGTCGCGAGGTTTGGAGCTGGAATCGTCTGGGCTTGCGCCGCAAAGCCGGGAGCGAGCAGGGGAAGCAGCAGCAGAACCGAGTGGATACGCATAATGGTCAGCCTATTCGTCAGAAGATGAAGTCAAAGATAAAACGGCCCGGCATTCTGCTGAAGTTTCAGAAGGCCGGGCCGCGCGTTATTCGCTATTCAATTGCGTGTGACAGCAAACGTGGTTTAGAGTCTCTTACTGCTTACTGTACCGCATCCCACATACCAAGGTAGGTCGCGATCGGGCTTGACGAAGTCACATAGGTGTCTGCGTTCGGTATGCGGCAGCCAGAGCCACGCATAAAGTCACTTGCTTGTGATGCTACAGCCGTTTGGTTTCCCTGTCGCTCCAGCGTCGCCGCTACTTTCATCCACTTTGCATGTCCGTCCGCGAATCCATAGTTGGAGCCGCCCCCATGAACTGCGCTGGTTGGGGCTACTTTAGGATTCGATGTCGCGTTTCCCTGAAAGGCCGTATTGCTGCACCATCCCTCTTGACCGTTCTTGAAATCGACGTACTTGTCGGCGGAAAAACGCTCAAGAACCAGAATAGTTGTCGCTGGTGAGGCGATATTGGAGTCAACCTGGCCCGAAGCGAAGTGACGCATATTTTCGTCCCTTTGTGCATGGTTCCAGGCACCAAATCGATAGGCTTGTGAATAGGACGACGCAAGTCTGAGGCCGGAGTATTGGGGAAATGTTCGCTCTACAAAGTCTTCCGGGCACTGGTAAATACCGTAAGACTTTGTATAGGGATAGAGAGCCACGGACCATGCCTGATTGGAAAAATTGTCGTCATGCGGTCCAAGTCCAAAGGCAAAGGAATGGATCTCGTCGTTGTCCTGGGTGTACTGCATATCCGCGAGAATGATCTGCTTCATGTTAGATAGGCAGGATGCCTGACGCGCCTTGGAGCGAGCCTGGGCGAAAACGGGAAACAGGATCGCCGCTAAAATAGCGATAATGGCGATTACCACGAGAAGTTCGATTAGTGTAAAGCCGTTGCTGCGACCGCTTTGTCTTGTTGAAAAGGACTGCATTGTTTTAAGACTCCCTTGTTCGTTGCTGTCACGGAGCAACAGCGTTATTGCTGGTGTCATTTTGGCACGATTTGGTACTGGTTGTCAAGGTTATTTTTGTACCGCTTCTGACTTTGGTTCACCCTGCGACGCATCAGTCCCGTTTACCAATGCGTCTGCGGTGCTTTCGCGGACCACCAGACGGGCCTGGAGCTCGATGCTTTTCAGCGCGGAGCCCGCGACGGATGATCCGGAGCGCCGCTCCAGAAATACCTCCGCGGCGGCGCGGCCGATCTCCTCGAAGGGCTGAGACACGCTTGTCAGGCCGATGCCGCTCGGCAGGACGGGCACGATATCATCGAAACCGCAGAGCGCGACATCCTGGGGGACGCTCATTCCCAGACCGCGCAGATGACGGTAGATGTCCAGCGCCACGTAATCGTTGACACAGACCACCGCAGTCGGTCGGCGCTCCGGACTGAGACCAAAAAGACTGTCGAAGACGGGCCACTCGGTGAGCGATGGCCGGGCGGGAACAGTCAGAATGTTTTCGGGCAGTGGCCCACCCGGCGCTTCGGACATCGCCTGCTGGTAGCCCTCCCAGCGATCCTGTACCGTATTGATGGCTTCCGCTGTCGCCGCGAACAGAATACGCCGGTGACCCAGATCGATAAGGTGCCGTGTGGCGGTGTACATCGCGGCCTGATTATTGATCCCGACAAAATCCGACTGAATACCGGGAATCATGCGGTCGATAAGAACGAGCGGCATTTTGCTTGCCGTCTCCTGAATCAGCTCCCGGTTACGACGGTAGGCATAGGCGTAAAAAATGACCCCCGCGAAGCCCTGCTCCTGAACATAGCGAAGGTGCGCGGCCTCCCGATCCGCATTTTCCCCCTCAGACCGGACGGTATCTCCCAGGTTGAGAAAGATGCCATGGTATCCGTCCCGCGCCAGGCGCTGGTTCATTCCCCAGAAGACTCGCTGCTGGGCGGACACGCTCTGGGTTTCCGATTCGCCGTGCCACATAACCAGGGCGACCAAGCGCGATCCCGCTCCGGTAAGGGCAGCCGGTGACGCCGGGATCAAAGAAGGCGAGGCCGTGGGCATGCTATCGCTCGGCGAAGGCGAGGCGAGCACAATCGGGCGAAAACGGGGCTGGCATCGGATCAACCCCTCCTCGGCCAGAAGCGCGATTGCACGGCGCACGGCACGGCGGGTGACCCCGAACTGGGCCGCGACATCCCGCTCCGGCGGCAGCCAGGTACCCGCAGGATACTGACCGGAACGGATGCTCTGACGGAGCCCGTTCATCAGTCCGGCTATAGGTTCAGCAGTCGTAGTTTCGATTTTCTTGAATCTCCTGCAGGGGATATCACCGGTTAATTGTGTCGTACATACCAGCTTGTGTCAAGAGTGGTACGATTTTTGGTACGTTTTGGTGCAATAGTTTGGCAGAGACGAATAGTCTTGTCCAAGAAAACAGGCATGATAAATGCGGGAGAATTATTCGCTTCCGGATGACGCAACGATCCGCTAGTAAAAATATAATCGGGAACGACAGCGTAAAAGAACCTGTCAATGCCCTTGGCGTGGCAAAAAGGTGTTTTCTTCTCCCTTTCGGAGAAGGTCGCTTTTTCGACAAACCGCGTCATCGACTCTATTTGCAGTGTGTCTGCCGGGATGGCGCCTTATCCATTCCGGGTAACGAGAGCATTTTGTGCTCTTGTTGCCGCTTACCACGCGGCGGCCAGAAGGAAGCGGAGAAGGCGGAAGCTCTGTTATTGCAGCAGCGCGACTGTGTCTTTACAAACAAGGTGAGCAGTCGAATAACCGGCATGCCCGGAACTCTCTTGTGTTAACCCGCTCTGCCGCAGCAGAGAAAATTAGTGCTGTATCGTATCGCTGTTTTTGCTACTTTAAGCTATATCGGTGTCTTCGTTTCTGCCTCGTTGTTCTTTATAACCGCGTTCAGTACGGTTACTTTGGTCACCGCAGTACTTCCCGCCGGTACCGCCTGGGCGGCTGCACCATCCGCGCCGCGCTATATTCGGAAGACGGCACACACCGGGGCCTCTTCTCCTACGCGACGCCCGCGAAAGAAGGTGGTCCAGCGCCGCTGGGACCGCAACCTCAACGCGCACCCCGCGCGGGGAACGTACAAGCGCTCCTTTCGGGTGACGGCTACCGCCTACACACCCATCAACACGCGAATGGAGGGAGGACGCTACACCTTCACCGAGCGTGATGGCAGAGCGGTGCATGGAATCGCCGTTGACCCGGACCTGATCCCTATCGGCTCGCAGCTCTGGATACCCGGCTATGGTCATGCCGTCGCGGATGATACCGGCGGTCGTATCCGGGGGCATCACGTCGATGTCCGTATTCAGGATTACGACCGGATGCGGGAGTGGGGACGGCGCAAGGTCCGTATCTACGTAATCTCGGAGGGCTCCTCGGCCTCCGCACGCAGGGCAGCCGCCCGGCATATCCGCAAAGCCTGAATTCGTTGTATCTGTGCCCCGCGCGACGGTGCGTGGGGTAGCCAAAAAGCCCCAATGTGCGGTATGGTTGAGCGTGAAACAACCATTTCTAACCTCTTTGCTTTGTCTTCTTTCGGTCTTTGC
>JAZKEA010000550.1:0-9334 GCA_040387315.1 Armatimonadota bacterium | reverse complement strand
CGTCGGGACTGGGCCGCGGGCGATACGGTGCGTCTCTCGCTCCCCATGCCGGTGCGCTATGTCGAAGCGCATCCCCAGGTGACCGAAGACCAGGGACATATCGCCGTCCTGCGCGGTCCCCTGCTCTACTGTATGGAACAGGTAGATAATCCCGGCATCGATCCGCAAGACGTCCTGCTGCCCGCCGAACCAAGCGCCTTTACCGTCATCGAGGCGTCTGGGCTAACTGGTGTGGCTGCTCTAAAAGGCGAGGGAGCAATAGAACCCGCTGGAGATGCCTGGGAAGGAGCACTGTACCGCACGGTCGGTAAAGCCGCGGAACCACCTGCCATGCCTACGTCTCTTACTCTAGTTCCCTACTACGCCTGGGCAAACCGGGAAGCTGGTCGTATGCAGGTCTGGCTGCGAAGGTCCGCAGACTGAGGAAAACAACGGGTGAGAGGTATAAATGCCTCTCACCCTAACTTTTGACTGTTGTGGCACTAATGACCGTCGATTTTGCCTTTGGGGATACTGATCTGATCCACGGGGCGTGTTTTCCAGCGTGGGTTTTCTTTGAGGGACGTCCAGGTTTCACCGCTGTCTAGAGAGTAGTTAACATCGTCACGATGGTACTGGACCGCATACGCGACGCGTGGTTTGGCGGAGATATTAGGGCCGGAACCATGGACAGTGAGGCGTGAAAACGCGATGCAGTCGCCTGGGTCCATCGAAACGGAGACAAAGTCCTCGGGTTCGAAGGTAACCGCCCTATGACCGTCGCCTTCCGGCGAGTGCGACGGCAGCGTGCCATGAAGATGGGAGCGAGGGACGACCTTCAGGCACCCATTCTCTTCGGTCATCGGAGACAGCGCGGTCCAGAGGTTGATGCCCGGCCCGTCAAAGCGTGTGTACTGATTGTCCTGGTGAAAATGGAACTCCCCCCCTCCGCCACCGCTTTTTACGGCGGTGAACGGCATGTAGAGTGTACTCTCTCCTCCCATCAAAGCCTCAGCGAGTGACAGCATCACGGAGCTGTTGATAAACGTATCCAGTCCGGAGCCGGGCAGATACTCACCGGACTGCTTTAATTTCGTGTGGCCGAGTCCGATAATCTCCATGATATTCATCACTTCGCTGTAGAGGGCCTGGCTGGCGTCCGGTGTGAGCAGACTGCGAAGGACGACATATCCCTCCATCTGGTAAAATCTGATTTCCTCTTCCGTCAGAGTGCGCGGCGTGATGATTTCGCGTTCGCTGGTCGCAGTCGGCATTACAATGCCTCCAATCAAGTTTGTTGGGAATATCATAACCGCTGCCGACCGCCGAGAACAATGGACTTCCTGACTGCGTTTTGGTACTATCTGCTCACAGGACTCTTCAGCCCATGTATTCGTCTGACCTCCTCTTTCTTCACTGCGGAAGTGATTCTACCTGCAATGCGCAGGTGAACAAACGGTTCGATGGGTATTACACGCTGCAGTTTATGGAGCAGAATGGCGGCGCGATTGAGGTCCAATACGACGACTACACCCATGTGCTGAACAGCAAGTCCGGCGCGTGGTTCTGGCCCGCCTTTCCGGGACCGCATATCCGTTTTCATGCCGCGCCGGGATACCCATTTTGGCGTCATCGTTATGCCGCTTTTCAGGGGCCGCGTGTTGCTCGCTGGGTCGCGGCGGGCCTTTGGCCCACGGTTCCCCAAACCGTATCTCCCGGTGATTATAGCCGGCGGTTCGATGACCTTCTCCGACTGCTGAAAGGAACGACTCCCGATCCGTGGCGAAGCGCTCGCGCGGCGAATCTTCTGGAATCCTTTCTCCTCGAACTCGCGGAGGCTCGAGCCAGCGAAGTTCCGGAGGGTGTACCTGATCAGTCCTGGTTTGCGAACGTCCTTGTAGCCCTTGCTGATAACCCCTCGCCCGACAGCAGTCAGCTGGCGATGCGGATGGGTATGGCTGCCTCCACGCTGCGCCGTCGTTTCCGGGAAGCCGCCGGGGTCCCCCTGCACGAGTACGTGCTCCGACAGAGAATCGCCCAGGCGAGAACCTTACTGGGGGACACGGATACTCCTATCAAAGCGGTCGCTGAGCAGCTGGGGTATCAGGATGTGTACTTCTTTACCCGACAGTTCCGTCAGCGCACCGGATCGACGCCCTCCGTCTATCGCCGCAGCTGTCAGCGCTGATCTGTAAACATATGTTTGATATACTGACCGTATGCCCGATGATATGCAGCCTGCTTCCGGAAATTTAATCACCCGAATCGAGGTGAGGTCGGTCCTGACCGCTCAGAATCGAAACAGCAGTTTGCCCTGTGATTTCACGATAAACCCATTTCGCGGCTGTCTCTTCGGATGTACGTATTGCTATGCCAGCAAGTTTATACACGATGATGCCGGGAAAAAGGCGGACTGGGGTCACTGGATTGAGATCAAGCAAAATGCCGTTGATGCGCTGCAGAGGGAAAGCCATAAACTACAGGGCAAAACCGTTTTCTTTTCCTCCGCCACCGACCCCTATCAGCCCATTGAACTCCGCCTGGGACTGACACGCGCTCTGCTTGAGGTACTGCTTGCTGCGTTTCCAGAAAGGGTTCATATTCAGACACGCTCACCCCATGTCGTTCGGGACATTGACTTGTTTCAGCGATTCGGTGACACACTCACGGTAGGCATCTCCGTTCCAACCGATAGCGATGTTGTTCGGAAAGCCTTTGAACCCCGTGCTCCGTCGATTTCACGCCGTTTGAAAGCCGCGAAACAGCTGCGGGATGCCGGTATCCGCACCACTGCCAGTGTCGCCCCACTCCTGCCCTGTACCCCGAAACGCCTTGCTGCCCTGCTCGCTCCCTGTTTTGATAGCGCCTGGGTAGGCACACTAAACTTTTATGATCGTGCGGACCCGCTCCGCGCTCTGTACGCGGAGCGCGGCTGGGATAAATTTCTGCACCGCGAGCACACCGAGAATGTCCGTGCCGCCCTAGCAGCCTGCCTGCCGACACGATAAATAGGTGCCCGAGCGGAGCAAAGCCGCACTTCGGCACGTATAACAGGGTAATGAACACGGTAATAACCGAGAAGAAGCGGGGCAGGTTTGTTCTGATCGCGGGTGCGGCGATACTCGTTTATCTCGCCGCTACCAGCTTGATACGAAACGGGTCCGGAGCCGAAGGCAGAGGGACTCCGTACAAGTACGCAGCCGAGCGAAGGCAATTCACCCCTCTGAAAGGGGTAAGTATCGGGGATAACTCACCCTGGCGTTTAGCATCGCTTCGAGGTAAAGTCGTGCTTCTCAATTACGCCGCCACCTGGTGCCCTCCCTGCCTGCGTGAGACCCCGGATCTCGTCGCGGTTGCGGATCAATACCGCTCCGCCGGTTTTGAGATCGTCGGTTTGATGATGGATGAGGGCAGTAGGGAAAGTATCTCGGGGCAAGTTCAGCAGTATGCCCGCAGGTATGAGATCTCGTATCCGCTCGTTCAGCCGGAACCGGATCCCCTGCTTGCCTTCAGCGGCCTAGGTCTCCCCACCAGCATCCTCCTGGACCGACAGGGCAGACTGGTTCGAACCTACATCGGTCCTGTTTCCGCAGCCCGTCTCAGCGCCGATATCGAGCGGCTTTTGCGGGAGGCAGGGTCGGTCATACCACTCCCGAAATCTTGACACTGCCTGCCCTGCGTGATACCATTTCAGTCATCCCGAACAGGGTAGTTTCACGGACGATTGGCTCAGTGGTAGAGCATCGCCTTCACACGGCGGGGGTCGGGGGTTCAAGTCCCTCATCGTCCATTTCCTCCTCATTTCCTCTCCTCAGTGACGGTCGATGTCCGTTGACGCGTAGCCTTCGTAGGAACGCGCACCGAACAGTGCTCACGTCAGAACTACAAACCGCCACCACTCCCACGACCGGGGGAACTGCTGGTACCGCTGGTTCTGGCAGAACCGGTACTGCCCCGACCGCCTGCTGTGGTGACGAAAACAACACCCGTATCTGCGTTGTAGTCTGCGACTCCTCCAGAGAAGCGGGCAACATCGCGTAGGGGAAGCAAAGTTCGCCCATTCCGAATGACCGGCGCTACTGCAAGAGCCTGACTGAGGCCGTTTAGATCAGCCCGAGTCGATCCGACGGTCATTGTGACCGTCCGGTTTCCCTGCACCAGGCGAACCATTCGCGTGATGGGGTCCCAGGTTACCTTCGCCCCCAATTCCTGGGCGACAAACCGAATCGGCACCATCACGCGGCCCTCTATCATCTGCGGGTCTACATCGGATGGGGCTGGTCGTCCGTTTACCATCAGCGTACTGACGGGGCGTCGATCCCGGATGACAACAGTGCGCCGTGCATTCCCGCGCTCACTTCGTGGCAGAGGAACAACAGTCTCCTGCTGTCCGATCTGCGCCACGGCGGAACAGGCAGACGCCACCATAAGAGCCACCGTAAGTGACACGATCGTCGTTTTATTCTGTATCGTCTGTCCCTTGTACATGACTCTAAGTTCCAACATTCACGAGCACGAACTGCCGCTCTCCCCCACGATTGACATAGAGCGCCACGCTTTTGCTTGCACCGGTCTGCTTTCCGAGTATTCCTGTCACTGCTGCCTGCATCTCCTGGGGCGTGGAGACCGACGTCTGTCCGACCTGCTCAATGACGTCGCCTGTACGGAGCCCCGCTGAGGCGGCGGGCGAACCGCTTTCTACCCCGGCAACCGCCACGCCGCGACCACCCGTAATCCCATAGCGGCGCGCTAAATCAGGTGTCAGGGGCGTAAGACGCAGTCCGAGCGCCCCTGGGGCACTTCCCTTATGCGGCGGAGTCTCCGTTCCAGTCGCGGCGCTGGACTCTTTAAGTTCCTCAAGTCGTACCGTGATTGCCTGCGTTTTTCCGCCGCGAAGAATTTGCAGCCGGGCATCCGTCTTGATCGGCGCGCGGCTGACCAAACGCTGCAGGTCCAGACTGCGTGTTACCGTCTCGCCGTTAAACGACTGGATGACATCGCCGGGCTGTAATCCCGCGCGGGCGCCAGGGCTGTTCGGAGCGACGCTCTCGATGAGCACACCGTTGATCTTCGAGTCTAGGCCGAACGCGGCGGCGCGCTCCTCTAGATTGCTGATGCTTACGCCCATCTGGGCGCGCCGAACGCGTCCCTCCCGGACGAGCACATCCGCTATCTCCCGTGCCTGGTTGATGGGAATAACAAAGCCGATACCGACATTGCCACCGCTTCGACTGTAAATCGCGTTGTTGACGCCGATGACCCGGCCCGAAATGTCCAGCAGCGGGCCGCCACTGTTGCCCGGATTTATGGAAGCGTCCGTCTGCAGGTAATCGCCGGGGCCCGCGACACTGAGAGGCACCTCCCGCGCCTTGGCGGAGATAACGCCGACTGTCAGCGTATGCTCCAGTCCGAAGGGGTTACCCATTGCGATAGCCCAGTCACCCACCCGCACCCTGGATGAATCACCTAACGCAACGGCATTGAGATTTGTGGCATCGATCTTTACCACGGCAACATCGGTCCGCTCATCCTGACCAAGCACTCTGGCGTTTCGGAACTCGCGACCGTCAGCAAGTTTTACCGTTACGCGTGAGGCATTGCTCACCACGTGAGCATTCGTTATGATGTGTCCGTCGGGACGATAGATAAACCCGGACCCGAGTCCGCCGCCTCGTTCTGCCTGGATTTTGTGGAAGTGATTGCCAGCCCCTTGGGCAGTCCCACTGGGCTCCAATCCGAACTCGCGGAAACGTCGAAAGAAGTCCTCGAAAGGATCTCGTCCCCCCTCCGGATTACCAAAAGGGTCGCCGGGACTTCCCGGGGATCGCTGTCCCGGACCGGGACGCACCTGACCGCGACGGGGAGCTGCCGTCTCTGTGGTGATGGTTACCACGGCGGGGTTAGCGGCAGTCGCCACCTGTGCGAACGCGTTCTGAATAGCCGTAGCATCGCGAAGCGCAGGCGTCTCGGCTGCTCGTGCACTATATGCCTGTGTCCCTGTTTGTCCCGCGCGTGAATCCCCTGTTTGTGCCGCCGCTTCCGGCAGCAGAGCCTGCGACGCACTGCGCGGTGCGCAGGCAGCGCCCGCGAGCGGGATCATCACCGCCAGGCCAATCAAACCTTTCTTACCTGTATTCATTACAATCACCCGTGGTCTCTCCTGGAATTCGTAGTGTCGTATTGTCGATCTTCGGCGACATTTTATTGGTTCCTGTTCTTTACCCAGAGTCAGTCATGGATATAAACAGCGGCACGACGAAAAACGAGCACTTTCGGCTTAAACCGAAAGTGCTCGTTCTAAAATAACCAGCGATTTGCCGAGGCTGGGAGCGATTACCGGACCATGCTCAGCTTTACGTTTTTCGCGCTCACCTTTTTCGCGCCTGCCCTGGCGATAGTCGGCGGTGACTGGTGTGACTTTGGTGGCGCAGCAAGCATCAGCGCCATCGTTGCCCAGCAGCTTCCGCCGTAGGATATGTACTGGGACTCCCCGTGGGGGAAACCGGCATCAAGGTAGGTATTGATCGGAAGCGCCCGCTTATTCACGAACCAGGTCCCGTCATCGTCCTGGGTGCGGAGCAGGAAGCGGACGCCTCGCTGGTAACAATCGCTGGTAACGGCCACCCCACCTGCCATATTCAGAGCATAAAGAGCCTGTCCCGTGGCATAAGCGTCACTTCGGACATAATTCTGGCCCTGTACCGAGGTCGGCAGCTGAGCCCATCCTCCGTCCGGCCTCTGCATCGCCCTGAGCGCACGCGCCGCACCAGCAATGTCTTTGGCTCCGGCTCCCGCCCATTTGAGACCAAGCAGACGGAACGTTCGATCCTCGTTCGTCAGCGCCTTTGCTTTGACAAGCCAGGCCCGCGCCTTGCTGATGCGCTCCTCTGCCTCCTTGCGGCTCTCTTTCGGCATATAGGACTGCATCAGGCGGATAGCCATAGCGGTGGTGGCGAAATCGCTGGACTGTATAGGGGCACGCTGCATGTAGAACCCCCACCAACCATCGTCAAACTGCTGATGTGCCAAAATTTGTACCGCGTCGCTCTGTGGCTGCCCTGCCGCCCGCCCATGCGCCAAAAGGCCGGAATAGAGAAACGCCACGCCAGGTGTAAACTCGCCCATATCGACGGTGGGAACATGCTTGTACTGTTCCGGATGCGGCAGCACACCGTGAAGCGCGGCGGCGTTTGCCTCGTCGCCTTTGACGATCTTTTCAATCTGCGTCGCAACAAGTGCCGGATCGTAGGGAAAGCCGCGCTTTTTCGCCAGTCCCGTGGTCATCAGTCCCAGACCCTCATGGTGGCAGGAGACGCAGGCAGCCTGAGAGGCAAAACGGCGCGCCGATGTCTCGATTCGCGGCAGGCTCCGAAGCGCCGCTGACCGCGCCTGCTCCGCTAACGATGTCTGCGGGCGAGAGGTACCCGATAGCGTTTTGCCGGGTGGCAGGGCCACCGCCGCGAACTCCCGGTTCTCATGGTCTACAGCGACCCGGCAGGCATTGCGCCCCCTGGAGTCCGTCGCGGTACGATCCGCTCCGGCTCGTACCAGGGAGCGAGCCACGGACACATTACCCGCGTAACGGGCCGCCAGGAGAAGCGCTGTTTCCTTGCTCTTGTCGCGTGCGTTCACTGTGGCATGACGCGCGATAAACAGGGAGGTACATCCGGGGTGACCGTTCATTGACGCGTACATCAGAGCCGTTTTGCCCAGATTATCCTGGGCGTTTATCTTTGCACCGGAATCCAGGAGAAGGCGTGCTGCGGCAGTCTGCCCCCGTCGGGCGGCAAACATGAGGGGCGTGACACCGTTAAAGTCCTGGGCGTTCACCGCCGCTTTATGTGTGAGCAGCAGGCGCATCGTCTCCAGGTTGCCCACCTCGGCAGCGGTCATAAGAGGAGAGATATCATCCGTCCGCTCGGGATTCGCGGTGGCTCCGTGCGCGAGAAGCAGCCGAACAATTGCGGTATGCCCTGTCATGGCAGCAGATGAGAGTGCTGTGCCATAGCGGCTGGGGGTGTCGACCTTGGCACCCGCGTCGATTAGTGCGGCGCAGGACGCGGTATTGCCGGAAGTCGCCGCCCAGATCAAGGGCGTGATTCCAAGCCAGTTCCTGCCCTCCAGCTGCGCCCCCTTTGCGACAAGCGATTTAATGCCCGCTATGTTTCCGGTTCTGATGGCGGCATAGAGATCCGGACCAAGAGGGTCGCCCGGCGGCGGGGCTTCAGGCGGTTTTGCCGCGGGCGAATTCGCTGCGGATTCTGGCAGGGTCTGGGCTAAAGCAAGGGCGTTCGGCACCATCAGTGTCGTTAACACCGCAAAAATGGACGTGGCTGCACGGGTTGTTAAACGCATCATCGAGAAAAGTCCTTTCCAGGGCGCACGATACAAAATGGCATCCGCGCGCTCGTTACGAACCAATAATAGGTGGCAGCCGTGTACACATCATTCAGTAAAGCGTGTACAACGTCGTGAACACCTCTTTTATCGGTTTAATTTTGAACAATTCTGCCTGATTCTCCAGTTATGTCACCGGGTGTTTGCGTGGACCACCACTTTTTCTTCTTCAACGACACGGCTCTTTTGATCTTTCCCGAGAGCGACTTTCAGCAGAGAGGCCAGCATAATCGTCATCTGCAGGAGCCAGAGACCGCTCAAGAACACCAAAAACGGGTCGCCCGATGCCGAAAAAGAAAGCTTAAGAGCGCCAAGGCAGAGTGCAAAGGCGACAATATGAGGCAGGAGTGATTCCCAGGATCGACCCGTCTTGCGACGGCTCTTTGCCGTGACGACAAAACGGACACGCTGTCCGCAGAGAACGGAAAGGAGGCTGGCGACGGTCACGGGGAAACTTCCGAATCCCAGGGTTGTACCCCGCCAGTGCATCCGGCCCCTGCTCGCATGACGGAAGGCGAGCAGGGCGAGCAGCAAGTACGGCAGCAGATAACCCAAAAGAAGGCTGGGCGCGACCGGGCGAACGGCGCACGTCCCGATATAAAAGTACATCAGAGGCACCAGAAGATAAACAAGATTACAGACGCCGCTCAGGTAGTGGGTACAGGAAAGAAAGTACTGGATACGCTGCGCGCTTGTTAGTGCCCCCTTGCTGCTGCCGGGAAGAAAGATAAGTCGTCCATAGCGCCGGAGCACAGCAAAGACCCCGGTCGCCCAGCGCCTCTGCTGCGCAAAATAGGCGGTGATGTCTACGGGACCCAATCCTGTCGCGAGTACATCGGTCAGGTAAATGCCGCGCCATTTCCTGTGGTGCAGCAGGATTGAAGCGGCAAAATCCTCCGTGATCGAATCCTGTGGCAACCCCCCGATCTCGTCCAGTGCGGAGGCGCGGATGACAACA
>JAZKEA010000549.1:3601-22744 GCA_040387315.1 Armatimonadota bacterium | reverse complement strand
AGCCTGGCATCAGCGGTCTCAAGCGGGCGCTCGCCCTCCTGAATGCCCACCCCGGTGAGGCAGCAATGGTCGGCGATCAGCTCTTTACCGATATCGTGGCGGGTAACCGCCTCGGTCTTTACACCGTTCTTGTCAATCCGCTCAGCCCACGCGAGTTCATCGGGACTAAAGTCATCAGCCGCAATCTAGAGCGGCTCGTCCTGCGCGGAAAGCAAGCTCGCTTGCAGTAACGAGGCCAAGATGGCATTTTATATAGTCCTGAACACGGAAACGCCCAGCTTCGAGACGTACGTAGATGGAAAGATGCTGTCACGTTATAGTGATGACCTCAGTAAGATAGCCATCGAAGCGGGAGTGAAACCGTTTCTTGATTTTTTCAGCATGCCGCTTGAGGAAGCGGCAAGTGAGATGGATTTGTCTTTTGATGAGGCTGAGGATTGGGCAGAGGAAGCGCGTGCGCAAGGAGGCAATCCTCCTTCCGTGGAAGCGGAATGGTTTTCTCCTGCTGAGGGATTAAGAACCGCACGTACGCTGCAGAAACACATCACAGCGAATGCAGATACGGTTCCTAATGCTGAAGGTATCCTGTTCGATCTGCAGCAGTTTACGCAGATTCTTTCCGAGGCAGAGGCTAGCGATCTGAAGTGGCACCTTGCTGTAGACTACTGAGATTTTTGCCGTGCAAATTCGCCCACACAGTTACTTCGCGGGTTTGAAAGCGTGAATATAACCGTCATCAGCCCCGACAAGAACCAGGCCGTTCACGACGCAGGGTGAACTCATGACCGGCCTGCCGATCTGATACGACCAGCGCTCTTTGCCGTCCGTGAGCCCTAAAATGTAGAGCCTGCCGTCTTCCGACCCCACCACTACTTTTCCATCACAGATTACCGGCGAGCTGTCCACCTTCCCGCGCGTTCGAAATATCCAGAGCCCTTTTCCGGTTTTGCGGTCTATCGCATGCACCTGCTTGTCGCGCCCACCCAGCACGAGACGATCCGGAGCGACGGCGGGAGTCGAAAAGTAGGGAAATCCACGCTCTCGGTAGGTCCAGAGGGTCTTTCCCGCACGCACATCCGTACAGACGACGGCATTCCCATAATGCCCGACATACGCGAGGTTACCGGAGACGGTCGCCGAACCGGCGATATAGCTGCCCAGAGGTACAGAGCGGACGCTTTTGCCGGTCGCTAGCGAGACAACATGCAGAACGCCGTCGCAGCCACCAAACACAACCAGGCCGTTCGTGACAGCGGGCATTCCGTTGATAAAGTTATCGGTTTCGTAGGTCCAGACCGCTTTTCCGGTCGCCGCATCGACACAGTGAAGACGGTTATCGTAGCTTCCGACGACAATCCAGGTACCTTTACCATTCGGGGCAGGAGCGGCGTTCGCGCCGCCGAGTATTTTGTCCTCTGTCTTGTACTTCCACTGCAGTTTGCCGGTGGCTGTATTCAGCGAATACAGATTGCCGTCTGAGGAGCCGACCACCACGGACCGCCCCACAACACGCGGGGTCGCCTCTACCGCATCACCGGTTTTGAACGACCATAGCTTTTTGCCGTCCTGCAGACGCAGAGCGTAAACGAACCCATCCTCTGAGCCGACAAAAACACGATTCTCCGCGACCACCGGGGACGAGATCACCGGACCGCCTGTTTTGAATCGCCAAGCCGTTGTCAGACGGTCCGATAACCTACCGGGAGCCACACGAAGCGAGTTCATGGAAGTTGGCGGAGACGGTGCAGCGACTGCCGATGCCGTCAATGCTGCCACAAGCGCCATACACGGTAGAGTGGTTACGTTCCGATGCAATACAATTTATCCTTCGTACGAATGAACAGGCTTCCGTGCGCGATCGCGATACTGGAGCGTAGATTCGCGCCCTCCGTGTCCATCTGGTTCTCTCCCAGCAGCTTGCCGGTCGCTGCCTCCATCACGAACACATCGCCGTCCAGGTTCATCAGATATATCTTCCCGTTCCCGCCCGTCGGTGATGCCCAGCACATGGCCCGACCGGGAACCGGCATCGTCCAGACAACTTCGCCTGTCTTCGGTTCGACACAGGAAATCGCCTTACGGACATCGCTGAGGACATAGAACTTATCTTTATAGTAAAGCGGTGTTGGGACATCACTGGAAACGGCGCTCCGCTCCACGCTTTTCCACGCAAGGCTTGCCGTAAATGTACCCGCCGTACCGGCTGGTTTGGCAGCGTACACAGGCTGCCGTTTCGGGGCACAGACAAGAACCACGCCGCCGCCCACAACCGGCGACGGAACCAGACGCCACGACGCTTCCCGGTGGTCCGGGTTCCAGGTTCCCCAGCGCCACAGCTCTTTCCCGGTCTCCGTATCGTGCCCGGTCACAAAATCCCCACCCGCAATGATGATTTCCTTGCGCCCATCGGCTCGCTCGTGCGGGATCGGCGTGCTGAACGCCTCCCGCGATTCCATGATGGCAGTCGAGGGGCGAACCTGCCGCCATAACTCCTTGCCCGTACCCGGTTCAAGCGCAAGCAGAAAAGAGGGGGCATCCGGCTTGCCGCGGTCACCGACCGGCTGGTTACGCTGGAGCACCTGAAGATACAGCTTCCCGTTGTAGAGCTGCGGGCTACTGGAAAACGTCCACTGAAAAGCGAAGTCCCCGTACTCTTTCTGGATATTGCGCTTCCAGAGTTTGCCGCCGCTCATATCGAAGGCAGCCAGGTCACCGTTGCCAAAAAAGAACATCACCCGCTTGCCATCGGTAACCGGCGAAGGCGACGCGTAATTGCTGCGATCATCCAGCTGTACTTTGTTACCTTCACCGCCCGCGGGCTGGTAGCCGCTGCCGACGGTGTGCTGCCATTTCACCTTACCGGTCTTACGGTCCAGGCATAGGGCAACCAGCGTTTCGTTCTTGCTGTCCACAGTGGAAACGAAGACAGACTCACCAAATATAATTGGGGTTGCCGCCGAGGGTCCGGGAAGATCCGCCGCCCACTTGACGTTTTTGGTGGGCGAAAACGTGACGGGAAGGTTCACCGCCGTGTTGGAGCCACCCGTATAAAGTGGGCCGCGCCAGCCGGGCCAGTCCTGCGCCTGCGCCACTACCGTTACCTGCAGCGTGAGCGCACCGAATAGCACCATTCTTATGATAGTGTGCATGGTTTCCGCTTTCATCGCCGCTCGTCTTCCATGCCGGGCAGCGCTTCCGTTATACGGGCATTATGTGTCAGTAGGCCTTGCTAGAGCGCGGCGCGATAAAGCGCCGTGCAGTTTTCGATAGTCACGGGGCGCGGGTTGAACTGCGCCGTCCGCTGCGCCGCCGCCTCTGCCGCCAAGTTCGGAATTGCTTCCTCGCGAACGCCGCAGGCAGCAAGGGATGTGGGGATTTCCGCCATTTGCAGGAAGTCTGTAATCAACCGTGCCAGTGCGTCCGCCGCACTCTCACCCGGCGTTTTCCTATCCGCCAGTCCGACCAAGACTGCCAGCTCTTTGTACGCTTCGCGCGCCTCCGCCTCCTGTGCGTTGAAGCGAATCACGTGAGGCAGCATCATACCGACAGCCTGTCCGTGAACGATTCCATAATGCGCCGTCAGTGGGTTTGCCAGAGAGTGGGCCACGCCGAGCATACTATTTTCAATTGCCAAACCGGCATAGGCCGCGCCGAGCAGCATGCCGGATCGCGCCTCGATATTGTCCGGCTGCGTCAGCACGTCGGGGAACCACCTTATCGTCTGGCGAAACGCCTCACGCGAATACAGCGATGAGACGGCGTTTTTCGGGCGTGTGACCGCTGTCTCGACAGCATGAGCGATAGCATCCAGGCCCGTGCAGGCGGTCACGCGTTTTGGCTGGGAAACGGTCAGATCGGGATCGAGCAGCGCGACGCGCGGGGTGGCTTTTGGGTCACCGCAGGCCATCTTCTGGTGCGTTTCCTCGTCCGCAATGAGTGCGAACGACTGGCACTCGCTTCCGGTCCCCGCTGTCGTCGGAATCGCGATCAGCGGCAGCATTTCTCCCCGGACCTTCCCCACGCCCCAGTAGTCCTGCATCGCGCCGCCATCCGTCAGCAGAAAATTTGCCCCTTTCGCCGTGTCGATGCTGCTCCCGCCGCCCAGCCCCACGAGTAGATCCACATCGGCAGCGCGAGCAGCCTCCACACAGGCATCCACATCGAGCGTGGTCGGGTTCTCACGCGTGGCGTCGAAAACGGCGACCAGGAAACCCGCCGCCTCCAGCGACTGCCGGGCTCGATCCGCGTGGCCCACCCGAACGATGCCCATATCCGTCACCAACAGCGCGCGCCGCCGTCGGGACAGATCGAGAGCCACCATGCCGAGACGTTCGAGAACGCCGCTTCCGAAGAGGATGCGTGTTCGGCACTGCCAGTCAAACGCACCGCCATGCGGCATCCGCATCTCTGGCATCTCTTTAGGCTCGCTGGATGGCGCGCCGCCGGTACAGGAACTCGAACAGATTGCCCTCGTGCGGCTGATCCCATTGAACACGTGTGGTCGGCAGCGGCCCGAGGTTCAGCCGCTCAATGTTAGGCGAGGCGAGCAGGTGGCGGGTAAACGTTTCGTCCTGCGTAATCGCGGTAACGACGAGTGACGGGCCGATTGCCTCCAGCATCTGCTCCTGCGGCATCTCGACAAGGCTGGCATAGGGGAACAAGAACTCCCGGTTTGCCAGGGGATGCGCGAAGGAGTCGCACTGAACCAGAGTGGGCATTAGGTACGTGCTGCCGTCACGGGTCACGCGGCGAGGACCGGTGCGATAGCGCCCCGTTAACTCCTCTGCGCCCGATGTTGTCAGCCCCTCGTCAATGGCTGCATCCATAAACTCCGCCATCTTGGGGTTAGCGAATCCCGCAAGCGTTGCATCCGGATCGGCGGCAGGTCGCGGCTCTATAGCCGCAAGCTTTCGGGCAACTGCATCCGCGATGGCGTCACCGTGACGCGGCACGACGACCGCCGACGCATTGATGCAGCTTCGCCCGCCATTCTCGGCAATGGAGGCAACAATAAGGTCGATGAACTCCGGCCACCGATCTACACAATCCTCACCGATTATCACCTTGCTCCAGCCCGGTCCGTGTGCCTGAACACCAGGATTCGCCGAATACCGCTCGACCGTTGCCTGATCGCCGAAGATAAGCGCGCGCTTACAGCTTTCCATGATCGCACCGCTGCCTTCGTGGTCGGTCGGGTAGAAGCTGAATGCTTCCGAAGGGCAGCCCGCGGCAATAAAAGCCTGCGCGATACGGAACGGCGTCCAGGGCTCCTCGCGCCCCGGCTTCAGCATGACCGGAATCTTGAGTGCGATAGCGGGCATCCACAGCGAGTTGACGCCGGGTGAGTTGCTGGGCAGGACCACGCCCAGGCGGTCCGCAACCGCGAAGTAACTGACGGGAACGCCCGCCTGCTCACCACTTCCCCGGTCGATGATCTCTAGATCCATTCCCCGGGTCAGCCCGCGCAGGATGGTAGGCATTTCGGTGAAGACCTGATGTAGCTTGGCCATGTTACGCTTCACAAGAGCGTCAGGAAGACCGCTCGTCGCCGATAGCGATTCACAGTACTCTTCGGGCGACTGCGTACCGGTCTCGCCAAGCGGCAGTGTCTCTTCCATGAACAGCCGACCCGCCTCGGCGCAGATCTTCAGCAGACGGGCGATGGGAATGCGCTGCAGGGTCTCGTGTGCATCCGGTCGGCGCAGGTCACGCCGAATCAGCGCCGCGTTTGCCTGACTGACCGTTGCGACCGTTTCGCCGGTACGGACGCTCTTGATTTCGTTTTTGTCCAGACTGTCGTACACCTGGCCCCGGCGCAAAATGGGAATATGTGGCAATACTGTCATACCGCTGCTTTCTAATACACACCCTCGATGGTCGTTTTCTCAAGCGCGCCGAAGGGCCGCACCTCGCCGACACCGTCCCAGGGGAAACGTCCCCAGGGTTCGCGCCGCATCGCCTCGTCACGCTCCAGGAAGCGAGGCATGAAGAACTCTTTTGTCAGCGTAGTCAGTTCCACCCGGCCCCACTCCCCGTAGCCCACGGTCTGGTCCGTATCATTGGGGTCCACGACGCGCAGGACGGCCCGTGGCTGCGGTGCATGGTAGGTGATGCTCCAGTTGTCAGCGGGGGAAAGCGGGCGACTGCACGCAAGCCCCATCAATGTGTTGCCGTAGGTGGGCACGAACTGCGCCCGGTTGTCCAGCACCTCCTCGACAAGGAAGCGAACCACCTGCGGCGTCATCTGCGTCCCGCCGCAGAAGACCCCTTTGATTCCGGCATCGGGAACATTGACAAACTCGTCCAGACTCTCCAGCAGCAGCGGTGTGGTGAAAAGACAGGAAATCTTCCGATTCTTGAGAATCGCGGCTCCCTGTTCCACAACATGTTTTTTGTAACGCTTGGCAGTCTCGAAATCCTTGTCCGCGATCAGTCGCTTGACCCAGCGGGGATCGAGATCGACATGGTAGCACGATCCGCCGCGAATATGAGCGAGATGCTCAATCGCAAGCCGCAGTCGGCGCGGGCCGGTGGGACCCAGCATCAGCCAGTTGCCGCCGCGGGGAAACGCCGCTTCGTCCAGCGTTTCGGAAAACTCGTCGTAGTCACGCAGATGATCTTCCCAGCCGATTCGCTGCTTGGGCAGACCCGTAGTGCCGCCTGTCTCGAAGACATAGAAAGGGCGATTCTCATAGGGTTTTGGTATCCATCGCTCGTTAGGCTCATCGCGCAGCCATTCGTCCTGGAAGTGCGGAAAACGGCGCAGGTCCGCGACCGTTTTGACGGACTCAATCGGGTTCCAGTCCGCTTTTTTCGCCCAGTCGAGCCAGAACGGACAGCCGGTTTCGGGCGAAAAGTGCCAGGCGATTATCTCGCGCACGTGGGCGTCCAGCTGTTCGGCAGCGAGGTGCATGGCGGCGTCCGAAACGGGAGTGGAAGAGTTGGCAGTCATCAGGCGATTCTCGTTTTCTCGGAATTTGAAGGGAAGTACTTTTCAATGGTAGCTCGGCTCGGCGGGGTAGTCATCAGCGAAACGAGGACCATCAGCAGTGCGGAACCAACGACCATAGGCAGAACTGGCAGATAGCCGAAAACGGTGACGGTAGTCGCGTTCCGGAGGAACAGGTTTCCCAGACCCGGATTGTTCTGGACGGGCGGCGCGGGCGGTCTCGGCGCAGCGGATGTCGGCCGCGCTGCACCAAGCAGCGGCGCATCAGGCTGCAGGCGAGTCGATGAGGCGACCTGCGGCAGGGCGGCGGATGGGGCGGCGGCGCGTGCCGGGGGTGCTCCCGGAGGCCGAGGCGCGATAGAGTCCGAAGCACGGGTCAGATAGCCCGTGCCGATCACGCAGGTGGCTACCCAGACAGAGGCAGCCAGGGCGCCCCATTTGGTACTGCGCTTCCAGAACAGGGCTCCCAGCATGATTGGCGCAAGCGCGGCGAAACCGGAAAAGGCGAAGCGAATCGCCAGCTCAAAGATACCGGCCTTGTCCTTCAGGGCAAGCGCGGTTATGTACGCGAACAGAGCGATGGCGACAACGAAGGCGCGTCCCGTCCAAACCTGTGCCTGCTCTCCGAACCGTTTTTTGCCGCCGTAGAAGGCGAAGATATCTTCCGAGAACATGGTGCTGAGGGCGAGAATCTGGCTGTCCGACGCCATGACGCAGGCCATAATCCCGGCCCCGAGGATGCCCGAAACCAGAACCCCTGTGTTCGCCGTAAGCAGGCGGATAATCACGTCATCGGCCTCGCCGGGCCGAAGACCCGGAAACTGCGAGGCGGCGACGACACCCAGATAAACCGATGGCAGCCAGATAAGCATGATACAGATCGGATAGAAGATGACCGTCTTCCGGAAGTGCCCCATCTTCTCCGCCGTCAGGCACATGATCGAGATATGCGGAAACATGATCGCGGAGAGCGGAATGAACATGTAGCTGAAGAACTCTTCCGCGGGCATGCGCTCCCGGCTGAGAAGCGGCCCCGTTCGCGGGTTTGCCGCGATTCCCTGCATGATCTGGTCAAAACCACCGAGGCTCCGCGCGATAAGCGTGAAGGCAATCGCCCCAAAGCAGAGGAACAGTACCGTCTGGAACGCGTTGACCCAGGCAGTGCCGCGCATTCCGCCAAAAAAAACATAGCTCATTACCACAAGCGCGACGAGAGCCCCGCCAAACTCGTAGCTCACCCAGGGTTTGCCATCGACCGTACTGATGGCCTCCAGCGTCTGCCCGCCCCCCATCACACCGATTATGATGTAGGGAACCAGCATCGCCGCTGTCAGGGCGAAGATAAACGTCCCGATGCCCGCGCATTCCCAGCGGTCACGCAAATACTGCACCTGCGTCATGTGACCGAAACGTTTACCCAAAGCCCACAGGCGTGTCCCAATAAAGAATATTGTCAGGGGTATCACGATAGCCGACGATGACGCCATCAGTCCAAACACGCCAATTCCCCGCGAGTACGCGATTCCGGAGCTGCCCAGGATCGCCACCGCGGTCATGTTTGTTCCAAAAAGGGACAGCAGAAAAACGGCGGGTCCGAGTTTTCGGCCTGCCAGAAAAAAATCCTCGCTTGAGGTCTTACTGCGCCGAAAGGCAAATATACCGATGTAGAGAACGATGGCAAGGTAGGCGAAAACAATCAGAGCGCGTGTCATAAACGGGCCTCACTCCCTGCGGCAGCGCGGGCGGGATCGGCGGAAATAGCGGAGTCGGCGACGTAGACCTGCTCCTCTTCGAGCTGACCGGGCCAAAAAAATCGAACCAGCAGCGCCATGGTAATCGCGGCAAGAATCGCGTAACCGGCATGGTACGCGAGCCCTATCGGAATCGAGCCGAAGACAAGACTCCGGTCTTTCCAGAACCATATATCCTGGTGCAGCAGCAGGACAAGCACGACCCAGATGGCTAACAGCGGTTTCAATATTGTCCCCTGGCGTTCACGCGCATCGGCGGGAGCGCTTATTTCGGCTTTTCGATGGCGTAGAGATGGGTAGGCGTGGCGATGTAAAGCACCCCGTTCGCGACGACCGGCGAAGAGTACACCGGGGCGCGCATATCGACCCTGTTTACCTCTTTGAGCGTTTTTCCGGCGGCAAGAAGGATGATATCGCCATCCTCGGTTCCCACATAAACCTTGCCGTCCGCAACCAGGGTTGAGCCCCAGATATGGCTTTTGCTGTCGAAGACCCAGTAGGGCTTCCCGGTTTCCGCATCGAGGCAGTGGACGAATCCACTGAAGTCCGCGACATACAAGAGGCCGTCCGCTATTGACGGCGTGGAAAGCGACCGTGCGATCTTGTTATAACTCCAGACCGTACCTGTCTTGGTGATGTCACCGGTCTTTGTGGCATCGATACAGACAAAGTTACCGATTCCCTCGCCGTGCTCGGGGTCCTGCCCGATGGGGACGTACACGCGGTTCTTGTAATAGACAGGGGTCGCAATTACCTCGCTCGGACCGTTGAAGGTGGCGTATTTGAGCGGCTTGCCGTCCTTGACGCGGTACTGCGGCGGGTTGCAGTCGTAGCGCCACATCTCCTTGAAAACGCTGACGCCGTCCCGCTCCACAGTCTCGGTGTCGAGGCCATAGCAGATACCGTCACCGCCACCGAAGATGATCAGGTCTTTGTCGTTCAGCTTGCCGCCCGCCGGAGACGACCAGTTGGAATGGAGGGTGCGCGTCGAAACGCCTGCCCCCTCTTCCCCCAGCAGTTTGCCGGTGTTTTTGTCCAGCATGCAAAGAGCCGGGGCTTTCGGGTTCGGTATGCTCGTGTGGCCCCAATCTACGCCGTTGGATGTCGTCACCACGATCTTGTCGCCTAAGATCAGCGGTCCGCAGTTGGTGATGTTGTGCGGGAAGATGCCGAGCTCCTCGCGCATATCGAAGCGCCAGAGAACATCGCCGTCCGTAGGGCTGGGCGTGATGGCGGGCTTACCCTTGTCAGCAAGGTACTTGCCCTCTTCTTTGAAGACGCCATCATTGCCATTTTTCATCCCGTTCACGTCCAGGCAGACCACCTCGCACCGGTTGGTGACGATGTAGACCCGGTCGCCTTCGACGGCGGGGGAGGAGCAGAGACCCAGGAACTCCCAGTCGCTGACTTTCCCCGTCCCCAGTTTAGGGATCGCAAACTGCCACAGGAGGTCGCCCGTTTTCTCGTCCAGGCACAGCAGAACGGCCCGATCCCCCTTGATATTGGGGTCCCGCGGCGTTTCGTTGTTGGTGCCGATAAACACTTTGCCGCCCGAAACCGTGGGGTTACCGTAGCTCTGGGAGCCGAGCTTGGCGATCCACTTGACGTTCTTGGTCGTCGCCGCGTCAATCTCCTCGGTACTGCCTTTGTATCTTCCGGCATCGAAGGCTTCCGGCAGTCCGGTCTCCTCGGAGACCATGTTTCGGGTGTTGTTGCGCCCCCAGAACGGCCAGTCGGCGGCACGTCCCGCGATCGGCGCGATAACGGCCGATGCCACCAGAACGAGAGCTATACAAAAACGCGAAGAAGATACATTCATAATTATTGGCTCTAAGAGTTCGGCGTTACCGAAATATTGTCGATGTAGACACGGAACAGACTTTGCGGCGAGAATCCGAACAGGCCGGGAGATCCGTTTTTATGCGCGGTCCGATGCGGCACCTCTAGATTCCATTTCGCCGGTTCCGGGTCACCCTTTTTCCACGCTTTAGCGCGAACAATCCCCGCCCCATCCGGTTTCGTATCCACACGGGTCTTCATGTGATACCAGACCTTGGGAGTCCATGGGAACGGCGTGGCTACTTTGATCCGTTCCTGATTGGAAATGACCTCCATCTCCTGCGAGTTGCCGTTCAGCACTACAAAATATCGCTGGTTTATCACGCCCACCGACGACATCGTGCGCCGGTTGCCGTCCGACATTACATCTGCCTCGAAGGTGTAGTTCTTTTCGTCGGCATGACCGAAAAAGACGGTCGCTCGCTGGAAAAAGATGTTGTCCAGCGTCTTTGCCAGCACCTTGTTGCCGTCCACCTCGCGCACGTCGAATTTGAAACGCGCCCCGATCCAGGGAAGCGGCGGATAGGCGAATTTTGCGTCAGGCTCCGTGGGCAGAGACTCGCTCGGCGTAAACGCTTCGAAGCTTTCCGTGAACGGAAGCGAAGGCAGAACGCGCCCCCGAATCGTTCCCTTGAACCCGCCTACTGTGGCCTGGAACGCACCCGCCGATGGCTTCGCGGATGAGGCGGCTGTCAGGACGCCCTGGGGGCTGAAGTCAGCATCCATCTCCGAGCGAACCCGCGCCGTCGGGGGAACAAACTTCGCCCAGGTCACCTTCGTGCTGTCGAACTTTTCCGTGACAAAACCGTTGGCGTCAATGCCGCGAATCGTGAACCGAGCGGTCTCGCCGGGGCGCAGAGCGACTTCGGCGGGGATGATCTGCAGAGACGCTGTGGGTCCGGGCTTAGGCTGCGAGGCAGTCTGCCCCGCCACAGGCTTTGGCAGGCCAGAACTACTGCCCTTTGTGCCAAAGCAGTAGAGATTCTCCGTACTCAGGACGTAAACTTTGCCGTTCCAGACGGAAGGCGCCCCGATACACCGACCGGCAAGCTGGACGCGAGCGAGCTCCTCTACCCCGGTCGGGGTCGGGCGCAGGATAAAGAACAGGCCATTCTGCATGGGGACATACAGCTTGCCGTCGGCGTAAAGCGGCGAGGCGTGAAGCTGATCGGGAGCAAGCTTATGCTTCCACAACACCTTTCCGGTGTCGGCATTGACACAGCAAAGGTGCCCGGTCTTATCGGTCTGATAGAGAAGATTCCCGACAAGAACGGGCGAACTGGAGATCGCCGCAAGGTCATTGCGCCAGGCCTCCGCGCTTTTGCTTAGAAGCGGCGGGCCGGTTTCCGCCGGAGACGGGTCGGCGTTGACTTTGAGCGCCGTCATGCGTCCGGCGTCCGAAGAGTCAAGATTTTCGTCGGCGTGAATGCCGATAACGGTGTCTTTGTACAGGACGACCGTAGCATTCATGCCGCCTGCCGAGGTCGGGTAGCGCCAGATCGGCTCACCCGTGCGGGCGTTGACGCAGATCAGTGTGCCGTCGCCCGCGCCGGTATAAAAGACGCGCTTTCCGGCGCGCATCCCAAAGACGGGCCGCCCAAACGAGTTGTCCTTGGGGGCGACGCCGGGGCTGGAAGACCAGACAATTTGACCACTTTTTTTATCGAAGGCATAGAAGCGGTCCATCGCCGCGCCTTCACCGCCCCAGTTGCTGGTGATGCCACGGACGAGTACCAGGTCGTCTTCGATAATGGGGCCGCCCGTGCGCCCATTTGTAAAGGTCAGTCGGCCCAGAGACTCCATCATCGAGTGCTGCCAGAGCGGCTTGCCGTCACCGGTAAAGCAGGCGAAGACGCCCGCCGATGTCAGCACGTAGACGTTGCCCGTTTCGGCATCCACGCAGGGACTGCCAATAGCATAGCGGTCATAGGTGATATCGCTCAGGAAGTCGTTGAAGCCTCGCTCCCAGAGCCGCTTCCCCGTCTCGGCGTCGACACAGACAAGCACTTCCTGGAGGTCGGCGCCCTGTCCCTGATAGCCGAGCGCATACACCTTACCGCCCGCGATCACCGGCGTACCGCCCCCGGACAGCTTATGTGTCCAGCGGTGGTTTGTACCGCCGAGCGCCCACTTACTCGGCAAACCGGTTTCGCGCGAGACCCCGGTCTGCTCCGGTCCGCGCCAGTTGAGCCAGCCGTCCACTCGCGCCATCGCCGTGACAGCGGTAGCGGAGCAGGCAATTCCGGCGACCATCACCGCCACTGTGCGGATCATTTTACGTTTCGAAGCTATCATTTTCACCTTATGGCTATGCCATTACCTAACTAACTTCTCAAATCCAGGCAGACCAAACTGCCCTCATGACTGCGGCAGTACAAAAGTCCATTGGCCAGGACGGGATGCGTCCAGCAGGTCCCGTCCATGACTTTAGCCCGCGCAATCTCGTTAAACCGGTCCGGGGTCGCGCTTGCGACAACGAGTTCGCCACGCTCGGTAAGCGCCAGCAGTTTGCCACCGGCGGCAATAAGGCCGCCTTTCCCCATGCCGCGCATACGCCAGCGCTCTTCTCCGGTTTTCAAATCCAGACACTTCAGCGTATTTTCGTCGTTGCCGTACAGCGCCCCGCCGACAAGAACAGACGAGCTGAAATGGTTTCGCATGTTCCGGTTCTCCCAGACGACCGACGGTCTGCCCGCGCCGAACCGCAGAAGGGCTCCTCCCTTACCGTAGTTAGAGGAGATAAAAACCGTGTCACCCGCGAAGATCGGGTCAGCCGCATTCACATCAAAAGAAGTCTTCCAGGGGTACTGCCAGAGAACGCTTCCGCTAGAGGGATTGACTGCCACAATGCCGTCGCTCCCGAAGATCGCGACACCGCTCTGCTTTATCCCCAGGGCAAAAGGGACCGGGGAGGAGTACCCCGCCGTTCCAGAACCGGAGTTCCAGGCGATGCGCCCGGTTGTCTTGTCGAGGCCGACGCCAGCACGACCGATATTGAAAAGCACCAGACGCCCCTGAATCAGTGGAGAACCGGCAAAACCCCATCCAGGCGCGGTGGCGCGGACTTCGCGGGCGATATCGCGCCGCCAGACCTGCTTTCCCGTCGCGGCGTTCAGGCAAAGTGCCAGACCATCACGGCTGAGCGTATAGACATTTCCGCCATGAACGGTCGGCGTGGCTCGCGGTCCCCCGTAATCTCCCGCGGCGGCGGGATACCGCGTCTGCCACACGACCTTGCCGGTCGCGGCCTGCAGGCAGGACACGGTATCCTGACCGTTTTCGTTGCCCATCGTGTACAGCCGTCCTTTGAAAACGGCGACGGATGAAAACCCCTGGCCCACCTGACGGGACCAGAGCCGCTTCGGACCGGCGGCAGGCCAGCGAGAAACCCACTGCGTCTCCGCCGAGACACCTTTACGGGAGGGCCCGCGCCACTGGGGCCAGTCGGTCGCGTGCGACGCCGCCGTTACACCCAGAACCGTGAACAGAATCAGAGTGGCTGCGGTTACAGGAGACACACGGCGGCGTGGGTCGGTCACAGTCACTTTGCCGCGCTCGTTCCTGCCTGCTTGATGTCGTAGCACAGCAGGTTTTCCTGATCGCGCAGGTACAAACGTCCATTGGCGACCACCGGATACGGCCACGATGCCGCGCGGCTGCGATCCGTCTGCTCGAAACGCCCTTTTTCCACATAGCCCTTCGGGCTGGCTTCCACCAGAGCCACCGGACCACGCTCGCTCCGACAGATCAGCAGTCCATCCGCATAAGTCAGGGAGCCTTTGCCGACGCTGCGATCAGCCCACATCATCTTGCCGGTTTTGAACTCCAGGCAGGTCAGATTGCTGTTATCAAAGCCGTACAGGTAGTCCCCTACCAGCACCATACCCCCGTGATGGTTCTGCATCTCCTTTGTGAAGTAAACTTCCTCCGCTTTCACGGTTCCGCTGCCGTCGGTGCTTGGCGTCAGTTTGGCAAGACCGCCACCGTTCTGGTAGGCAGAGGCGGCAAACACGAAACCATCCCGATAAATGGGAGTGGAGCAGTTGATTCCCCCGCGGCTGGCCGGGGCATCATAGCGCCACAGGAACTTACCGGTCTTGGCGGCGACACCGACCACGCCACCCGCGAGAAACTGGATGTACTGCCGCTGCCCATTCAGATCGGCGGCGATACAGGATGAGTAGGCAACACGGTTACCGCTGGGAACCTGTGACTTCCAGACTGGTGTCCCTGTTTTTTTATCGAGCGCGACAAGCGTCGCGTCTGTGCCGCCGGGAGTAGCAACTACATTTCCGCCGTCCACCAGCGGAGATTCGCTGTAGCCCCAACTCGGTATACTTCCGCCAAAATCTTTGACCAGGTTCTTCTGCCAGACCAGTTTGCCATCGGCGATATTAACGCAGACAAGATCGCCCGCTACCCCGAGCGCATACAGCTTGTCGCCATCTACCGTTGGTGTTCCCCGAGATCCGTCGCCGCCCTGACGGGCGTCAAGGGTGATACCGGGAGCGACGCGCGTGCTCCAGACCTCTTTGCCGGTTTTGGCGTCCAGGGCCCAGACGACCTCGTCGCTGCCCTTCAGTCCCATGCCGAAAATTCGTCCGTTCGCGACCGACGGCGTCGAGTGTCCTTCGCCTCGTCCGGTAGACTTCCAGGCAACAGTGGGGCCTTCGGCAGGCCATGCCTTCAGAAGACCAGTCTCCTTAGACACGCCACTTCGCTCCGGGCCACGCCACTGCGGCCAGTCGGCGGCCCAGGCGGCAGCGCCCAGGACCCCGGTTAGCATTAGCCCGAAGGCCGTTCCTCTAATAGCCGAAAGAGATTGTGGTTTCATAGTTCCCTCTGCTCCCTTCGCCTTGCTCTGACCCCGTTTTCTACTGGGGGATGCCCATACATTCCGCCATACCTGCATAAAACCCGCCGCTCACACCGACCCTGTACGTCTTAAGCGAGCGCCCCGGCCCCATCACCGTGAACTGGCTGGCAGTGCCTGTTTCCGTGGCCTGAAGTGCCTTGACATGACCATCGACAAAACTTGCATTGAAGTTGTTTTGATGACGCGCCTGCACCAGCTGAACCTGCTGATTGGGAAGCGCACCCGAGGATACATTGCCGTCATAGCTCATAATGGTGTCAGCGGGCCGTGACAGGGCCGCAAGGTATTGCGGCGCGGCGTCAGGGACGAAGCCATTGACAAAAAGGGCATGATTGACGGCGTAGCCGGTAAATGGCGGTGTCCCCGAGCACGGAGCCCCGACAAGGGCCGCGACATTCATCGCCTCGTCTTCGCTGGGGCAGCGCGGAACCTGTTCGTTTTTCACATACGGGTTGACCGCCCAGTAGAAGGTCGTGACACACGCGCCGTTCAGGGCCGCGGAAAAGGGAAACGTTTCGTCGTAGTCCTGGAGATACATCAATGTTGCCGTCGCATACTGACGAGTATTGTTCAGGCAGGCAGTTTGCCGTGCTTTTTCTCGTGCCTGAGCAAAGACGGGGAACAATATGGCCGCAAGTACGGCTATAATGGCGATAACGACCAGCAGTTCGATCAGGGTGAAGGCGCTATGCGTCTTTCGCCGCACAGCTTTTTCGCCGGGGAGGGATGCTTGGGGATCAGGGCAGGTATTAACGGTCGAATCCTCCGTTCCTACGTTCGCTATCGGTAAATTATACACCGGGCGTGGTTTTTCCTGAAAGAAGGACGAATAAATATGGCAAAGGTTCACCATTTACTTTTCCGCCGCCAGAATTGCCTTTTAACGGCCCTTCTTCTGACCACGTTGTCGCCCTCTGCCGCGCAGACGAAGGAATCTAACTGGCCCTCTTTTCGGGGCGTTCAGGCAAGCGGTGTCGCGAACGGTTTCGCCACGCCAACGCAATGGAACGCGGACAAGAAAAAGAACGTTCTATGGAAAACGTCCATCCCCGGTTTAGGCCACTCAAGCCCTATCGTATGGAACGACCGTCTCTTTGTCACCACCGCGATCACCGGCAAGGAGAAGGCAGAACTCAAGGTCGGTCTGTATGGCGCTATCGAGCCAGTGGAGGACGACTCGGTCCATCAGTGGAAGGTGTACTGTCTCAACAAAAACACCGGGGAAATACTCTGGGAGCGAACGGCGAATACGGGCGTTCCTAAGGTAAAACGCCATACCAAGGGAACCCAGGCCAACTCCACGATGGCAACCGACGGCAAGAATGTGGTGGCGTTCTTTGGTTCAGAGGGACTGTACTGTTACGACCTGGAGGGAAAATTGCGCTGGAAAAAAGATCTGGGCGTTCTCGATTCCGGGTTTTTTCAGGTTCCCGAAGCGCAGTGGGGCTTTGCCAGCTCCCCTATCCTGCATGGCGGCAAGGTGCTGGTGCAGTGCGATATCCAGAAAGGCTCGTTTGTCGCCGCATTCGACATCAAGGATGGGCACGAAATCTGGCGCACCCCGCGCACCGATGTCCCGACATGGAGCACGCCTACTGTATTCCGCGACAGCGCGACACGTCGGGACCAAATAGTGGTTAACGGGTGGAAGCACATTGGCGGGTATGACGCCGAAACGGGCAAAGAACTCTGGCGGCTGACGGGCGGCGGCGATATCCCCGGTCCGACACCGGTCGTTGGGCACGGGCTGATCTTCATCACAAATGCCCATGGACGTCTGTCTCCGATCTATGCGATACGCCCGAGTGCCACCGGCGATATTTCTCTCACCGGGGATGCCACGACGAGCAAACACATTGCCTGGAGTCAGGCACGAGGCGGCGCGTATATGCAGACCCCACTGGTTTACGGGGAGTATCTGTATAATTGTCGTGACAATGGGGTCCTGAGCTGCTATCAGGCAACAACCGGCAAGCGGATCTATGAGGAGCGTCTGGGAACCGGAAGAACGGGATTTACCGCGTCCTCGGTCGCCGCTGATGGCAAGCTGTACTTCACCAGCGAAGAGGGAGATATCTTCGTGGTCAAGGCTGGCCCCGTTTTCGAGGTGCTGTCGGTCAACCCGATGGGCGAAATCTGTATGGCGACTCCGGCCCTTTCGCGGGGTGCGCTGTTTTTCCGAACCCAGGGGCACCTGGTCGCTATCGCGGAAGCGAAAAAACCTTGAGACGGGAATGCCCACTATGAACACAACGCACAACGCCGAACCGACGGCAATGACGGCGGCCTCAGCGGTTTTGCCGTCCCCCTACGCTCGGCTCCGGTTCTACTACGGGTGGACCATTCTGATGGTGGCTGCGCTGGCGATGGTGGGAACGCTTCCGGGGCGCACCCAGGGACTGGGACTGATTACGGAGTCGCTGCTCCGCGACCTTAATCTTAGCCGCGTAGAGTACGCCAACATCAATCTCTGGGCAACACTAATCGGGGCCTTGTTTTGTATCGGTGTGGGGCGGCTGCAGGACAAGGCAGGGAGCCGCATCGTGCTGACGGTCCTTTCTCTCGTCCTTGGCATGGTCGTGATCGCGATGAGCCAGACATCCACTCTCTGGCCTCTGTTCGCGCTCATCACACTGACACGCGGGCTCGGGCAAAGCGCCCTTTCGGTTGTCAGCCTGGCAATGGTAGGACAGTGGTTCCACCGCCGACTGGATAAGGCGATGGCGATCTACTCTGTCGTGATGAGCATCGGATTCATGGTGGCGTTTCCCGTCGTCGGCAGCGTCGTCAAGGAGAGCGGCTGGCGGACAGCGTGGGCGGGAATCGGCTGGTGCCTGATACTCGTGCTGGCCCCTATCGCTCTTGCTCTGGTACGACGGTCGCCGGAGTCGGTGGGCCTGCGTGTCGAAGGGCACGCAGAGAAGGGAAACCCCGACCTGGCAGCCTCTGCCGATGTGCCGAGTTCTACGCTTGCCCAGGCGCTTCGGACCCCGGCTTTCTGGGTGATGGCGACGGCAAGCGCCCTCTACGGTCTGGTCGCCTCCGGCATCGGGCTGTTTAACGAATCCATCCTCAATCAGCGGGGCTTTGCGGAGGGGACGTACTACAATTCGCTCGTAGTTACCGCAATGACATCGCTTGTTGGAAACTTCCTCGGAGGCTTTCTGACGGCAAAGGGCGGCATGAATCGCCTGATGGCAGTTGCCATGCTTTTGCTGATGATCGGCCTCGCCGCACTGCCTGTTGTCCGGACGGTTGCCGAGGTGATGGTTGTCGCCGTTCTCATGGGTATCGCAGGCGGGTTCGTGATGGTGCTGTTTTTCTCGTTCTGGGGCCGGGTGTACGGACGCGCACATCTGGGTCAGATTCAGGGAGCGGCACAAATGATGACCGTGCTTGCCTCCGCGGTGGGACCACTGCTTCTGGCGGAATGCATCGACCGCACCGGCTCCTATGCGCTGATGTTTTATTTGCTGGCTCTGATCGTCGGTCTGCTCGGCGTGGCCGCCTGGTTTGTTAAGGTTGAGGCCACTGGTTACCGGGATGATCGCGATTCTCTGCAGCGGTAGTCTGAACCAGGTGAAGCACCGCACCCAGGCCGGCACCCATGGCTTGTAGAATGGCTGGATGGTGTCCCAGAACGGCCGGCCGAACACGAGCTTCGGAATGATCAGGGCGCTCGAGCGGGCGACCAGCACGACCTTTTCGGATGTCATGGCGAGGTCGCT
>JAZKEA010000549.1:0-3591 GCA_040387315.1 Armatimonadota bacterium | reverse complement strand
AGCTGCAGCTTGATGCCGTCGGCGCACAGGCGTCCACGGCATTGTTCACCGCAGAACCTGCGAAATATCCGACCGAGTTAGCGATAAAGAGAACGACGGCAAGGCGCAGCGCGGAATGACGCGCCCTGAATCCAGCCGCGAAAATAAAGGCCATCAACATCGATCCGACCAGTGATCCCGCCCATTCTCCTACGGTTCCACGGAGGGTAAAGTACGCACCTATCCAGCCCACCGCATAGACAAAAAACCCGAGGGCAAAAATCAGATAGAAACGCCCCGCGGGTACCGACCGGACAAGAGGACGCAGAGCGGTGCCCCCCAGCAGAATAAAAAGCGTGGTCCAGGCAAGGTACGCGCCGGTCATTCCCAATCGTTGATACATCCACCGCTCCGCGAAGGCGACGGTCGCGAAGACGCACAGGCTTGCGAGCCCGAATCCCGCACTGGCTGCGAGAACAGACCAGCCCATCGGTGGAACCGCGGCGGCAGGAAGTAGTTTCATTCGTTTCGCAGGGCGGAAAGAAGAGGCGCGCGCAGTGCGGAGGCCGTCGCGGCCCAAGTCCATACGAAACCACTGATGAAGACGGCTGCCAGAGTCAGCAGGAGAGAAATATAGGGCACGTCCGCACCGGGGGAGAGCAGTGACGGGAGAACAGCAATCATCGCGGAGACGACACCGACACCAAGTCCGAGGAGGAGGAGGAGCGTGTGCTCTCCGAAAATCAGACGGTGCAGGACGGGCCGTGTAAAACCGACCGCACGCAGCAGGGCAAGCTCCCCCTGTCGCTCCAGCACATTTCGCAGCACAATGACGCCTAAACCGGCGCTGCCCAGGAGCAGACCCATTCCCCCCAGCACAGCAAAGATGGACAGATATGTGTTCTCGACCGTGTTGAAGGCTGCCATACGCGTGACCGTAGGTGTTACGCTCAGGCCCACATCTTCCAGACTCCTTGTCAGGGTTCGGCTGATGGCATCCGCCTTTGCGGGCGGCGCATCAATCAGAAAGATTTGATAGCCGCTGTGCGCGGGGAAAAGCTGCGTGAAGATATCTTCCGCCAGGATCAAGCCACCCTGCAGCACCGAGTTTGCCAGAACGCCCACGATACGCAGTCGAAGCGTATTTCCCCGCTCATCCACGTAGGATAGCGTATCACCGAGCTTTTTGCCTAGGGACCAGACAACTGTATTCGTGTCACCGATTACGGGGATCGCGCCGTCGCTCAGGGACATTTCCAGAAGAGTCCACGGCGAACGCCCTTTGATTGTCGTACTGTTCTGGGCAAAAGTAAACGCGCTGCGCTGCGCCAGTGCGCGGGGCGAGACCCCAAACAGACGCGGGGTTTGTGCGCGGTTCAGGTTCAGACAACTCGCATCATCCCCTTCCCGAAGCCGCAAGGCTACGATATCCACATCCTGCAGTTCGTCTTCGTCGAGTGCAAACGATTCTCTCCCCTGGGTGGTGTTAAGATCCTCGAAGAGAGGTAGGCTTGCTTCGCCATACAGCGCGAAGCCGCCGGTTCCCGACGCGCGGCTCTGGGCGCCTGCGGCAGGATCATGGCGATTCGCACCGACGGCAATCACCAAAAAGCTGCCACAGGCAAAGAGAACGACAATGCCCAGGCTGCGTCCAGGGCGGCGGACCGCATTGCGAACGCCCAGAGACGAAAGCGTCAGTCCCTGCCCCGTCGTTCGCTCGCTCCGTTCCCAGTGGGCGAGAAGCGCCCGGCAGGCGGCGATACCGGCAATCAGCAGCAGGCTGCCCGCGCCAAAGAAATAGCCCGCCGCTCCCGCCGTTTTACCGACAATAGCCATGCAGGTAAGAGCAAGTGCGCAGACAAAGGCAAAGATGGCGGTCGGCACACCCGGCAGATAGCGGCGGTTCCGGGGGGCTGCGCCAAACCGGGACTCTGATTCGGCTCCCAGGGCCAGCAGCTCACGGGCGGGGGCGCGTGCCTGTCGGCGTGTCACGAGAAAGATGGCAAGCAATGCCATCAGGAAGCCAGATGCCGCTCCGCCAACGAGCGTCTGAGGCGCGGCGAAATACTGGAGGGGGGCGTCCGCCACCGCTCCCCGCCAGACGCTCGACAGCCCACCGATCAGCGCCCGCGTGTAAACCGTGGCGAGGCCCGCGCCGATGATGGCAGCCACGAGTGCAAGCGCGCCGCCTTCCAGAAGAAATAATCGCTGTACGCGCCGGGGCGAGAAGCCGACTGCAAGCAGTGTCCCTGCCTCCTCGGCGCGCTGCTCGACCCCAAGCGCGAAGAGCAGACCGGTCAGCAGCAGCGCGGCGATAATGAGGAAAAAGCTGAAGCCCAGAAAAAGCTGCCCAAAATCAAGGGACGGCGCACTTGCCGCCAGCGCCCGCTCCCGCAGGGGAATAAAGAACAGGCCAAGCGATGCCGGGTTGAGGGCCTGACGCACACACGCCTCCACATTCGCCCGTGCTCCCGGTGTGGCGGAGGGGTAGCGGACAGCGGTCAGGTTTCCAAACCGATTACTCCAGATGTCCTGGCCCGCCCGGAGGGTAATAAACGCCTTTGGCGTTCCCTTATAGGCATCCCAGTAAGCCTGGTCTTTATCTCGTATACGGTTCAGGTCCACGGGAACGCCCGGGTCCCAGTCGCGGCAGTCTTTTTTGTCCGACAGTCCGGGAATATCGGGCATCAGGGAGGGATCACGGGCCGCCCCGGTCATCGGCAGGATCGCCCGAATTCGAAAAGGGCGTGACTCCTGTACCAGTCGCCGCATCGGCCCCATGCGCCAGTAGGTCAGCTGAAGGGAGTCACCGACTTTGGCCTTCAGATCATCGGCAAGCCATTGGTTGATCAGCGTTTCGTCGTCGCGCATCCCGGACGGTATCAGTCCTCCCTGCATTGCGGCGACCGTGGAGTACGGCGTCGAACGACCGCCGACACGAAGTTCGTTGACAAAGTAGGTCAGAACGCCACGCGCCCCGGGAAGGGCATCACGCGCGGCCTGGCCCACCCCGGCATCCAGGAAAACGCGGTTTGTCCGCAGTTCGACGGCACGCGGCGCGGCGATCTCACGCAGTTCCAGACCGGCATCCTGGAACTGCCATCGCTCCCATAAAGCCCGGTTCGCATCCGCGAAGGCGACCGAACGGCCCGATGCTCCGTCTCCGACAAGCAGGGTATTAGCGCGGTCCGGCATCGCCACGGCCCGCTGAAGCACCGGCAGGGAAACGAACGCACTGAAGGGCGGGATTTGGTTTGCTTCGAGGCTGAAACGACCAAAGTCCACATCGGTCACGATTGCCTGGACCGGCAGACGCAGGGTGACGGTGGCATCCTCGATGGTGGATAGCGGGGCGTCGCGAGACAGAAGGCCGGGCTTTTCGACGCGCAACAGGACATCGTCGCCCACCTTCACGTTAAGCGCTAGGGCGAGACGATCATTTAGAGTCACCGCGTCTGTGTCGGTGTCGGTATTAGCCGGGACGGGCGGCGGTGACGTTCCCGTTCCTGGTCCCAGTTTCCAGAAGGCGTCCGTTGTTCCGATCACCTGGACCCGTCCCACGCGAACATCCCCGGCGCTGCCATCTCCCCCTGCCGTTGCAGTGCCGCGCAG
>JAZKEA010000548.1:0-3204 GCA_040387315.1 Armatimonadota bacterium | reverse complement strand
CGTTTGCATTGTGCATAATGACATCTACGTTAGAATCAAGAAGCGCCTGGGTCTGCTGCTTGGCTTTTGCGATATCCTCATCGCCAACGTAAGCGGTGGTAACTTCAACCGCGGGATTTGCTGCCTTGGCTCCCTTCGCGAACGAGAAGAATGCCTCTTCAATGATAGGGTTCTTTTTACCGCCTACCAGACCGACTTTGTTTGTCTTGGTCATCCCCCCGGCTACCATACCGGCCAGATAGGTCGCCTGACCGGAAGAGAACTGGATCGGCATAAGGTTCGGCGCGATGGAGCGTCCCCCCATCACTACTATAGTCGTCTTGGGGACATCAGCGGCAACCGTCTTTGCGGCGTTGTCATACTCCTGACCGTGGGCAAAGAGAAGGTTATTTCCCTGCTGAGCCAGGTTACGCATAACACCCGCAACCTCCGCCGGGGCGGGATTCTCAAGGGGAGGAGATGTTTCCGCGCCAAGTTCCGTTTTTATCTTCTGCTCACTGTCATAGGCGAGCTGGCTCCATCCCTTGTCCGAGATTTTTCCCGGAGTAATCAGAGCGACTTTGAGCGCGACTTTCTCGCCGGACCCGGCACTCGCGGAGGCGGCTGCAGCAGGAGAAGCCGTTGTACCGCCGCCCGTTGACGTAGCCGACTGCTGGGCGCAGCCCGCGGAAAGAGCCGCGAAAACTGCCAGACCGGGAGCGAGTGATTGTCCGAACACACGGGAGACGCATCGTAGATTTGATATCAAGGAAGCAAACCTCTCTAGGGAGACATAAAGTAGTAGCGAGCGAGCAGGTTTCCACAGCATACCGAATCGCAGAGCGCAATGTCAATGTTTCCGGTCGTGCCTCGGCACGGGTAGTATAGAACGTGAAATGAACACCGATAATCTTCCCGCCTCCTGGCAGAGCGCCCTGGCTCCTGAGTTCGAAAAACCGTACTGGACTGCCTTAAAACAGTTTGTTGACGACGAGCGCACTGCTCATAGCGTCTTCCCACCCGACGCCGACGTGCTCAGCGCACTGCGCCTCACGCCTTATGAAGGGGTACGGGTCTTTATACTTGGGCAGGACCCCTATCACGACGATAATCAAGCACATGGTCTTGCCTTTTCGGTTCGGCCCGGTATCAAGCCCCCACCGTCTCTGGCGAATATCTTCAAGGAGATGAAAACTGATATCCCAGGATTTACCGTACCAAACAACGGCTATCTGGTGCCGTGGGCTGAGCAGGGAGTCCTGCTGCTGAACGCCGTCCTGACCGTCCGCGCCCATACCCCGAACTCGCACAAGGGCAAAGGCTGGGAAACGTTCACCGATGCGGTTATCAAAGCTGTGAGTGATAAGCAGGAACGGGTTGTCTTTGTTTTATGGGGAGGTTACGCGCAGAAGAAGGAGGCGCTGATCGATGCCACGCGCCACACTATCTTGAAGTCTGCGCATCCTTCGCCGCTTTCGGCACGCAGCGGCTTCTTTGGATCGAAGCCGTTCTCCCGCATCAACGCGATACTGGCAGAAAACGGACAGCCGCCGATTGACTGGCAGCTGCCGGATCTTTGATTACCAGGCAGACGTACTTTCTGCCTTGACGGTCTCCTCAGCGAACCGTATAATCAGGTCACCCCTCGTTCTTTGTGCCGAAGTGATGAAATGGTAGACATGCGCGCCTCAAAAGCGTGTGGGGCAACCCGTGCGGGTTCGAGTCCCGCCTTCGGCATTTCCTTCCTACTCCCCCTGTCGCGTCAGGCGACGGCGTCCGTGCCTGCCGTGGGACGCACCACCATCTCGCTCACATCCACCTCGTAGGACTGCTCGATCGCGAACAGGATCGCCCGTGCGATGGCGTCCGCCGGGATCGCGATAGAGCGAAACGCATCGATGTTTTTTCGGACTTCGGCATCCGAGATGGTATGGCTCAGACTCGACTCAGTCACACCGGGAGAGACAACCGTCACCTTGAAAGCGCTCCCGACCTCCTGACGCAGACCTTCGGAGATAGCGCGAACAGCGAACTTGGTGGCGCAGTACACGGCAGCGGTAGGCATGACGGCGTAGGCGGCCGTGGAGGCGACGTTGATAAAATGTCCGGTACCCTGCCGCTTGAAATGAGGAAATGCTGCCGCGATTCCGTGCAGAGTCCCTTTGATGTTCACATCGATCATCTGGTCCCATTCCGCCACTTTTAGCTGCTCCAGCGGGGAAAGCGGCATAACCCCGGCATTGTTCACAATCACATCCAGACGGCCATAAGCGCTAATCGCCCGCTCAGTGAGCGCCTCGACATCCTCGCGCCGCGTGACATCAGTCACCACGTATTCTGCGTGTCCGCCCTCGGCGCGAATCTCCGCAACCAACGTTTCAAGCTGCTCGGCGCGCCGTGCACCGGCGACAATAGAGGCGCCGTTTCGCGCCAGATAGCGGGCTGTTGCCTCGCCGATCCCACCGCTTGCTCCGGTAACAACAACAACTTTTCCGCTGACGCCAGCTTTTCCCTGAATATCTGACATTGCTCGATTCTCCTATCGTGATTCCGGTATCTCCGGCTTACGCAGTCAGTTTAAGGTCTCTGGTGTCGGCTGTGGTAGACTGATCCTGCCGGGTTCTTGCACGATCCTCCAGAAGATTAAAGTCAGGTCACGTTTATGCAATCCGAAACAAAGGAAATACTCGCGGAACTTGCGGATCTGCTGAAGAAACGCGCCAAACAGGATGGGGTTCACCCCAGCGCGGAAATTCCGTCACTCTGCCTGTATCGCACTTCCCAGCTCGGCGAGGCGACTCATACGCTCTACAAGCCGTCGCTGTGCATTATCGCGCAGGGCACCAAAGAGGTACTGGTTGGGGCCGAAACGTTTTGCTACGACGCGGCGCATTACCTGCTGGCATCTGTCGAGCTGCCGGTAGCCGGACGGATCACTGAAGCGTCCGCAGACACGCCCTATCTAAGTTTGAGCATTGATCTGGACCCTGCCGAGATCCAGTCACTGACCCTTGACACAAACATCCCTGCCGCACTGCCCTCCGGTTCATCGCGGGGGATCGCGGTCAGCCGCATGGACACCGATCTGCTGGACGCCGTTCTGCGTCTGGTGCGGCTCCAGGAATATCCGCGTGACATTCCTGTCCTGGCTCCGTTGATCCTTCGCGAGATTTTATACCGGCTGCTGATAGGAGAACAGGAGGGGTGTCTGCGGCGAATGGCGTC
>JAZKEA010000547.1:6401-7093 GCA_040387315.1 Armatimonadota bacterium | reverse complement strand
CTGCTTGATCTTGAACAGGCCGACGCCCGCGGCCCAGAGCTCCCGCGTGGCGGGATTGAATCTTAACACAAGCGGCTTGCGGTAGGGAAGGTCGCCCGTGATATCCGTCCACGTCGCGCCGCCATCGACGGTTTTCCGCACCGCGCCGACCGCATCCTCGCCCCAGGTCACGGACGAGATCCAGAGCGTTCTCGGGTTCGCCGGGTCCACCTCCATGCCGACGATCTGGCTGCCGTCGGTGGACTTTGTCAGCTGTGTCCACGTCGCGCCATGATCCGCGCTGCGCCACAGATTATTGCCGGGGCAATACACGGTGCCATCGGGTGTCACCAGCACATTGAAGACCCAGGTCTCGTTGCTGAAGACGCGTTTCCAGCTATTACCGCTGTCGTCGCTCCGGTACAGGCCGCCGTCCGTCCCGCAGGTTCCCCAGTACAGGCGGGACGAGTTGGTCGGGTCCACGGCAAGACCGAAGAACATTCGTCGGGAGGGTGGCTGGTTCGGCAGCGCGGCCCAGGTCCGTCCGCCATCCGTGGATTTGAAGATGCCGCCGCCCGGCTTATCCGCCGAGGGGTTGCCGTCGATTCCCGCGTAAACGATCTGGGGGTTCTTCGGATCGGCGGCGAGCGCCCGCAGATACCCCTGCCCCCACATCGTGTTGTCGGTCGGACGCTTTTCGGGCAGGCCCGCCC
>JAZKEA010000547.1:0-6391 GCA_040387315.1 Armatimonadota bacterium | reverse complement strand
GGCAATCGTCTTCCCACCGTCGTCGCTGGTGACCGTCAGATCGCCAGGCTTATCCCACGGGCTGGACGTGCTAACGATACGATCCACCCCGTTCCGATTGGAGATGCCTAAGCGCCAGAAGTGCCCGCTGATTGTCGCGTCGTACTTGCGCGGCCAGAGCTGATTCCAGCTTTTGCCGCCATCGTCACTCGCCAGGACGCCTTCGTCCATGGCGCTCGCATACGTCCGCGCCCCGCTGAACCGGACATCGTAGACCACGGAGATATCCGCCCCGCGATCCCGCTCCTCCCAGGTCTTCCCGCCATCGTCGCTGAGGCACGTCCGCCAGTTCGCCGCGATAAACAGGCGGGACGGGTTCGTCGGGCTGATGGCGAGATTGGTTGGCTTGGAGATCTCGATATCCTTCGCCTCTTCGGGAAGCGTCGGATTCGCGGACGGGTCACGCCGCATCACGCGCGACGCGGCCCAGGTTTTGCCGCCGTCCCGACTGGCGTAAAAGCGCCCGCTCCACCCCGCGCTCGCGATTGCGGAGACTTGGAGCGGATCTTTCGGCGCAACAACCACCTCGATAATCCGCGCTTTGGGATCGATTCCGACTCCCACCGGTGCCCAGGATTTTCCACCATCGACCGACTTCTGCAATCCTTCTTTGTCAAACGCGGCATAGACAATGTTCGGATCGGACGGGGCAACGGTCACACCGTAAGCATCTTTCGGCGTCTCCAGCGACTGCCAGGCCGCGCCACCATCTGTGGAGCGCACGATGCCACCGACCGATGTCGCGGCAAAGACCGTGGACGGACGGCGCGCCGCGATGGCGACCGCCGCGATACTCCCCGCGGTGGGAAGCGTGTACTGTTCCTTCCACGTCTGCCCGCCGTCCCCGCTCCGGAAGATCTTCCCCTTCGGTGTCCCGGCATAGACGATTCGGCTGTCGGTCGGGTCAACCGCGATGGCACGAACGCTCTTGTTCCGCTCGGCAGTGATGCCCAGCTTCGCCCGCTGCGTTCCCGGCAGAAGCGCCCAGGACGCGCCGCCATCAGTCGTTTTACACAGGCCGTTCGTGGTTCCCGCATAGACCGTCTGGGGATCGCTCGGGGCGATTGCGAGGGAATAGACCGCGTAATTGGTCAGTCCGTTGTTGATCAGACGCCAGTGCTTCCCGGCATCCTCGGTTTTGTAGACGCCCGCCACATCGCCGCCCATGTAGATCACATCGGGATTGGTGGGATGGAAGACCGCCGCCCAGTACAGACCGCCGCCGCCCCACCCCGCCGGTGTCCAAGAAGCAGTCTTCCCCGCCGCCGCGGGCTGAGCCGCGCTAGTGTCGATGCCCGCTCCCGCCGCCATCACGACCACGGCGGCAGCCAGGGTCGCGACTCGTGTCGCCTTGAAAATCGTTGTCATAGGTAGTTACTTCGCCGCAGGCTTGCCGCCTGCCTTCATCATCTGATCCAGTTTCTGCTTGTCCGCCTCCGTCATCTTGGACGGATCGGCACGGAAACTGGCGGCAGGAATCTCGGCCCCGCCGCCGGTCGCGCTCTTGCCGCAGCCGGAGGCGACGGAGGCGAGGCAGGAGAGGGCTAGAAAGGCGAATAGGGAAGTGGCGAACGCACGCGTGTTGTTTGTGTTGTTCATATTCATCGTTATGTTGTTGATAATGGTGTGGGGCCTCTCACCCGCGGCGGAGGTTTTGCCCTCACCCCCGGCCCCTCTCCCAAGTATGGGCGAGGGGAGTCTGGTTACGGTTCCGACATCTGCTCTGCATAATGGCTAGTTCAGTACCGAGTCTGAGTTAGCACTGGGGCGGGAGCGAAGCCGCAGACGCTGTGCCCTCAGACTCCCCCTCTCCCAGCGAGGCACGAGCGTTTATAGGGAGAGGGGGCCGGGGGGTGAGGGCAAAACCTCCGCAGGTGCCTTCTCCTCGTTGTCCCCTACTGCCGCGTCGCATCCCACATATTGGCGGCGGCCTTCTGTGCCGGAGTGCCGATCTGGGGATTGGTGGTCGATGGCTTCATCGATTTCGCATGACCGTCACAGAAGATAAAGTTCGCCATGGTGGCGTGCTTGACCGTCACCGAGCCATCGGGACCGTCGGGGTAGGCGGCAGTGGTGGCGCGGGAGCCATCGGGAATCCGGCGCGGACCCCAGTTGTTTCCGTAGGAGTCGCCCGCGATAATACAGGTCGGCGCGAAGGCGGAAAGGTTTCCGGTCTCGTACCCCTTGTTCGAGTCCTTCGTCTTCGCCCAGTTCTCGGCGATAGCGTCGGAGTGCTTCTCGGTCAGCAGAATGCTGTCCGCGGGCCGCGCCACTTCGGCCTCGGTCAGCGATGCGCTTTGCAGCCAAGTCGCCCCCGCGCTGGACATGGGACCAAGGAGGGGCGTCGTGTTGTTCACCCAGCCGTTGTAGTAGCCGTTTGCCGCGTAAGAGATTCCGACACCGGCCCAGGAGACGGCCGGGTTAGTCTGTCCCCCGATGGAGTCGGAAGGGCAGACAAAGATGCCCAGGCTCTTGCAGTAGGGCTGAAGACGGATTGGCCATCCGGTATTCACCCAGTTCACGGTGTCGGTTCCGACAGGGAACATCTCATCGGCGTCCTGCGAATAGGAAAGGATCGCTACCCCCAGCTGTTTGAGGTTCGACAGGCACGACGTCTGCCGGGCCTTGTCCCGAGCCTGCGCAAATACAGGAAATAAAATCGCGGCCAGTATGGCAATAATTGCGATAACGACAAGCAGTTCAATCAGCGTAAATCCGTAACGTGCACCAGTGCGGTTGTTCATCTTCGTTCTCCAGGTTCTCTATGGGCTAATCGGTAACAGGTGACTTCTCCCGCCCGAGGGAAAAGTATTCAGCGGGTTAGAAGTCGCTGCGCGGGCAGTTTGAGCCGCGCGGAAACCAGCGTTCGGCTGGACACCGTGGTATCTCCGGCCATCAGTCGCTCCAGCAGTTGAAATAAAGCCTCCGCGACATCGGCGGGGTCCATCTCCACAATGATCAGATCGTCCTCGTAGCCGGTCAGCACCGGCGAGCCGACATTGGCATGGGTAGCAAAAAGTATACTCTTCGGGACAGCATTCTTTTTGCCGTAAACCGTGATTCCGCAGCGACGCAGCGCGGGAAGCGCTCCCGCCGTCATCATGTCGTCCGTGCATAAGACCGCGTCCGGCGGCGTCGCTGCCACCGTAAAACCATCGGGATTATCGCCGAAGACCGCGAGCGCGGTCTCGTAGCCCTGACGCTGGTACGGGGTCTCGGTGAACGAACCAGGCGTGGTGGCCCGGTGAGAGTTCTGCTGCACCAGTTCCGCCTCGAACGGCAGACCAACGTCGGCGAGTGCCGACTGGAACGCCTGATAAAAGACCTCCTGAAAATGTACGGTCTTTTCGACGGCAACAAAGTTCTGCAGCGGCGACCAGAGAGCGATCCTCTTTGCCCCCGCCTCCGCCAGTGCGCGGACCCCTTTTAGAATCAGGTCCGGCATATTGTGGATGACCGCATAATTCGAGGGCCCCGCGAACGAGACTACCGGAATGCCCTGGCGTTCGAGATAGTGGACCGGCGGCGCGTCGAGTCCGATGGCGACCGCCCCATTGACCCGCCCCGCCCCGATCAGATGCGCCACGGAATCCGAAATCTCCGGGGCATTCAGCGTCGGGCTCCCAAAGGCGGGCTCCGCGAACTGCAGGTCGAATCCCAGAGCTTCCGACGTCGCACGCGCCTTTGCGCTCTGGATGAGCATCGCCCAGAACGGCGAGAGTTCCGGGCGGGACAGCAGCCCGGAGTTGCAGAGAAGCAGGACGTTCGCACGGTGGAGATTCGAGGCCACAAAATTACCGACGCCGGGACGGCGCAGCAGAATACCCCGGTTCTCCAGATCCCCCAGAGCGGCATTAACCGTCGTAATGCTCGCGCCGATCTGTTTACAAAGGTCCGTCACCCGAGGGAGCTGCGCCCCCGGCCCCAGCCGGACAGCGAGCTCCTCCATCTGGGAGGAAACGATCTGCAGTTTACTCCAGCGCGGACTGTAGGCAGAGGGAAGCGGAAGCGACCCGGCAGTGGCGGGGGCCACGGGACGCTTGGCAGAGGATCGATTGGTTTCCACAGTTCCGGATTTTGGCATCATTGCGCTCTTCTGTCAAGAATTCCGGAATTCCGGAAGTCTTCTGAAAATCATCATACCGGTACCCTGTGCCCCTGTCAATGAAAAATCAAAAACAACTCCCACTTCGTCCCGCGTTCGCCGGGACGCTGGAAATCTGTTTGGCCGTATACTACAGGCATTCCTTACGAATCGGAGAAGTTCGACTTTGGCCTCACCGTTGACAGGCCCCGAGCTGCCGCGCCCGGAAACGACCGGGGATGGCGCTTTATCGCCCCCTTCCTCTCCTGATACTGATCTGCCAGCGCCGACTGCGGGTATCACCGTGCGTGCCTTTGTTCTCGGGACGCTCCTGATTCCCCTGATGGTCTACTGGGTGCAGTACACGGAGATAGTCGCCGAAGGGACCGACCTGGCAGCGATGAGCCTGATTATACCGGCGCTCTTCGGACTGTTCATTCTTATCTGTCTCAATGGGATGGTTTCCCGCGTCGCGCCACGCTGGAAGTTGACGCAGGTGGAGCTCCTGTTCATCTACGTGATGCAGACCATCAGTGTCTGTATCTCGGGTATCGGCATGATGCAGTGCCTGGTAACCACCCTTGGCAACGGACTGTACAGCGATTATGCGGCTGCCAACGGCTGGAAGGACTTGTTTTATCGTGCGCTGCCGACCCATCTGCTTCCGGACCCGGAAGTCCTGCCGCGCCTGTACCGGGGCAACTCCCACCTTTCGCTGGAATATCTCGCGGGATGGGCCGGGCCGATCGCCTGGTGGACCGCATTTATTTTCGTTCTGCTCGGCTCCATGCTGTGCCTCAATGTCCTGCTGCGCAAGCAGTGGATAGACAACGAAAAGCTTCCGTTTCCTATCGTCTACCTGCCGCTGGAAATTACGCGCTCCGACCCCGAAAATGGCCCCATCTGGCGTAATCCCCTGTTCTGGTTTGCATTTATGATCCCGGTCGTTCTGGAATCGCTCGCGTCGCTTAACTACCTCTATCCCTCCATCCCGGCCCTGCCGCTCAAACCGACAACTCTGCCGAACCTGTCCGCCGAACTGAAGCAGCCCCCCTGGAACGCGCTGGGCGGCAGCCTGACGCTCGGGCTGTATCCCTTCGTCATCGGTATGATTTACTTCCTGCCGACCGATGTCAGCTTCTCGCTGTGGTTCTTCTATCTCTTTTCCCGAATGGAAGATGTGGTGGCAGTCGCAACTGGTCTTCGCGTCCCCGGCGCGCCGCCCGCGATGGCGCGTATGCCGTATCACGGGGAGCAGGCGGCGGGCGCGTTCCTTGGATTCGCCCTGATCGGATTCTGGACCTACCGCAAATATCTGGCGGCGGTTTTCGGGAAAGCCTTCGGGGAGCACGCGTATCGAAACGTTTCCGATGAGAATGAGCCCTGCTCGTACCGGACTGCCGTGATCGGTTTCGCCGTGGGGTTCGCGCTTCTGTGCTGGTTCAGCTGGGCCGGGGGAATGGTCTGGTGGCTGCCGGTCGCGTTTTTCCTGGCCTTCTTTTTGTACGCCATCACCTACACGCGGGCGCGGGCCGAGGCGGGCCTGCCCCTTGCCTACGGTCCGGCGATCAGTCCGCACAGCCTGGTAATCGATGTCGGGGGCAGCGCGAACTATGACGTTCCTTCGCTGACGATGATGACGTATCTTCACTGGTCCGATTACAACCTGCGGTCGCTTGTGATGCCGCACCAATTGGAAGCGATGAAGATCGCGAACTCAACGACCGGACCGGCACGAATGAACAGCCGCCATCTGTTCTGGGTCATCTTATGGTCAACATTCGTGGGAACGCTGTCAACGTGGTGGTCGATTCTTTCGATCTACTATCAGTACGGCGCGGCGACCGGAAACGTCAATGCCTGGCGCACCACGATAGGCACGATTCCCTTTCGAATCCTGTCCGACTGGATTAAAAACCCCGTCGCCTTCGAGCCGGGCCGCCTTTACGGTATCTTTGCCGGGTTCGGAATAACCGGTGCCCTGATGGTTCTGCGGACGCGCTTTCTATGGTGGCCGTTTCATCCCGTCGGCTACATCCTGGGGGAGACCAACACCATGGGCTGGCTCTGGTCGCCGACGCTGATCGGCTGGCTCATCAAAGTGCTGGTTCTTCGCTACGGCGGCATCCGTTTGTTCCGGTGCGGCATTCCGTTCTTCATCGGCCTGGTTCTGGGAGACTACGTGATCTCCTGCATTTGGACTTTGCTCGGGTAGTCCCTCCGCATCCCGACCTACCGGTGCTTCCCGGTTTGAACACATGCCGTGAG
>JAZKEA010000546.1:0-10575 GCA_040387315.1 Armatimonadota bacterium | reverse complement strand
GTCGGACTTTTGGTTGTTCTCAGCATTTTTCTCCGGCAGAAAGGCTCTCCGGAATCCAAACCCGTAGATGCGCCCAATGACGAAACTGGGGAATGAGCCATCGGACGGAATTACCTTCCAGAAAATAATCGCTATTCTTCCGCAAAGAGATAAAACATACTGTCGCCTAATACGATTAATATCGTATTATTATCATTAGATGTGTTTGCTAATTAAGCCGATTTATGGGACAATAGCGGCATTGTTTGCAGGATAATTCCGCGGGACTAAGATGTGGTCCTCATAAATTGAGCAGGTAACGTGACGATGGCAGCGGCAGGACGGGGCGCAGTGAAAACACAAAGCGACGGCGCTACCAATAGCACAAAGAGTGTCATAGCCACTGCTCTTTCCCCTAATGCGGATCATATTCAGGCCGCGGCGCGGCGCGGTGCGGCGCATCCGTTGGGCGCTTCCGTAACCAATGTCAAAGGTGTCGGCGAGAAGATCGCCGAAATCCTTGTGAAGCTCGACATCTACACCATCGAGGACCTTCTCACCCACTACCCCCGCCGCTATGAGGACCGGTCGCGATTTGCCCGCATTACCGAACTTAAAGACGGCGAGGCGGCGACGATCTCCGGCAAGGTCACGTTGGTCGAGAACCGCCCAACAAAAAACCGCCTGGTTCTGACAAAAGTTTCCCTTGAGGATGATTTCAGTGGCGTTGCGACGCTTACCTGGTTCAACCAGTGGCGAATGAAGCAGACGTTTGAAAAACTGCTTGGCAAACGGATTATCGTCTACGGAACGGTCAAGCGGGGCTACTCGGCGGTCGAGATAACGCAGCCGGAGTGGGAGGCGCTGGAAGCGGGTGATGAAAGCGATTCCCTGAACATCGGACGTATCGTACCAGTTTATCCGGCAACAGAGGGGATAGGTCAGAACCGGCTTCGCAAGCTGCTGTTCACTGCGGTCGAACAGTTCGCAGACCGCGCGGTGGATCCGCTCCCGGAGGCAAAACGCGGGGACCGCGCCCTGCCACGCCTTACCGACGCCCTGCGCGCTATTCATTTCCCTGAAACCCTTGGTCAGCTGGAGAACGCGCGCCGCCGTCTGGTTTATGATGAACTGCTGGCCATGCAGCTTCTGCTTGCGGGGCGCAAGATGGCGCAGGATCAGGTTTCCGGCATCGTCTTTGCGGATACGGCCTCACCGGTCGCCGAGTTCGAACAGAAGCTGCCGTTCGCTCTCACCGGCGCTCAGGAACGGGTATTGAAAGAGATCGCCTCCGATATGGCGTCGCCGCGGGCCATGAACCGTCTCGTCCAGGGAGATGTCGGGTCCGGTAAGACCGCTGTGGCTATGGGAGCTATGGCAATCGCCGTCCGGAATGGCTATCAGGCGGCGATGATGGCCCCGACCGAGATTCTCGCGGAGCAGCATCTTCGTGGCATCCGCAAAGTTCTGGAAGAGCTGGGCATTCGCGTGGATCTTCTCACGGGGTCTCGCCCCGCGCGGGAAAAAGAGGCCGTCCGTCAGCGGATCGCCTCGGGTGAGACCGGGGTGGTCGTCGGTACGCATGCCCTTATACAGGAAGGGGTCAATTTTGCCCGGCTCGGACTCGCGGTTATCGACGAGCAGCATCGGTTCGGCGTTCTGCAGCGTGCCGCACTGACCGGTAAGGGAACCTCGCCCGACGTCCTCGTCATGACGGCGACGCCGATCCCCCGAACTCTGACTCTTACCGTCTACGGTGATCTCGATGTCGGCATCATTGATGAGCTTCCGCCCGGTCGAAAACCGATCAAGACGCACTGGAAGCGCAGTGCGGAGAAAGCGTCGGTCTACGAAGGCGTACGTCGGCTTCTCGCGGACGGTCGTCAGGCGTTCGTTGTCTGCCCTCTTATCGAGGAATCGGAAAAGATGCAGGCGCGGGCGGCCACGGAACTCGCCTCCCATCTTGCCCTGCATGTCTTCCCCGAGTTCAAGATCGGTCTTCTCCATGGTCAGATGTCTTCTGAGGAGAAGGACGGGGTAATGCAGCAGTTCCGAACCGGCGCTATCCATCTGCTGGTTGCCACAACGGTTATCGAGGTCGGTGTCGATGTCCCTAATGCTGCCGTTATGGTGATTGAGGATGCGGATCGTTTTGGCCTGGCACAGCTGCACCAGCTCCGGGGTCGCGTCGGGCGCGGACAGCATGCATCCTTTTGTATCCTCCTTGCGGACCCGAAGACGCCGGATGGGGAAGAGCGTATGCGGGTATTATGCGAGACGAACGACGGATTCAAGATTGCGGAGGAGGACCTTCGTCTTCGGGGACCCGGCGAATTCTACGGCGTGCGGCAGTCTGGTCTTCCTTCCCTCAAGATCGCGGATATCCTCCGGGATACGGACATTTTGCGGGAAGCGCGGGCAGATGCGTTTGCGCTTCTCGGCGCTGATCCCAAACTTTCAAAACCGGAGCACCATGCGCTTCGTGATGCGGTGATTTCGAAGCGCCGCGCCGTCGAACTGGTGAGGGCGGCGTAAGGTGACAATGTCAGGCAAAATGATTACTGCGGTCTATCCCGGCTCTTTCGATCCAACAACAAATGGACATCTGGATGTGATCGAGCGTGCCGCCACAACGTTCGACCGACTGGTGGTTGCAGTGGGACGAAATTCCAGTAAAACACCTTTATTTTCGCCCGAAGAGCGCGTCGATCTTTTACGTCGCTGCTGTGCGGAGTGGCCGAACGTATCGGTTACCACTTTTGACGGAATGCTCGTTAATTTTGCACGAGAGCAGGGAGCGCAGGTACTTATCAAGGGACTGCGCGCCGTCAGCGATTTTGAGTACGAATTCCAAATGGCATTGGCGAATCGCCACCTTGCCGCCGATATAGAGACATTGTTTATGATGGCAAGTGCGGAGCATCTTTACTTGTCATCGTCGATTGTAAAAGAGATCGCACGCTTGGGGGGAGATATCTCCTCGCTGGTCCCGCCTCTTGTGGAGGCTCAATTAAATGAAAAGTTTGCACGGCCCGCAGCTAATCCATAACCTGGCCGGAAATTCTACTGCCTTTTGTTTTCGAAGAAAGCGTGATTGCCATAGACACTTATAAAGTACTGGACCAGCTGGAAACGCTGGTTGAAGATAGTAAAAAATTCATGGGTTTCGTTCGACTGGACGAAGATGAGTTCTTCATGCTGGTGAGCAAGCTGCGTGCTTCGCTGCCCGAGGATGTACGTCGCGCCGGAAAGATTGCCCAGAACTCCGATAAGATCATGGAGGCCGCACAGTCAGAGGCCGAAATGGCGATTGATTCCGCGCACGGCGACGCACAGAAGATCATCTCGGATGCACGCCTCGAGGCGGAGCGCGTCCTGGCTGAGGCGAGAGCACAGTCTGAAGCCCTGGTTCAGCAGAGTGAGATCCAGCGCATCGCGTCCGCCCAGGCCCGCGAGATTGTCGCACAGGCGGAACAGGAGGCGGATGATGTTCGAGCGGGAGCGGACGACTATGCTCGTGAAATCCTGGTCACGCTCGAGAGCCAGGTCACCGATGCTATGGGGCAGGTTCAGGGGCGTGTAGATGGGGTACTGAATACCATCCGCCGGGGACGTCAAAAACTGGAACAGACTGCCGTAAATGCACACACGACGCGCCGGGTGCTCCCTTATAATCCTGCTCAGGAAAATGACCAGGAGGGTGCTGTCGCGGCCGGAAACGGGCGTGCCGCGGCAAACGGTCAGTCTCTTTAGTTCAACGTTTCGTATGTCTGCGTGATAACATAAACGTGTGCCTGGCGTGACTTTTTTGTGATTACGCTGGGGTGAAATGTAATGAAACGAGATTCTTTAGAACAAGATCGACCAGAGCAGGAATCGTCTCGATTCGCGTACTTTGGCAACGGTGAGCCGGAGTCCGGGGGCGTTTATTCGGTAGGGGCCGCTAAACCGTCGGTTAAACCCGGCGGCACCCCGAACCTGAATGCAGGCCCCAGGCCAGCATCGAACGGCATTCCGGGTCCCGGCGAACGGCTCCTCGACATCTCCGAACTGGCGCGGACCATCGGTATGCACTATGTGCACCGGTTCCAAATTCCGCCCCTCGACGGCGCCGAAGAGGGGCTGACGCTTGCGGGACCGATGGAGGGACAGATACGGCTTACGAACACCGGCGCGGTTCTTCTTGTGACCGGCGATGTCCATGCGCCTCTGACTCTGGAGTGCGGACGCTGTCTGACGCCTACGGTCGCCGAAGTCGACGCGGACATCGAAGAGCAGTTTGATCTGGTCGCCGCAAGCACGGCATCGCGTCAGGATGTCGTCACCGTGGTTGATGAGGACACGCCCGCCTCCGTGATCGAGGGCGGGAGCGTGTTAAACCTGGGGGAACTGCTTCGGCAGAACCTGCTGGTCGCCGCCCCGCTGCAGCCGCTCTGCCGCGAGGACTGCCCCGGTATCGACCTTTCCGGTCATCCCGGCGTTGCTTTTTCCTCAGAAGAGGATGCAGGTAAATCCGACGAACCGACCCCTCTTGCGGCGGAAGACAACCCGCTGAGACGTCTTGCGGATCTGCTGGCAGAGAAGCGACGACAGGAAGAAATCAACGGCACAAGTGCCTCATAGTCTTTCGTGCTGACGGATTACGCGGTATAATCGTGCGTTGTCGCTATCATTGCGCTAAACTATGATGAAGAACCGCGCCGCGAAAGTGGCGCGGTTTGCTCTGATACGGTATCACTTAACGGCGCTTTGTCGCTTTGATTAAGTTCATACAACTGACTCCAATAGGAAGACAAATAAGAATCCATGCCACTACCCAAGAGACGCCATTCCAGTACGCGCCAGGCGAAGCGCCGAACCCACTACAAACTGACCCCGCCCGCAGTCGGCGAGTGTCCTCGCTGCCATGCACCGCGCCTTTCCTACCACATCTGCGGAGCCTGTGGCTACTACAATGGCCGCCAGTGGCTGACGCCAAAGACGGCAGCAACCAACGCTGAGTAGAATGCAACTGCCCTATCGTCTCTACACGCATGGGCAGTTTCTCTCTTTCGACTCAACGGAAGGTTTGACCCTCCGTATTTCGACCCTGCAGGAACACGCGTTCATTGTCCGTTGACATCGCCTCTCAAGAAATGCCACTTAAGATTGCCGTAGACGCAATGGGCGGGGATTACGCCCCTGCGGAGATCGTTCGTGGCGCCGTACAGTTCGCCGGTGCCTCTGCGGATGATACTGAGGTATTTCTGGTCGGCGACCCGGACCGAATCCAGGCGGAGATTGCGGCAGCCGTCGCGCACTATCCCGCCGCCGCCTCGCTGGCCGAATCTCATCTGCATATCGTTCCCGCTGCCACCGTCATCGAGATGGACGAGCATCCGATGGAAGCGTTCCGTGACAAGCGGGACGCCTCACTTGTCGTTGCAACCGATCTGGTGCGGCAGGGAACCGTCCACGCCTGTTTTTCCGCCGGCAATACCGGGGCCTGTATGGTGGCGGCGACCCAGCTTCTTGGCCGCACCACGGATATCAAGCGGCCTGCTATTGCCACCTTGATGCCGACAGAGTCCGGACGTCCAACACTAGTCGTGGATGCCGGCGCAAATGTTGACTGTCGCCCCTCCCAGCTTGTTCAATTTGCCTACCTCGGTGCCGTCTATGCCGAAAAAGTCCTGGGGATTTCGAATCCGCGGGTCGGCCTGCTCTCCAACGGTGAAGAAGACGCAAAGGGAAACGAGCAGGTTCGCGAGGTGAACCGACTGCTCACCGCGGAACGTCCAAGGCTCAATTTTACTGGCAATGTCGAAGGAAACCACGTCTTCGAAGGTAATGTCGATGTCGTCGTCTGCGACGGTTTCGTTGGCAACGTTCTGCTCAAGGGGGCAGAAGGCATCGTAAAGCTAATTCTTTCTTACCTTTCCCAGGATGCAAAAGCGGCGGAGAACGAAGAGACACGGAAGGTCTTGCTGGATTCGCTTCTGCAGATTCGTCAGCGCGTCGATTATGCCGAGATCGGCGGCGCTCCGCTTCTCGGTGTCAACGGGGTTGCCTTTATCGCCCACGGTCGGTCCGATGCGAAGGCGATTGCAAACGGCATCCGCCAGGCGGCGATTGCCGCACGGTCCGGCTATGTCGAGGCGGTCAAGACCGCGCTGCAGGGGATGCGGGCCGAGTAAGAACCATGCTGACACCCACCCGAACACTCCGCCGTGCGACTATCTCCGGCCTTGGACTGTACGCCCCGGAGCGTGTGCTGACCAACCGCGAACTTGAATCTATTGTAGCCACCACGGATCAGTGGATCGTGGAACGCACGGGGATTCGTGAGCGCCGCATCGCTTCTCCCGAGCAGGCGACGTCCGATCTCGCCGTTCCTGCCGCCGAAGAGGCGCTGCGCGTGGCAGGTCTTACCGCCGCCGACCTCGATCTCATTATTGTCGCGACCTGCACCGGCGATATGGGTTCTTTTCCCGCCACTGCCGCGATTGTCCAGGAACGGCTTGGCGCGAAAAAAGCTGCCGCTTTCGATGTCGCCGCTGTCTGCTCCGGTTTTGTCTACGCGCTCGATGTCGCCGCGCAGTACGTTGAAACGGGTCGTTACTCCCGAGTTCTGGTTATCGGGGCGGAAGTCATGAGCCGCGTTCTGGATTGGACCGACCGCAACACCTGCGTCCTCTTTGGCGACGGTGCTGGCGCGGTGATCGTGCAGGCTGCCGAAGGTGCCGAGGCGGAGGCCGCGGATACGGGGATTCTGGGAAGCATTCTCGGTACGGATGGCTCCGGTGTCTGCCTTCTGAATGTGCCCGCCGGAGGAACACGCAATCCGCTGACCCCGGCGCTGATCGAACAGCATAAACAGTACATGATGATGGACGGCAAGGCGGTCTACCGTTTTGCTATCGAGATCATGGGCGAGGCTGCGCTGCAGGCGCTGGCATCCGTCGGGCTGACCGCCGGTGAGGTCGATCTTTTCATTCCTCATCAGGCAAATATTCGTATTATTACGGCGGCTGCCAAGCGTCTGGACCTCTCGATGGACAAGGTCTTCGTGAACGTCGACCGTTATGGAAATACGTCGGCTGCCTCGGTTCCCCTTGCGATGGTCGAGGCATGGAAAGCGGGCCGGATTAAGCCGGGCTCCGTTGTGGTAACGGTGGGCTTCGGTGCCGGTCTGACCTGGGGCGCGAACGTCATCCGGTGGGGGAATGTCCTTCCATGAGTAACTCGAAGCTGGCTTTTGTCTTTCCCGGACAGGGAGCGCAGTCCGTTGGTATGGGCCGCGACCTGTTTGAGAACTCGGCTGCGGCACGTGCCGTCTTCGCGGAAGTGGACGCCGCCTGCGGATTCTCGGTCTCGGAGATGTGCTTCAATGGGCCGGAAGAGTCGCTGAAGGAGACTAAGAACACGCAGCCTGCGCTGTTCGCGGTCTCTGTGGCTGCGCTCGCTGCCTGTCAGGAGGTTGGAATTAATCCCTCTGCCTCGGCAGGACACAGTATCGGCGAGTATGCCGCGCTTGTCGCCGCAGGGGCGCTGTCTGTTACCGCAGGCGCGCGTCTGGTAAAGGCGCGGGGCGAGGCGATGGCGGAAGCCGCTGCGGCGCGACCCGGCACGATGGCTGCGGTTCTTGGGCTGGAAGCAGCCGTGGTCGCTGAAGTATGTCGGCAGGTGAACCACGTCGGAGTCGCCGTCATGGCTAACCTGAACTCACCAGGGCAGATCGTCATCAGTGGCGAAGTGAATGCGGTCAATGAGGCATCGCTCCTGCTGAAGGAAAAGGGTGCCAAACGGGTTCTCCCGCTTGCGGTTTCCGGCGCGTTTCATTCTCCGCTCATGGAACCCGCTGTTTTTATCATGAAGGGTGTCCTTAACCTGACAGCGATCAGCGATCCTGTCCTGCCCATCATTGCGAATGTCACCGCGAACTATGAGACAACAGGCGAAGAGGTAAAGGCAAATCTGGCCTCTCAGGTCGCGGGACCGGTCCGGTGGGTCGAGACTATCGAACGACTGGCGCAGGACGGCTACGGTACCTTTATCGAGTGTGGTCCGGGGAACGTGCTGGCGGGCCTGATCAAGCGCATCGCCCCGGAGGCAAAGACCTATAGCGTGGGTGATATGACGTCGCTGCAGGCTGCCAGGGAGGGTCTTCTCGTATGACGCTTGTACCGCTGGAAGGCAAAAAAGCGATTGTTACCGGCGCGGGTCGTGGGGGGCGTGGAATCGGTGCTGGTATCGCCATCGCGCTTGCGCAGGCCGGGGCAGACGTAATTATCACGGCTCGAACAAACATCACGGATGCCGAAGCGGTGGCTGAGGCAGTGACGCAGCTTGGACGGCAGGGAATTCCCGTCGCCTGCGATGTCTCCGACAGCGCGTCGGTTGAAACTCTCTTCGAGCGGGCAAAGACGGAGTGGGGACGTGTCGATATCCTGGTGAACAACGCCGGAATCACAAAGGATGGCCTGCTGCTTCGGATGACCGATGATGCGTGGGACTCCGTTATGGATGCGAACCTGAAGGGGACGTTTCTTTGTACGCGTGCGGCGGCGAAGTTGATGGTAAAACAGCGTGCCGGACGTATAATCAACATAACGTCCGTGATGGGGCAGGTGGGGAATCCGGGTCAGGCGAACTATTCCGCCTCGAAAGCCGGAATCATCGGTTTTACGCGAACGGTTGCTCGTGAGCTTGGCTCGCGCAGTATTACGGTGAATGCGGTTGCACCGGGATTTATCGAAACACAGATGACCGATGCGATGAGCGGCGATCTCAAGAACGCCGCACTGGGGAAAATTCCACTGGGTCGTCTGGGCTCACCGGAAGATGTTGGAAACATTGTGGCGTTTCTCGCTTCGGATGCCGCTTCCTATATCACAGGGCAGACAATTACCGTGGATGGCGGTATGACTGTCTAACCATGCGGTTATGATGGTATTTATCTGGGGACGGCCCCAAATCAGTAGGATTATCTTAATCAGTTCAGGAGTATATGCGAATGTCTACGTTTGATCGTGTGAAGAAGGTTGTTGTGACTCAGCTTGAAGTCAGCGAAGATGAGGTCACCTCGACGGCTTCGTTTGTGGATGATCTTGGTGCGGACTCTCTCGACGTCGTCGAGCTGGTTATGGGCCTTGAGGAAGAGTTCGACGTCGAGATTCCGGACGAAGATGCTGAGAAAATCGCAACAGTCGGCGATGCTGTTACCTACATTGACTCCAAGACACAGGCCGCTTAGGCTCTGGAGTCGTTTGTTAAACGGCAGGGGCGCTGTCCCCTGCCGTTTTTTCCTTACCTAATGAACCGCTATGAGCAACGACAACAGTAAAAAACGAATTGTCATCACCGGCCTCGGCGCGGTGACCCCCCTGGGAATCGGAAAGCAGACCTACTGGGAGGCGCTGATTTCCGGTAAATCCGGGGTTGGCCCCATCACTCTTTTTGACAGTACCGGCTTCGACGTCAAGATTGCCGCTGAGGTGAAGGGTTTCGACCCGTCCGATTACATGGACGCCAAAGAAGCCCGGCGGATGGACCGCTTCGCGCAGTTCGGTGTGGCTGCGGCAAAGCTCGCTCTGGAAGACGCGAAATTCACCATCGATGACCAGAACGCGGAACGCGTCGGAGTCATCGTCGGGTCAGGTATCGGTGGCCTTCAGTCGCTCGAAGATCAGATGCGGATTTTGATCGAAAAGGGACCGAATAGGGTTTCGCCTTTTCTGATTCCCATGATGATCGCCGATATGGCGACCGGGCAGGTGTCGATCCTGACCGGGGCCAAAGGACCGGGTTCAACGGTGGTGACCGCCTGTGCTACGGGTGCGAACGCCATTGGCGATAGCCTGGAGATCCTTCGGCGCGGGGATGCCGATGTTATGATCGCGGGCGGTACGGAAGCCGCTGTCACTATGACCGGTGTCGCGGGCTTCGGCAATATGAAAGCGATGACCGCCAAGTATAACGACAACCCGGAGAAGGCGTCACGGCCTTTTGAGGCGGACCGAAATGGCTTCGTGATCGGTGAGGGGGCAGGCGTCCTTATTCTGGAGACGCTGGAACACGCCGAGAAGCGCGGCGCTCCCCACATCTATGGCGAACTGGTCGGTTATGGTATGAGCAGCGATGCCTACCACATTACCCAGCCCTCTCCGGACGGTCGCGGGGTCGTGCGAGCCATTGAGAACGCGCTTCGGGATGCCGGTGTCGCTCCCGAGGAGGTCGGCTATATCAATGCTCACGGCACCTCTACGCCCATGAACGATAAGGCGGAGACCGGGGCGCTGAAAGCCACGTTCGGCGAACATGCGTATAAGGTAGCCATCTCCTCCACTAAATCGATGACCGGGCACCTGCTTGGGGCAGCCGGAGCGATCGAAGCTATCGCCGCCGTTCTCGCCATTGATGAGGGCATCCTGCCGCCGACCATCAACTACGAGACGCCCGATCCGGACTGTGATCTCGACTATGTCCCGAACACGGCCCGTAAAGCAAACGTCGATGTGGTTGTCTCTAACAACAGCGGATTCGGCGGGCACAACGCCGTTATAGTCATGCGCCGGTTCAAGTAGATCCATAAACAGTGCAAAAGGCGGCGACTCT
>JAZKEA010000545.1:0-4408 GCA_040387315.1 Armatimonadota bacterium | reverse complement strand
TGACGGGCCGTCCAGCACCTATCCCAGCGCGTATGTTTACCACGATCCAGCGTCTCCCCGTCCCGATAAATGGACCTATGAATACTGGCTGGCTACCGGCAGTACATCGTCATTCGACTTCCCGCCCGTGGCGACGCTCGACCTCCTTTTCAAGCCAATCCAGGACGACAAGATCTTTCCACTGGCAGTGCCGGTCATCGATGTTTTCGAGGGGCGCAATGGCTGGCCAATGCTCCCCTTGCGCTACACGGCCTTCTCAGAAAACCCGCCCCTGACTCCAGAGCCGCTGCGGAAGTCGCTCGGGGTGGATCTGCGAATTCATGATCTGGTCCTGGCGCGGGAATCAGGGACGGGCGACATCGTGGCAAGCTTCACGATCACTAATGCCGGTCTGACCGGGGCATCGAACGTCGAGCTTACCGTGGCGCAGCTCAAGAGCAGTCAGGCGATCAACCCTCCCTCCCGGCACCAGCACCTGGCTCCCGGGCAGGAGCGGGAGATGCGGGTCCGCTTCCCGGCAAGTGTCGGCGCGGCTGGCAGCGCCGTAGTGCTGCGCCTGTCCGGCCAGTACCTGGGCGGGACATACGGCGGAAGCTTCCGCGTCAAAGTCCCCTGAGCGGCACAGCTACCTCGAACGGATGGGGGAATCAGGAAACATTTATGAACCGAAGATCTTTGTTGTCGTGCGGATTATCCTATGGCTTGCGGGGACTGCTGACCGCCGGGGCACTGCCCCTTATTTCCCTCGCTTCCGGCTGCGGTGGCGGGAGCGGGAGCAGCAGCACCGCGCTTGGGCAACTGTCGCCGGACCTGACGCGGCAGATAGACCGGATCGTCGCGGACCAGATGACGGCGATGCGTCTGCCGGGGGTCGCACTGACGGTCTCCATTCCCTCTCAGGGACAATACACATCGGCAAGCGGTAAGGCAAACCTTCAGACCGGCGAAGCACGAACCGCTGACACCCCGTTTCGGATTGCCAGCATCACCAAGACCTTTACGGCAACCGCGGTTTATCTTCTGGCAGACCAGGGACGACTGAGTGTCTCGGACAAGCTCGCCAAATGGTATCCTGACTTTCCCAAAGCCGATAGGATCACGATTGATCACCTGCTGCGGATGCGAAGCGGGATCGTCGATTCTATAGACACAGCGTTTCTCGCGGAGTATTTCGCCGATCCAACTCTGTCTCTCACGATCGACGACACTATCGCCCGAGCGGCGGCGATGAGTAACGGCCATTCGAGTGATCCCGATCAGGCGACGATCTATAACAACGTCAACTTCCAGCTTCTGGAGCGAATCGTCGAACGGGTATCCGGCCAGCCGCTGAGCCAGTTCCTGCAGGGGAATATCCTGGGGCCGCTCGGCATGACAAATACCTACTATCCCACAGGCAACGACCTTCCCGGCCCGAACCGCGGCTATAGTGCGGATCTTAGTGGAAACATCACCGATAAAACCATACTGAATCCCAGCCAAGCCGGTGGGGCAGGAGCCATTATATCGACTCTTGCCGATCTGCGGATCTATGCCCGCGCGCTTGGCAGGGGCGACCTGCTCCGATCGGCAACCCAGACGGACCGCCTTCGATCGCAGTCCTTCGCGGGCGGGCCGGAGTACGCCCAGTATGGCGGGGGCCTCCTGCGTTTGGGGAAGTTTCTCGGCCATAACGGTACCATCTTCGGTTTCAGCAGCGAGATGTGGTACCTGCCGGAAAAAGACGCCGTGATCGTGATTGATGTCAACCGACTGGATGCAGACGATGCCAGCAAGTCCCTGGATCTTTTCCTGCGCCTCAGCAAACTGCTCTTCCCGGAATATACCAGCTGGTAAGTACGGTAACGATCTGACCGGAACATCGCCTAAGCCAGCTGCCCCTTACGTACCCGGCGTACTCACTTTGTTGGTAAGAAAGCTGGAAAAACCCCTATTTGAGTACGGATTGAGGTACGCCTTGCCCTTAGAATCAGTGCAGAAACGTTACTCAGCAGATGCCGCGCAAAGTTGGCGCACCGTTACACACTACACGCTTTGGAAATCATTATGAGAACACCACAAGAGCTAAACCCTGCAGCATCGGGCGGCATGACTCGCCGCGAACTGCTGTGCAAAACCGGTTCGACGGCCCTGCTTCTGTCGGCCCTTTCTATCGGACTGGAAGGATGCGGAGGGGGAACCGGCAGCGCTCTCCTTCCCGGAACCCCGTTTTCCGAAGCGACCCGGGCGAAGCTCGACTCCGCCCTCAGCCGAAGTCGTGCGGCGTTGGGCATCCCCGGCGTCGTTGCCAGTCTGTTTATTCCGGGAGAAGGACTCTGGGAAAGCTCTGTCGGGATCGCCGACAAGCAGACGCAGCAGCCCATGGTCGCCGGGATGCACACCCGTATCGGGAGTATCACAAAGACCTTCGTCGTCACCGCGATTCTGCAGTTGGCGGACGAAAAAAGTCTCAATCTCGGCGACCCCGTCGCAAAGTATCTCGATTTCGTTCCAAACGGCGCTAATATCACCTTGCGCATGCTGGCGAATATGACGTCCGGCCTGTTCAGTTATACATCGACGGAAACCTGGCTGAACGCCTTTTTTCAGAATCCCCAGCGCCGTTTCACCGCGCGGGAACTGCTGGATTACGGCTTTAACAATCCCCAGAAGTTCTCGTTTGAGCCGCCGGGAAGCAGTATCGAGTACTGCAACTCGAACACGCTTATCCTGGGCTTGGTCGTGGAAAAGGTCAGCGGAATCAAGATCGAGGATTTTGTCGCACAGCGGATTCTCGCCCCCCTCGGTCTGAACAACACGTCCTGGCCGACTAATGCGAGCATGCCTTCGCCCCTGGCGCACGGTTATACCGAGCAGACGCTCGATGATCGGGAAGTGGATTCCACATTCTGGGATCCGTCCTGGGGGGGCGCTGCCGGGATGATGATCTCTGATCTGGAAGATATGAAGGTATGGGCAAGGGCGCTGGGCGAGGGGACGCTTCTGTCGGCTGAGATGCAGCGGGAACGTCTGACCTGGGCCCCCTACGGTTCTCCGACTTTCAAGTACGGTGTGGGCATCGGGTATTACCACGGCTGGATCGGTCACACCGGCTCTCTGCCCGGCTATAACACCGCCGCGTTTTATCTGCCACAAAAGAGAGCCGTTCTGGTGGTTCAGACCAATACCGACACGCGCTTTGTGATTACGCCCGGCAATCCCCCCGTCTCGATGGAGCCGGTTATCGGCATTATTCGGGAGATCACCAAGATTGTTACTCCCGATGATGTTCCCGATGGTTACGACTTCCTCGACGAAGAGTTTCTCTCGTAGATAAACCTGTCCCCTGATCCTCAAAAAGGTGGTCAGGGGACAGGTTTATGCCGCCGCAGACACAAAGGTGTAGTTAAACTATGAACGACGTGGATGACATTAATGAAATGAAACGCCGCCTGAGCGATACGGAAGAGGTCCGCGCCGCGGCTGCACTTGCTGGACTTTCTCGGCGTGAGGTGCTGCAGCGAGCGGGTTTTAGCGCGATCACGCTCCTGCTGGTCGCAGGAACCGAGATGGGAGCGCCAAAGACCAGCCTGGCTGCCGTTCCTAAACCTGTGTTCTTCCAGGAAGAAGTTGGTGGTACTGCCACGGATCCCGCCCGGCAGCAGTTCCCGTACTATACGGATGGTCCGTGGGATAAACCGGAGTACTACCAGACGATTCAGGCGGGATACCGCAACTTCCCCAAAACCTTTCAGAGCGCTGACATCGACGGTGATGGTCGCGATGAGATGATTGTTCGTGGTCCGGGCGGGATTCATGTCAACAAGTACAACCCCGAAACGGGACAGTGGGGTTCGATGGCGGAGCCACGGGCGCTCGACAAGGGCGGGCTTTGGCGGGATAGCTATGGCTGGGACCAGCCGCAGTACTACTCGACTATCCAGTTGGCGGATATCGACGGAGACGACAAAGCCGAACTGATTGGACGCGGTGGGCAGGGCATAGAGATATTCAAATACGACGCCAGCGCCACGGTGCCAAAATGGGTGAAGATGCTCCCGCCGCCGAACATCATTTTCTCTGACGCCTCGGGATGGAACAAGCCGCAGTATTACAACACGATCCAGTGCGCTGACATCGACGGAGACGGCAAAGCCGAACTTATCGGACGCGGTGGGCAGGGTCTGGAAGCGTACAAGTACGATCCGTCCCGGGACCCGGCCCTGGGCTGGTATGCATTACCCCGTCTGACCGCCTGGTCCGATGTTCCGGGCAATGGTCTCTGGACGCGGCCCGATCACTACACGACGATCCAGTGTGCGGATATCGACGGGGACGGCAAAGCGGAAGTGATCGGCCGCGGCGGCGTGGGTGTCGAAGTCTACAAGTTCGACGCGACGCTGGGATGGCAGGCGATGCCCGCCCTGCC
>JAZKEA010000544.1:0-2006 GCA_040387315.1 Armatimonadota bacterium | reverse complement strand
CGAGCGCTGATACAAGAAGGCTGTTCTGCATTTTTGTATCCGCCTCTTTGATTCGCACCCCCTCAAAGGTCGGGCAAAGAATTGCATTAATCGTGTCGTTCGGTACCGGAGGGGGAGTGGACCGAGCGGCGACGGCATAGGGAAGGCGAACCCGTATCAAAAAAGCATCCATATAAGCACTGTGATCTGCAATAATGCCTGATTTTGTCTTCAGGAACGGCGGCGATGAACTCAGCGCGACGCCCTTCGGAAGAATTTTCAGCATACCTGCTTTCCCGGTCCATTTTTCCTCCTGAACAGGGTCCGCAACGGGAACGCGGCGCGCATTCATTTCTTCCAGACGCTTCGCGGCGGCAAGAGCCTCATCGGCGCTAAATTTGTCCGTCAGAGCCCAGAGTGAGCGGCGTCCTATTGATTCACAGGCTATTCCAACGAGAAAATGGATCAGGTTACCACCGCGTGGAATCTCGATCCCAAGCCGCATGGCATCCAGTCGGCTTTCTGCCGCACCTCCGAAGTCACCGTTCGTCTCGCGGACCTGGCCTTCCAGGCTAAGCAGACGCGCCATCTCACGAAATCGCGCAAGTTCTTCGAATTTAGCGTCGAGAGTCCGACGGGTCGGGTTCTGATATTGCTGGGAGAAACCGGATCGGAGCAGTGCCACGGCCTCCGCATTGGCGGCGAGCACAGCCGCTTTTTCGGCATTGGAGTATGGCACCTCATTCCGTTCAGGCGGAAGAGAGCCACTGGCTGCCGCTCCCACTGTCTTTTCATCTACGATCAGGCTGCTCGCTCGCGTAAACGTATCAAACGCATTTGGGCTGGGCAGGGGGGGTGGAGCAGGAATAGGGACGCTTGGCACGACGTTCAGCCAGCGCCATCCGAGGCTGCCTATCACAGCGACCGCCGCTATATCGGCGGCGATCCAGAGACGTCTTCGTCTTCTTTCCGCCTGTGATGTCGTGGCATCGTCGCCAGTTGTTGAAGGTCGTCGTAGTCGCATCATTTTACTCCACCGGGAAACTGCTACTAGCAAGACGCGTGGTGAACGGAAAGGTTACGGTCTCTAAGGGACTATTTTCGCGTATACTGAAAATAGTCTATGCCCGCCTATACACCGATTCTCGCCACCCTTGGCTACGTACTATCCGCAGATGCTAACGAGGTTCTGCTGATACACCGTAATACGCGCCCCGATGATCCCGCCTACGGCAAGTACAACGGATTAGGCGGCAAGCTGGAACGGGACGAAGATATCGTTGCCGGGATGCGCCGTGAGATCCGCGAGGAGGCCGGTATCGAGGCAGATGAGATGATTCTGCGTGGCACGGTCAGCTGGCCGGGCTTCGGCAAAAACGGTGAGGACTGGTTCGGCTTTATCTTCGTGATTACCAAATGGACTGGCACTCCACTTAGTGAAAACCACGAAGGTACGCTCTGCTGGACTCCGGTCTCTCGCCTTGTGGAGGGCGAGCTTGATTTGTGGCCCGGAGACAAATATTTTCTGCCGCTTGTCTTTAATCTGAACAAACCTGCCTTTCATGGCGTCATGCCGTACAGGGATGGTATGCCCGAGCGGTGGCACGTCTCTTCCTGACTAAATTTTGTGTGAGGTCTGTCAATGTCGCGGAAACGAACACTTCCAGTAGCTCTGGCTCTTTCGGTTATCACTCTGCCTGCTGCGTTAGATGCGGGCGCACTGTGGGCGGCACCACCCAAAAACTCACCAAAGGATTCCGCGGCGGCAGCATCCATCAAACCGGCGCTTACGGAAAATCAGCGTATTCTCCATGTGCTCAATCGCCTTGGTTACGGCCCACGGCCCGGTGATGTGGCGCGCATTCGGAAGATGGGTCTTGCCGCCTATATAAACCAGCAGCTTGCCCCCGAGGACGCTGACGACCGCGCGGTCGAGTCCAAGATCGCCGCCTTCACTTCGCTTCAGCAGTCGCAGATCACACTTACCTCGACCTATGACAGCTGGCAGAAAGAGGCATCGCGTCTGG
>JAZKEA010000543.1:4492-9945 GCA_040387315.1 Armatimonadota bacterium | reverse complement strand
GCAGCACCGTCTGCCCCGTCCGGGATGTGTTCACCAGTACCCGCGCGGTCTCGCCAGGAAGGTAGCGGCGTTTATCCGTCAGCAGAGAGAGGTCGCTGTACTGGGTATTCATGTCCCCGCCGCTGTCACTGGACACCCATAGGTAAGATCGGGCGAAAATGTCACGACCGCTTTTGTCTGTCGCCTTTGCCGACATGCGGAGATCACCCGCGCGGGGCGGTGTGACAGAGAGAATTGCTGTTCCATCCTCGCCTGTCGTACCCGTCACTGGCGTCAGAACCTCGTTTTTGTACTCTTTGTTTTTCTCATCCCAGTTGGAGTAGGAAGGGGTGAGAGTGACCGGTACGCCGGTGACGGGTTTGCCATTGTGATCTCGTGTCCGCACGACAATTGAACTTGCCTTGTTCGGTGTGCCCAGATAACCCTCCGGAGACACGCTGACTATATAGTCACCCGAGGAGACACGCGCCGCACCCTCGCCGCTCACCTCACGCTGGGCATTGTCGGTGACAGAAGCCGTTAGCGTATAAATCTGCGCCTGCGGGACATCTTCCGGGGCTGTGGTTTTGCTCTTAGAATTATCGTCGTTCTCCTCGCTGCCGTCGATACCCTTCGCGGTGACATCGGCGGGGAAACTTACCGTGGCTTTACCATCGTCGCCTAGGGTAACGTCACCTTCCAGAACCGTGGTGCCGTAGTAGCCGCCGTAGGACTCCCGCCCCAGCGAGGCTTCTTCGTCGTCCTCCGAATCCGAACCTGTTCCGCCGCCGTATTCCGCCGCCCAATCGGAGTCCCGGTAGACGGAGTAGTGAACCTTCGCGCCCGCCACTGGCGCGCCGAAGTAAAACTTTCCTTCCACGGTCATTTCTACCTGATCGCCGCGGACGTAGCGCTTTTTGGCGGAAGTGACCGTCACGGAAAACTCGGGTTTCCGGTAGGAGGCGACGGTTATATCCGAGGTGTAGGTCTCTCCGCCCACATTTGTCACGACGCTATAAGAGCCACTTGGTGATTCCGGAGAGAGCGTCAGCGAGCCATCGAAGGAGCCATGGGAGTTTGTCGCCTTTGCCTCGCGCACCAATCGCTCTCCGGTGGGGTCACGGACTTCGATCTCGACGGGGACGCCGCGCGGGACCGTGTAACCGGTGCCGTCTTTGCGCCGAACGATCGCCTTGTAGGAGATCGTGTCACCGGGGCGATAGATTGTCCGGTCCGTGTACGCGTGAACGACATACGCGCCGCTCTCTTCGTAGAAGCTGTTGTTGCGGCTGAGGACCGCTTCGTCGTTCCCGCGAACTGACACTGTCAGCGGACGCCGTCGGTTCGCATCCGGGTCGGTGGCGATCGGGACGGTCAGCGCGGCAATACCATTCGCGTCCGACAGAGCGGAGGCGGCGACACGGCCCTGCCAGTAGTGACGGATGCTGGCCCCAGCCACGGGCTTGCCGGTCTTCAGGTCGGCGGTGTAGGTGATCATCTGCTCGCGCGCCCGCTTCACCACCAGCGCGGTATCCGTGCCCAGAAGCCAGGAGGTGACGGATTTCTTTCCGTGGCCCACTTCGATCAGAAAGAGCCCGGCCCCCTTTATGCCCAGCGGAATCCGTTTATGGAAGAATCCTTCGCGATCCGCCTCCGTGATAGGCAGAGACCGATCCACCACCAGCGTAGGGGCAGGAATGTCGGCTCCAGGACGGAGCAGAGAGGCGGGGAGATGGGGCAGCGGTTCTTCCCAGGTATGCCCAATCCGGTCCAGTGCGTCGGCGGCATCGCCGTTCCGCAGGACATTGGACAGCCGTGTCTGGTAGACCCGAACCTGAATGGTATCCTTCGCGCCGTTGGGACGCGCATCAACGTAGCCCCGGATCGGCAGCACGAGACTTTCTGATGTCGCGAAAACCTGCTGATGGGTGGCGACGGTGAGGTCCGGTTCCGAACGCTTGAGAGACACTTCCACTGTCGCTGTCTTCGCTTCCGCGACCAGCACCGGCAGGGCTTCGCTGCGATGCGCTCGGGACACGGCGGAGACGGTGTATTTCCCCGTCGGAACATGAAGTAGACTGAACCGCCCTTCCGCATCGGTATGGGTGCGGCGGTGCGTCCGTCTGTCATCCATCAGGACGGGGACCGCCGCATCCGTCGTCATATCCGGATCTTTTTCCTTCTCCACGGCGGGAGTCAGGTAAATATCGGTATCCGCGAGAGGCGCTTTTGTTTCGCGTATCGTCACATGTCCGGTGACGCGACCGGTGGGGGTTTCCGTTGTGAAAAGGAACGCGAGCAGAAGCCCTGTCAGGATAAGTGCCGCCAGCGAGGCCGCCAGAGGGAACGATGTCCTCCGCAGGGTGTCCGCGCTCATTGGACCTCTCCCGTTTCCGTGTCGCGACGCGAGCGCGTGGTCACGTCCGCAAGTACCAGTGCGGCCACAATACCTGCGATCAGCCAGCCCAAAAGCTGCACTTTGTGCAGGCGCGTCATCTCAGTGAGCGGCAGGATCTTGCCGGTGAACTGGCAGAGCGCGAGGGAAACGGAAAGTGTAAAGAGACCCGGCAGTTGTGAAAAGTCAGAGGTGCCATTACCGACGCCCCGCAGCAGCTGTACCGTGCCAAGAGCAAGTCCGAGGAGCAGAGCCAGTGCGCTTTTACCACCGAATAGCAGAACGATCGCGGCGGGTGCGAGCAGTGCCAGAGTCCCAGCCAGGACCAGGGTCAGCACCCCTCCAGCGCCCACAGCCGGGCGACGTCCCACAAGAGATGCCATTATCCCCGGAAGCAGCGCGCCAAAGATCAGCCCGAACAGCGCGTACTGATCCGTGAGTGTGACACCGCGCAGGTCGTCGTTAAACCGCGTGGCGAAGACACGATAAAGAACCAGTGCCGTGGCAAACAGAAGAAGCGATATCTCCGACTCGAGCCTGCGGGGCGATATTGCTGCCGAAAGCCACAGGGCAAGCACGTAAACACCCGCCCCAAACCCCTGGAGCATTTGATAGGATGCGACGAAACCTGCCGCGACGAGAAGCACGGCTAGTGGCGGAACTCCGAGAGCGGAGCGGGGATTTCGGGACGAGTCCCTGGCATCGGCATCACGCAGAAGCCACAGGGCAGCGGGCCAGACCAGCAGGCCCGCGAGACCTACCAGGAACAGGCGCGACTCGGGGGCGATCTTGACGGAAAAAAGCTTCAGCGCAATGCCGCCGAGAACCGCGAAGATAAGGGCAGGAACCAGCGCCCGCCCCGTCGCTTTGGTGCTGTCGGAGAGAAGATTTTGGGGAAGCGCGAACTGCGCCGCTAGGGCGGCAAGCGATCCCACGGCAGCAAAGAGGATCGCTGCGGCACTCCAGGTGGTTCGGGCGAGGGCAGGGGTCAGTTCGGCACGCCAGGCGCCCAATGCCGCTGTCCCGCAAAGCGCCACGGCAAAACCGACCCCTGCGGCAAGGTTGCGGGAATGGTCCGACTCGTCGTCTGATTTCCCAGACACTGACAGATAGAGCGGAAATGTTACCGCCAGCCAGCCGATTGCCAGACCAAGCAGGGCGTCGATGAGCGAGGCACGCAGAAAGAGAAGCGCGAGAGCCGTTGCCGCACAGGCGATGCCTGAGGACGCTGCAATGCCGCCTGCTCCATGCTGTCGGAACACGGAACCTGCCGCGAGGAGCGCCGCCGCACCCCCGATAAGAAATCCGATTCCCATTCCCTGACCTGCCGAGAAAAGGGGCGGGTTTGTAGGCAGACTGAGAAGAAAGCCGAGAACCGGAAGTACCAGAGCAATAAAGCCCAGAGGCGATTTCCAGGGACCGGCAGAAGCCGGTCCTGGTGACACGGGGCGAAGACTTCCCACCAGCCAGACCAGTCCGCCAATCAGCAGCGATGCGAACAACAGCATCCGTTCCATACATGCCCCGCTTTCGTACCGTTTCGAGAAAACAAGCCTTCCGATTCCTCAGTATTGACGGCACGGAATTATTTTGTCAACCACTGTTTATATTGAGTCTTCCCGAGGCGAAAAGCTTCATCATCTTCCCCGAATTAAATGGGCATGGTTACTATCATCTTAAGTGGAATAATCTGCTGCTTGTGTCTGAGTAAACGGTACTGCTATTTGCGGCGCTTGCGGAGCACCATACCTGCCGTTCCTATGACAGACAGGACGAAAGCGAGAGAGCTTGGTTCGGGGGCCGCAATGGTGACATTCAGGTTGTCATAGAAAACGCTGTTCGGGAAAGCGGTTGATCCGCCGCCGAAGGCGATGCTGCGGATTCCGGTGGCGGACACGACGAGCGTTTGTGAGGTGAACCCCGCGGTCAGAACGGCATTGTCATTCGTTCCAGTTGCCTGGGCAAGTTGTGTTCCCGTGCCGCCTACACCGCTGAACGCGGTCAGAAACAGATTGTCAATGTCACCAGGAGACGCGGCGGTACCGTTATAATCTCCCATGTCTATGCTGATGGAGGTGACCGCTTCCGAGAAGGTGGCGATGAAAAAGCCGCTAAGATTTAAGAAGGGGTCGAGACTGACACTCTGGTAAGAGGCCGGCTTATTGCCCTGGCTGCCTGTGTTGGAGACCAGGTCAAAGAACGCCGTGTTGTTGCGGAAGATAGTGACTTGAAGACCGTCTTTAACCATGGTTAGCGACGGAAGCGAACCGGGCCGCGAGGTATTCGGGGGAGACGTGAACGTCGGTGTCTGGTCCTCGAAATCGAACAGGGAAGCGTGCGCGGGAAGGCTGATGCCGACCAGGGATAGGGCGAGCGTAACAGCGAATGGTGCAGCGATGCGCATGAATATACCTCCAGGTATCGGTTACCGGCGCACCGAATCGGTACGTCCGGGACAACAGGGAACAACGACCGAGAAGGGCGCAATGGAGCGACGAACTACCCAGCAAACCCTGAATTGATGCGCAGAATTGCTTTCGCGGGTGCGCACAGAGGCGATAAAATCAATTTTACCTGACAGGCATACAATATCCTAACACCGCCTGATTTGTCCATTGCTATCTGCAATAAATGTGCCGGACTCTAATATGTGCGTCGTGAATAAGCGGAATCGGTTGTATTCTTTTACGGCTGCTTTGTTTGATCACCTGGATCATCGAAGCGATATAGTTACTGTAGAGGAAACACGAATGGCGATCTATTTTTACAGTGACCGGGAAGAGCCGTATGGCGGATTCTCCAATTTTTCCCGTCATGGATTCACTCTGGATGGTAAGGACTGGCCTACGAGCGAGCACTACTTTCAGGCGCAGAAGTTCGTCCATTCGCCGGACGATTTTGAGGCGGTGTTGAACGCGTCCCGGCCGATGCGTTGTGCCGAGATAGGTCGCGAACGCCATCGCCCTGCAGCTCGAGAACGTCACCACGCCCCGGCCGATGACGCACGACCTGCTGCGCAACATGATCGAGGAGCTCAACGCCCGGGTCACGCGCATCGTGATCAACGACCTGCGCGACT
>JAZKEA010000543.1:0-4482 GCA_040387315.1 Armatimonadota bacterium | reverse complement strand
TGCCGTCCTCTGCGCACGGACTGGAACGAGGTAAAAGAGGACGTTATGCGGCGTGCGCTTCAGGCAAAATTTGCCACTCATGTGTCTCTTCGGGAACTGCTGCTGTCAACTGGTAGCGAGGAGATCGTCGAGAACGCGCCTGGGGACGCTTACTGGGGTATTGGGCGCGACGGAACAGGCAAAAACCGGCTCGGCTTTCTGCTGATGGAACTGCGAGGCGAGCTTCGAAAAGCCCTTTAAGGCGCTGCCGCGTCCCGTTGTCGGATTACCCAGCGGTGCGCTTCGAGACGCTGGTGTGGCAAAGGGGAAAGTTGCGCTCCCTCGGCGTTCAGCGCCGCCAGCGCGGCATCGCACGAGGTGTCGTCGTGCAGGGCGCGCCATGCCATCAGGACGGTGCCGGTGCGCTCCCGTCCGTAACGGCAGTGTACATAAATACGGCTGTCCGGCAGAGCAAAAGCCGCATCCAGAAATGCGACTGCATTCGCGAAGTCGGCATCTCCGGGCGGTGTCGTGTCTTTGACGGGGACGTTAAGTCGGACGATACCACAGGATTCGATCTCAGCGATAGCCTCGCCGCCGAAACGTCCAGCCGAAGCCCACTCCTGCGGTTCACGCAGATCCAGGATATGCGTGATTCCGCAGGAGTTTGCCAGAGTCTCAATATCAATCGCCGTCAGCGGGTTACGCCCATGCCAGAGACGATGGTTCGTACCGATGGAAAAGTATTGGAAGGGGGGAAGACCCGGCTTGGAGTACACCTCCGTGTGACGTTCAATCGCGTTAATGACTTCTTCCTCTTCCACAGCTCCAACAGCAGTTTATTGACTATTGTTATACCGTCTTGCCGGTGAGCTTATTCCACAGTTCGTAGTCGCACTGGACCTTGGCGACGTAAAGGTGCGGATCTTCCGCAACGCGACTGCCCTGAGCCGTAAATGCGCCCGTTTCCATTTCGGAGAGATCCAGGTATACCCCGCCCTGCTCCAGGCGCTCACCATGCGCAAGGACCGGAATCCGCTTTAGCTCGCCGTTATCGAAGTCCGGCATCTTTTCGTGAAGTTCCTTCACATCATAGGCGGTGTAGTTCCGAGTGTTACCCACACCTGCATGCTGTCCGGCACGATCTTCGCCATGCAGGTCGCGATCAAAGCTGTCCATCTCCTCGGCGACCGTACCACTCTCGGTCTTCCGTGCATCCTGTCCCGGCGCATTTGCCGCGCCACTGCCTACTTGATTCGTCATAGTTTTGTTTCCTCCTTACTGCTTTTCCCGTAAACCCGGCAGACTTAATCCTTTACTCGTTTTCCGACTATAATAAGAGGATGACTGTGACGACTGCTTCCAACGTTATGCCCCCGGAATGGCTGCAGGGTCTTGAGGCGCTGCGGCAATTACCGGAAGGGGGGGCTGCCCTGCTTATCGGGGGAACAGACCGGGGAAAGACAACCTTTACGACGGTAGCGGCGCGACTGCTCGCCGCCGAATTCGAGCGAGTCGCGATCATTGATGCCGACATCGGCCAGAGTGAGATCGGGCCACCCGGAACCGTTGGGGGGGCGTGGGCGACACCCGATGCCGTCAAACTGCACGATCTCAAGCCCGCCGCCGTCTTTTTCGTGGGCGCATTCGCCCCGGTATCGGTTGCGCTGGAGCAGGTCGTGGCGGTGGCTCAGGCGGTTCAGTGGGCTCGCGGTCGAGGGGCACAGCGGATTCTTATCGATACCACGGGCTTTATCGCGGGACCGGCGGCACGCCGTCTCAAAGCGGCGAAAGCGCAGGCATCCCAGCCCAATCTGGTTCTGGGGATCGCAAAAGACAACGAGTTGGATGGTCTGCTAACCGTAACAGGCGCGGTCAGCGGGGCGAAGACGCTGCTGCTCCCGACGCCCGAGTCTGTCGGACGAAAATCCACCACACTGCGTCAAACCCGCCGCCTCGCCCGTCTGTCTCAGGCGTTGTCAAAGGCCCGAGAAGTCACGCTGCCGCTCTCGCAGGTATCGACCGTCGGCGCGACACTTGGAACCGGGGACAAGATCCCGCCGCACTTGGTGCAGTGGGCCGGAAATGCGCTGCATCTGCCCGCCGTGTATGCGGAGAAAGCGGAGGGGACTCTGACGCTGTTTCTTCGTGGCCCCCAGGCCCAGGGGGGATTGGAGAGCGGCGCGACCCCGGTCGCCGAGCATTTCGGGGCACGTACGGTTCGCGTCTTATCGCTCGATGCGTACTCCAACACCTATCTCGGTCTCCATGATGCCGCCGGACGTCTGCTGTGCGTGGGGCGATTTCTGCGTCTGGACCCGGAGCGCGAGGAGATTGTTCTTTCCGCCCCACTGCCCTCACCGACCGCCGCTGAACGTTTTCGGCTTGTGTCGTTTGGTCGGGTGCGGATAGCAGAGGATGGGGCGTTTTTATCGGATATCAAGCCGGGGGAGATTTAAGCGAATTCAGACTCCCACCCCTTGCCCCCCGCGAAGGAGGGGCAGGGGGTGAGGGCCAAACAGGGGGCGCTACAACTCCATGACGAGGGGCAGGATGAGGGGGCGGCGGTTCGTCCGCTTCTCCAGGAACTTCTTCAGCGACTGACGAATGTCCGACTGAAGGGCATCTGTGGCGCGGGGACCGGTTCCGGGGAGATTGGTCAGCATCTCTTTGACATGAGCCGTTGCGCCGGCAATAAGCTCGGCGTTCTGGTCCATGTAAACAAAGCCTCGGGAAAGAATATCCGGGCCGGAAATGAGCTCGCCTGTCTCCGCGCTCAGAGCGGCAACGACGACGACGAAGCCGTCCTCGGCGAGGTGCTGACGATCCCGAAGGACGACCTCATGAATGCCTGCGGTACCCGACCCGTCGACCAGAACTGCCCCGGACGGAATACGGTCCACGACTTTTCCGCGTGTCGGGTCCAGTTCCAGAACGTCGCCGATCTCCAGCTGGAAGATGTCGTCTTTCAGCCAGCCCATGTCGGCGGCGATGCGGGCGTACAGAGAAAGCATCCGGTGCTCGCCGTGGACCGGGATCACATACTGCGGGTTGACGATGTTCAGGACGAGCTTCAGCTCCTCCTGGTTGCCGTGGCCCGAGACATGGACAGGTGCCAGCGAGTCGTAGATGACGTTCGCGCCACGGGCGATCAGACGGTTGACGACCCGCCAGACGGCGTCTTCGTTCCCTGGGATCGGCGAGGCGGACAGGATGACGGTGTCACCCTCCTGGATACGGACCTGGCGATGCTCGTCGGAGGCCATGCGTGACAGGCCCGCTAGAGGCTCCCCCTGCGAACCGGTCGTCAGGATACACAGATCCTTGGGCTTGATCGAGCTGATGTCGTCCGCCTTGATGCGCACATTGTCCGGGGCGGTCAGGTAGCCGAGGCTCTGCGCCATCTCGAAGTTCTGTGACATCGACCGACCGATTGTCGCCACTTTACGACCTAGCTTGACCGAGCTGTCAACCGCCATCTGCATGCGGTGTATCTGGCTCGCAAACGAGGCGATAATGACGCGGCCCTCGGCTTCGCGGATAATACGCTCGAAGGTCTGACCGACAATCCGTTCGCTTGGCACAAAACCGGGCCGCTCCACATTGGTCGTATCGGAGACAAGAGCGAGAACACCCTCCTCTGAGATACGCGCCAGTTTGGCGACATCGAACAGGCGTCCATCAACCGGTGTCTGGTCGAACTTGAAGTCGCCCGTATGGATGATGTTGCCTGCCGGGGTTCGGATCGCCAGCGCGAACGAGTCCGGGATCGAGTGGGATACCTGGATCGGTTCGATCACGAAATGGCCGACCTGGATGACGTCGTCCGAGACGAACTCACGCAGAATCATTTGATCCAGAACGCGACGCTCCGCAAGCCGGCCTTTTGCCAGACCCAGCGCGAGGCGTGGGCCATAGACCGGAACACCGGGAAGCTGCGGCATGACATAGCCAAGCGCCCCGATGTGGTCTTCATGACCATGGGTCAAAACGACAGCCTGTACGGCTTCTTTGTTTTCGACAAGCCAGCGGACGTCCGGAATGACGACATCGACGCCGAACATGTCCTCATCGGGGAATTTGAGGCCACAGTCCACGACCAGAATCTGATCGAGGACGTGGTAAGCGTACATATTCTTTCCGATTTCACCGACTCCGCCGAGCGGGATAACGCGCAGTTTGCCGGGGGGCAGCTTCTCCAAACGTTCGCTTCTCCTCTACACTTTCGGCAATAGCCGCCTTCAGCGGTACCGCCACGGGCATTATACCGTCTGCGCGGCAGGACGGCTTGCTCTACCCCGCAGCTTCCGTGTCACGCGGTTAGCGCTTTTGCAGAAGGACCGGACCTGCATCGATTTTGATCCTCGTCAGCAGAAAGGGCTTCTCCCGTCGGTCCTTACCCCCATTGTAGCCGCCCTGCCGATGAAGCTGATTGCTGATGATATACAGATAACCGTCGCGGCTGATATCCAGGGTATCCGGCCAGAGGAGTCGGGGATCGTG
>JAZKEA010000542.1:0-2849 GCA_040387315.1 Armatimonadota bacterium | reverse complement strand
CAAGGACGATGCCCAGCCCTTCCTGCTAACCCGAGTGCAGACGGAAAAACGCCTGGCAGAACTCACTGCGAAAGCGGCCGCTGCGTGGAAACAAGGGATAGCCCTCGCTCAAACGCCTGCGGAAAAGGCGGATGCGCACTATATAGAAGGCTGGGGAATGCGTCTCCTGCGCCGTTATCTGACCCCGTCGGAGAGTGATGAGGAAGCCGTGGGACTGTTCGTCGTGAAAGGGATTCCCTCGAAGAAGGAGATTGCGGATGCCTTCGAGAAAGCCACTGCCCTCGCACCGCAGAATGCGCTCCTCTGGCAGGCCAGAGCCGATGCCTTGGAACCAGGTGAGGAAGCCGATAACGCCTACAAAAAGGCGCTGGAGCTTAGCGCGGGGAAAAACGCCAACCTGGCGTACCTGCTCTACAATCGCACGGCAGCAGCGACCTCTTTAGAAAACATCGACAAATGGTCCCTCGCGCTGGGGTATCTCCGGCAAGCCGCCGATCGGGATAGAGCCAATGCCTGGCCGCTTTATGAGGAGGCCGGGATTCTGTTCCGGTACGCGCCCTACAGCCTGACCGGCCCGAGCGGTAACCCGAATGCCACGGAGCCAGAGAAAGAGATGCGGCGTCAGGCAGTGCGCAACGACGCCGCCCGACAGAGCGGACGCCGCGCCATCGATCTTGTCGAGGACGGCAACCGGGCACCGCGATTTGAGGCGCCGCGTTATACCGACAGCGTTCCGAAACTTCTGGAGGCAGCCTGGCACTTTCGGCGCGATTTCCCCAATGATTTAGGGAACTATGCACGCGTTCGCGAGCTGGCCCGGTCGTGTTCGGGATATGCCCAGTTCATGGCGGAGTTCGAAAAACAGCCGAGCGAAGCGGAACGCGCCCTGAACGCCGTTGTCGGGCTTGGGTTCCGCATGATCGGCGACTGGCCCACCGAGGACGACTTCGCGACGGGAGAGACGATCATCCAGGGGCTTGTGGGAGTCGCCGTTGTGGGCATCGGTTATAAGTCGCGGGAAAAGCTCTACGAATTTCAGGGAAATGCGGATAAGCTGGCGATGGCGCAGGCCGAAAATGCTCACTTTAAGCTGCGCGTCGATGCCTACCGTGCGGCGGTCACGGCGGCGCTTGCCCGCATACCCAACGAGTTTGACCACTATTGACCGCGTTGCCGCAGGCGAGCTTTTCAGGGAAAGGTATCGATGAACCCAAAGCGTATCCGGGGTGTTGCCCTCTGTCTCTTTCGCCACGGCGACCGTATTCTCGTCGATGAGGCCGAGGATACGGTAAGACGGGACCGTTACTGCCGCCCCATCGGCGGCGGCATCGAGTACGGTGAACGCAGCGAGGCGGCTATTGTCCGCGAAGTTCGGGAAGAACTGCGAGCCGAGATTGAACATCTGGAGCTCGCTGCCGTTATCGAAAACCTTTTCACCTGCGAGGGAGAGGAGGGCCATGAGATCGTCTTCATCTACGATGCCGAGTTCATCGACAAATCCCTCTACAGCCGGGACATCCTCCACGGTTACGAGCACGGCAATGACAGCCATTTCCCCGTGCAGTGGCGGTCGTTAGCGGAGATGGAAGCCGCGGGATTACGCCTGGTACCGGAGCAGCTAAAAGAGCTGCTGCAGCGTCCAATTTTAGATCCATAAGAAGCAGGAGGCTCCGTGTGGCACAACGGCATCGTGTCTGCGCCGCTATCATTCGGGACGGGACGATACTGATGGTGCGCCACCGTGACCTAGCGCGGGAGTACTGGACGCTGCCCGGCGGGGCGATTGAGCCAGGCGAGACGCGGGAGCAGGCGGCAGCACGCGAGGTTCTGGAGGAGACCGGCATCCGGGCAACCGTGGACCGGTTTCTCTTCGCCGAGCCGTACGGGGATGGACACAGCCTTTGCTCGTGCTTTCTGCTGCAGGCGGATGCCATACAGGAAATCACTCTCGGGTCAGACCCCGAGGAGGCGCATCTGAGTCCAGAGGCGCGGCTTCTGCAGGGCGTCGCCTGGCTGCCCCTCCGAGACATGGCATCAGACGGTCAGATCGCTCAAGTATTGAAGGCGCTGAGGCCCCAATGGGCGAAGACGGGGGGAGGGGTGAACACAAGGAGCGGTGCAGGAAATTTCGCTGGCAAAAGGGAATGGAATCGCCATGACGTCAGCAGGTACCAATCCGGCAACGCCCGAGCCAGCAACACCCGATCCTCCGTCCGACGCGCTCCTCAACTGGATTGGGGAAAACATCGGGCCATTCCGGCTGGTCTCGTACTTTGCGCATGACCATTCTTACTCGCGGCTATGGCGTGTGCAGTCCGACCGCGACGACGCGTTTTACTGGCTGAAATGTCACCAGTATCCGAGGAAGTGGGCGGGCGAGGTCTATGCGCTGACGCGATGGATTCCCTTAGTCGGGCTTGCCGCGCCAAGGGTAATCGCGCACAAATCGGATACGCCCGCCGTCCTGATGTCGGAAATGGCGGGCGCCACCGGTGATACGGTCGATCTGCCGCCGCACAGGGAGGAAGCATTGTGGCGTCAGGCCGGGATGTATCTCGCACGACTTCACACGCTCGAAAACGACTGGTTTGGGGCAGTTAATGTCGACGGCTCGCACCAGGGCATGCCTCACGGAGACCCGGTCGCGTTTATCTGCCACAGCATCGAGAACCGGCTGATACAGGGCCGCGACGAGGGACTGTTCGACGCTGCGGAGCAGGCATTTATCGTGGCTGCGGCGAACGACTGGACGCCCGCTTTGGAGGGCGAAATTCCTCGGGCGATTCACCGGGACTACAGCCCGCGCAACTGGATGGTCGCCCACGACGGCACATTGACTGGAGTTATCG
>JAZKEA010000541.1:7914-19067 GCA_040387315.1 Armatimonadota bacterium | reverse complement strand
GACCAGCGCCCCGGCCTCGTGGGCGAGACGGGTCAGCAGAGCCACATCCGGGATCGTTCCTACCGCGTTCGACGCATGAGTGATCGCAACAAGTCGTGTTTTACCGGGCCGCAGGGCGGCCCGGAAGCTTGCAAGATCGAGGGTCGCATCACCGGTATGGATATCTGCTGTACGGATAACAGCCCCCTGCGCGGCAAGATCCGTCCAGGGCGTGACATTAGCATCATGGTCCAGGTTCGTCACGACGATCTCATCACCCGGACGAAGCGTTTCTCCGAAAGAGCGGGCGAGATGGAACGTAAGAGCCGTCATACTCGCGCCGAAAATGATGGTAGCGGGATCATCCGGTATTCCGATCAGATCCGCGGCCGCCTGTCGCGCATCCGCAACGACGGAATCCGTGCGGAGACTCGTCGCAAATGCCCCGCCGACATTAGCATTGCTGTTCAGGTAATAGCTGGTTACCGCTTCGATGACACTCACCGGCACCTGTGTGCCGCCCGGATTATCAAAGAAGATCGGGGTGGGTTTGAGACGAAAAGAGGGGAACTGCGAACGCAGGTGAGCCAGTTCTATGGGGGCCGTGTCGGAAGCGGAAATCATGTTCGATAAAGTTGCCCCCTGCATGCCCTGGTTCCTGCTTTGTCTTTCCGAAACCAAACCGCGTATTACGTTCAATTACAATCTGACAACCGTTCAAGACATTATACGATTGAAAGTAGTAAAGCCACGTTAATTAAAGCATACATATTTTCGCTAGAACGTCTGCGAAGGTAGGTCTGTACTATCAACCGTCAGGCAGGGCATTTCCGAAACAAAAAATCGTGAGGGCGTCCTCGCGCGAATAATCCGGTCGTGTGCTGTGTCTAACCTTTCGAACGCTCCGCAGGGGCGGTGAGGAGACAAATGATCCATGGTCCAAGTGGATGAGTACTGCGAGCCGGTCGTACCGGGCGCGATGCGACAGGCAGGCGAGGACGAAGCGTTGATGTCGCCTTCGCCCCGGCGTCTGGCGTGGTGGCAGTTCCGGCGAGCGCCGGTGAAAGCCCCGTTCGACGACGTCTGGCAGGCCGAGCGCCCACGGATATGGGCACTCGCCGTGCGCCTGACGGGCAGCTCAGACGACGCTGAGGACGTGGCGCAGGAGGTAGCCGTGCGTGCTCTGCGCGGATGGGAGGCCTTCCGCGGTGATGCCGACGTGCGGACGTGGCTCTACCGCATCACGCTGAACACCGTTTCTCGCCACCGATCAGGCCCCCGCGAGCGTCTGCCGGAGTATGGTGAGGTAGCCGCCCCCCTCAGCGATCAGCCGGAGGAACGCCTGCTGCGGGCGGAAGGTGCGCCCGCCCTCCGCGAGGCGCTCGCCGCCCTGCCCGAAGAGTTTAGGATCCCCCTCGTGCTGCAGGTCTACGAGGAGATGAAGTGCCGCGAAATCGCAGACCTCCTCGGGCTGCCACTCGGCACGATTCTGTCTCGTCTCCACACCGCCCGCAAGCGGCTGCTCACCCACCTTTCAGAAAGGGAAATCGACGAAAATGCACTGTGAAAAAAGCGCCCTGCTCCTGCCCCTTTTGGATGAGGGAACGCTCGATGCGTTTACCGCGTGGCGTCTGCGCCGTCATCTCGCCGCCTGTCCGGACTGCGCCGCTGATCACACTGCGTTCGCCGGGCTGGATACGCGTCTGCGTGCCGCCGACCTGGCAGCGCCCTTTGCCACCGCGGTCGCCGACCGATCCCCGTCCCCGATGTCTTATACTCCTGCCCGTACGGCCCCCTCGCTCGTGCGGCGTCGGCTCCTGCTTGGCGCAGCGTCAGCGGTGTCTCTGGCGGCGGTCGGCGCGGTCGGCGTGACGGTCTTTGGACCGAGCAAAGTCGCCTTCGCGCAGGTCCAGAAGGCAATGGCCTCGATACGAACCGCCGAATGGACGAGGACGGAAACCCGCTTTTACCCGTGGGGGGCGGATGATAAGAGCCGCACAGGCTCGGTGACTATAGTGTCTCATTTCCGGGCGCGGATGGACTCACCGGCGATTCTGCGTGAAGCGATCCGGATTGACAAAAACGCCGGGGCAAGAGAACGATCCACTCAATTGACTACCTCGCTCGAGACGCCCGACGGTTATCAGACGTATCGGCCGCAGATCCGGGAGATCATTCTTACGCCAATGAGATCGAATGGGACCACGGCAACCCGCGATACCGTCGCGGCGCATCTCCGCGCTCGGATTCTCGGCAGACTGACCTTCACGCCGCCTGACGCCCCATCGAAGAATTATGTGTGGGAAACCCAAAAGGTCACGCTGGACAACAAGCCTGCCCTGAAATTCACGACGCAAACCACATTCAAGCAGGGTAAGCCGGGTTATGAGGTCTGTAAGTTGGCGTTCACGGTATGGGCGGACGCGGAGACAAAGCGAGTGCTTCGCTCGGAGACGGAGCAGCGGTTCGCCACAACCGGGGCAATGCTCGAACGCACCGTGATCGATGGTATCCGCTGCGATATTTCCATACCCGACAGCGTCTTTTCGCTTCATGCCCCCGCCGGGACACCAGTATGTCACGAGAACTACTGGTGGGAACACGAGTCTTCGGCAAAATTGACCCCCGGTGAGAAAGCTCAGGTCAACCGCCTGATCGACCAGACCTATGCGGGCATCCTTGCCTCGGATTGGAAGCGTGCCTCGGCGGGCTGGGATCTCCGTTATGCGGCCTCGCTACCCGGCTCGCTCGTGCCCGTGGGTGGTTTGGAGAAATGGCTGCGTGGCAAGGTCGCCGAAGGAAAACAGTACAAGATGATGCGGCGGCAGGCGGTATCAGGAATCAACGATGCTCCCTATGTTCGCGTGATGGGGTTCGGCGACGCAAGTATCCCTGACGGAAAGCCATACCTTGTAACCGTCACACTGACGCCGAGCATCCTTCGCCAGGACGGTCTCCAAGAGATGGGCACGGAAACATTCTACTTCCGACGGGACGGAGCGGGCGGCTTTCGCATCGTTGGGTGGCAGTACCCCGAGAGATTGCGGTCCTACTGGCGTCGCCAGCAGATGGAGAGGCGGAAAGGGCGCACAATGTAAATGGCTGGGGGCTGCACAAAAAATGTACCCAGGAAGGGACTCGAACCCTCAATGACACGTCGTTTTAAGCGACGCCGCTATGCCAATTCGCTACCTGGGCTCAATTATCAAACGCGTAAATGGTCGGCAGGACGGGACTCGAACCCGCACGGGCACAGGGCCCACGACGATCTCAGCGTCGCTCGTCTACCATTGCGACACCTGCCGATATTAGAAACAATGCTCCCTCTCGGATTCGAACCGAGACATTACTGCGGTCTGAGCGCAGCTCCTCTGCCAGTTGGGATAAGGGAGCCAACCTTGCCGTTACATCCGATGCCGAGGACGGGACTCGAACCCGCACTACACAGTTTTTGAAACTGTCGCCAACTGCCAATTGGGCTACCCCGGCACAAAAACAAAACCCCGAATGCTCCGTCAAAGGGAGTGTTCGGGGTCCTGGTAATCCGTCTGCTGCCTAGCCTGTGCTGCCTGACGTTACGAAGCGCCCCCTCCCTCTTTCGCGAGGAGTGGTAACAATTCGAGCAGAAGCTGGCGCACGGTCGGTTTCATCTGGTGCTGTATCGCGTGAGACGGCGTCCGCGCTAAACACAAAAATAGGGCTATTAATCCCTGTTTTTGGTACTATCATCAAAATGAGTAAGTTATCCGATCTCCATATTCTGGTGCCTGCTTCGCTTTATGAGGAACTGGTACCCGCGGTCGTCGCCCTTGTTCCCGAAGCGCATTTGACCCCTTATGATGAAGACCCGGCCCTAGCGCCTCCCCATGCGGACGAGGCGGAAATCGTTCTGCGCTGGGTCGCGGGAAAACGCTACGGCGCACTGGTGGCTAATGGCCCAAAAGTCCGGTGGCTTCATACCGCAAGCGCGGGCGTGGATCATGTGCTAACCCCGGAGGTAAAAGCGAAACCGGGTCTCGTTCTCACGGATAGTGGTCCCGCTTTCGCTATCGCGATGGGCGAATTTGTGCTGACATGGATGCTGATGGTCTCCCACCGAATGCCGGAGATGCTGGCGCAACAGCAGTCACGTACCTGGAAATGGATCACCCAGGAGGAACTGCATGGTCAGACAGTGGGTGTCATTGGCCTCGGTCCTATCGGGCAGGGTATCGCGTCCCGCTGCAAAGCGTTCGGGATGAAAACGATGGGCTTTCGCCGCCGCAACGAACCGGTTCCCGATGTCGACGAGACGCTCACGGGCACGGAAGGACTCGACCGCCTGCTGCGTGAAAGCGACTGGGTCGTGATCGCCGCCGCGCTGACTGGCGACACCCGGTCCCTGCTCGGCGCAAAAGAGATCGCACGGATGAAACCGACCGCGCGTCTGATCAACATCGCGCGTGGCGGATTGATCGATGAGTCTGCTCTGATCGATGCTCTGAGAAGCGGAGCGATTGCCGGGGCATGCCTTGATGTCTTCGCGCAGGAACCCCTCCCCACGGACAACCCGCTCTGGGATATGCCCAATGTTCTTATCTCGCCACATACATCACCCGGCTGGACCACGGGCCTTCGAGAGCGGCAAAAGGAGATATTTCTGTCCAACCTCCAAAAGTACGTTCGCGGCGAGGAGATGGCAGGTGTCGTGGATATTGACCGCGGCTATTGACACGCCCCTTTGTTAACCGGACTGCCGTCTTGACGCCGATGCTACAATGGAAAGCATTATGGAACTCACGATTTTCGGCACTGCCGCCGCCGAGGCCTGGCCCGCTCCCTTCTGCCGCTGCGCCCCCTGCCAGGAAGCACGCCGCCGTGGCGGACCCAACATTCGCAGCCGTTCGGGAGCGCTTCTCGACAATGATCTGAAGATCGATTTCAGCGCGGATACCGTCTCCCATATGCTCCGCACCGGGCGAGATCTCGCGGACGTTCGGACTCTCGTCTTCACACATCAGCACAACGACCACATTGTTCCAACTGAGCTTGCCTGGGCTGCGCCGCCTTTCACCAATACTCCCCCGCAACAGCCTATCCAGGTCTTTGGGAACGCCACCGTCGTGGAGATGCTGACCGAGAGTACGTCTCACATTAAGAGTGATTACTTTCAGGTGCAGCCCGCAATGACACCGCTGACGCCGATTACCACGCCAACCGGCGACACCCTGCTGCCACTTCCCGCCGATCATGCGCCCGGATCGCTGGTACTTCGGATCACGCGGGGAGACAGGACGCTGTTCTATGGACATGACTCCGGTCTGTATCCCGAGGAGACGTTGGCCGCTCTTGCCGACGGCCCAACACTCGACATTGCTCTCTTCGACTGTACCAACGGCGGTCAGAAGACGAGGAACCGTGGTCATATGGGAGTCGATGGCGTTGCCCAGATGGCCTACGAGCTGCGTCGGCGCGGCGCGGTCACGGATAGGACAAAACTGATCGCCACGCACTTTTCGCATAATGGCGGGCTGCTGCACGAGGAACTGGTGGAGGCATTTCTGCCGCACGGTATCGCCGTCGCCTTCGATGGGATGGTGGTTCGTGCCTGACGCCGCTCCTCTTTTCGTCATTAGACACTGACCGCAACAAGCGCGGCAAAAACCGAAATTACGTTCGAAGAAAGACAACTATGCTGAAAACCCGCCCATCGCTTTACCTTGCGGCTGCCCTGACAATCGTTCTGGTCGGGAGCCTTCCCCTTGCGGCAGCTCCGCCCTCTGCGCCCGCGTCGGCAGCGAAACAGGCGGGGCAAGGCGAAGCGGGCCAGAAGCCCAAGTACAAGTCTCAGGAGGAGTCGGCGGCGAAGAACGTGCCGTTCGCAACCATTTCTGCGGCGGACAAAGCCGTCACGGGAGCGTCGAAGGCAACAGATTTGGAAGGGGCGAAGAAACTGACGGGCAAAGCAGGGGCCTTTATCGGGACGGTGACAAAAGTATTCGCCCCCAGGGGCAATGCCCTGGTAATACTGAACTTTGCCTCGGACTACAAAACAGCGGTTACGGCTATCGTGCGCCAGCGCTCTTTCAGCACCTTTCCCGCTCTTTCGTCCCTTGAGGGCAAAAAGGTTCTCATCAGCGGAACCGTCAGCAACTATCAGAATCGACCGGAGATCGAACTGACGAGCCTGAGCCAGGTCAAGATACTGAAGTGATCAGCGTCCCCGAGGGTGGTCTGCCTTGTCTGCCTTTACAGGTGGTAGACCACGTTCGGGTGGCAGAGCAGGTGGGGCATGGTCGTTGTCGGATCGACCGGGATATCCAGGAAACGGCTCACCGCCATCTCGTCACGTGCGCTTTTCGTGCTTTGCCCCAGACGGTAAAACTCGCGAACGCTTTCGAGAATATCGTCGGTCAGACGCCAGATTTCCGGCGTGTCGTCATTACGCCTCGCGGAAACCATCAGCCGCCACATCCGCTCAATCACATCTCCGCTGCCGGACTGCACCACGAACACCATAGGCTGCGAACCCCCTTAGCTGAAAACGCGTCTCCCCACAGGCGATGCTGCCTTAGGGATGCCAACGATTATACTGCAGGTTTTCCGATATTCGACGATTTCCTAAACAAATTTTGTGAGTTGTTAGCACTTGAATAAGAATGCTGCTAAAACCCCTCGCGTCTCCTGCTATCTATTGAGGAAGCAGACGATGTGACGACAGAAGATAAAAGAGCAGTCCCCCCACAACGTAACGGTACAAAATAAACGGGAGCGTAGAGTTCGTCCTGAGGAACTTCAGCAGCCACGCTATACAAGCATAACCGACAAGTCCGGCGACAACGGCGGCGATTGCCGTATCCGCCAGGCTCATGTGAAGGGTCACCGTGCTTGCTGCTTCCGCCTTCGGCTTGATGACATCCTTCATTTCGTAGAGACCGGATATCAGGACCGCGGGAATCGAGAGCAGAAAAGAAAACCGTGCGGCGGCCTCTCTGTCGAGGCCGGTCAGCAAAGCGCCGGTCAGAGTTGAGCCGGAGCGTGATGCGCCAGGTACCAGAGCCAACGCCTGCCATAATCCGACGATCCAGCCGTCCCGGACAGTAATACTCTCCATCGTGCGCTTGTGCTTGGCAATAGTTTCGGCAATCAGCAGCAGCGTGCCCATCACTATGAACATCGTCGCCACGACATAGAGATTCCGGAACTCGTACTCGATAAACTTTTTGAAAACCAGAGCGAGCACGATTACGGGAATCGTCCCATAGATCACCGCCCACGCCATTCGAGCATCTATATTCGCTTTATCTCCCCCCGGTTTCAGCGAGGCCAGAAATGCCTGCACCATCCGCTGGAGGTCTTTACGGAAGTAGATGATCACGGCGGCGATGGTCCCAAGCTGGATCACCGCCGTAAAAGCGGGACCGGCATCTCCCCATCCGAGAAGGCGCGGAACGATCTCCAGATGGGCGGAGGAGGAGATGGGTAAGAACTCGGTCAGGCCCTGTACGATGCCGAGGACAACGGCTTTGACAATATCCAAAGGTGGCGCAGTTTTAATCCTTAGATTGAAATGGGGACGGTGGGTTTGCCGGAGCGGTGGCTATACCGGATGGCGAGATGCTGACAGAGGGGCGAAGCGCCCGTTCCAGGCGCAGTACGCGACCGGAAGAAGGCGTTCCGCTGGAGACCGCCACGGCACCCTCGGCCAGACGCTCCTGCTGTTCCCGGCGCTTACGCGGCAGGATGATGTAGTGCATCACCAGCACCCGAAGAAGCGCCGCGACCGGGGCCGCGAGGAACATTCCCATCAGACCAAAGAACTCACCACCGATAAGAAGCGCGATAATAATGACGGCGGCATGCAGATGCAGCCGGTGCCCCAGAAACTTGGGCATAACGAATTTGCTCTCGATCAGGTGAAGCGCGGTGAAGAAGACCAGCACCCATACCCAGAGCATCGGGTTGCCGTTTTGTGCACCGTACACAAAGGAGAGCAGGACGACCGGTATGCCTCCGAGAAGCGGCCCAATCACCGGTATGGCACGGGTGATTCCCGCAAAGATGCCCAGGATCAACGAATAATCCATCCCGATCATCTTCAGGCCGACCCCAACCGCGACACCCGCGATGACGGCGAGCCAGAACTGCGCGATAATATAGTCCCGGAGAATCGCCCCGCCCTCCGAAAGGATGGCGAGAGTGGGTCGGATCTGGGTGCGCGGCACCAGAAACAGTGCCTCATTGCGGAGCGCACGGGCATCCAGCGTAAAATAAAACGCCAGTACCGGGATCAGCAGAAGCTCGACGATATGGGCTGCCCAGGAGACTGTCGTTCCCAAGGCTCCCGCGAGCCAGCCCGCCGGGGAAGGCAGCGACTGCGACGAGAGTTGTCGCTGAAGAAATGTCTGCACCTCTATGGGAAGTCCCGCGTAAACATCTTTCGCCCGAGTGATCTGGTCGAGCAGGGTCTCGCGGTAGGTGCTCCAGTTCTGCTGGAGATTTGCATACTCCTCCTGGAACGGGTTCACCAGCAGACGCACCGACCCGAACAACAAAAGGGCGAGAAAGAGAAAGACCAGCGATGTCGCGATAGTGCGCTGCACCTTGGGACGCAGGAAACCAATACGGTAGTGACACAGCGGTTCGACAAGCGCCGACGCCCCGCACGCGATGACCAGCGAGATCACGACAGTGGTCAGGATCGCGCGGACACGCCATAAAAAGTAGAGGCCGACCACGGTCAGCACGATGCGCAGCAGCAGGTTCCATATGGCTGCCACCCGGCTCTCCACAGGTCGAAGGGGAACCGGAGCCAAACCACCGCTCTGCTGGTTTATCTCGCCGATGACACTATTCATCAAACCCGCTTCTCACTTTCCTGCAGCACACAAAACTCGACAGGATCAGACTAAACAAGGCCAAACGTTTCAAAAACCCACTCGCGGATACGTCGCGCGGCGTCACCATCGCCGTAGGGAGAGACCGCCTTAGCCATCGCGGTATAGGCAGCGGGATCTCCCAGAAGCCGTGACGCCTCCGCCACGACGGTTTCCGTATCCGTCCCGACCAGCTTCGCCGTTCCCGCATACACCCCTTCCGGGCGCTCCGTCGTTTTTCGCAGTACAAGCACCGGTTTTCCCAAACCCGGGGCCTCTTCCTGCGCCCCGCCGCTGTCGGTCAGCACCAGATGCGATGCCTTCATCAGATGGACAAACGGAAAATACTCCTGGGGTTCGGTCAGGAGAATCCGGTCATGCCCCTGGAGTTTCGGCACCACGACCTCGCGCACAACAGGGTTTGGATGCATAGGGAAGATGACATGAGTATCGGGAAAACGTTCGAGTATCTGCAGAATTGCATCGCAGACATGACTCATCGGTTCGCCCCAGTTCTCGCGCCGATGCGCGGTCACCAGGATCATGCGGCCCGGACGCTGTATCGCCGCCTCGATCTGCGGGTCTTCGAACGGATACTCGCGCTGAGCGACCGAGTGGAGTGCATCCACCACGGTGTTTCCCGTGACCCGCACCGACTCCGCCGGTACGCCTTCTTTGAGCAGATTTTCCTGCGACAGGGTGGTCGGAGCGAAGTGCAGATCCGCCAGGCGCGTGGTCATGCGCCGGTTCATCTCCTCGGGAAAGGGGTCGAACTTATCATCGGTACGCAGCCCCGCCTCCACATGACCGAAGCGCGCCTTGACATAGAAAGCGGCAAGACTGGCGACGAAAGTCGTGGTCGTGTCGCCCTGAGCGATCACCAGATCCGGTTTCTCTGCCTCAAGAACCGGTGTCAGCGCCTGGAGAGCCCGAGCCGTCAGGTCCGAAAGTGTCTGCCGATCCCGCATCAGCTGCAGATCATGATGCGGGGTTATCTGAAACACTGCCAGCACCTGATCCAGAATTTGCCGATGCTGCCCCGTAGAGATCACGACGAGGCGCACCTGATCGGGATAGCGTGCCAGTTCCTGTACGACAGGCGCCATCTTCACTGCGTCCGGCCGCGTTCCCAGAACACAGGCAACCGTAATCTGCTTTTTTATTTCGCTCACGTTTCTTATACTGCTCACTTTTGCTGGGCGAGCCAATCGGTTCGCCGAATTTCATACTGCATATACGGTCGATCCTCCTGGTGCACCGTCCGTATTTCCGTGCCAACGACCCGCATTCCTACCTTCTCGAGGACGCGGCGTGATCCCTGATTCGCCGCATCCGCGTAGGCACGGATACGGTTGAGACGCAGTCTGTCGAAGCCATGTTCCAGCGTCAGGCGCGCCGCCTCGGTCATAAGCCCCCTACCCCAGTACGGGCGGGCCAGCAGGTAACCGAGTTCCGCCTCCCCGCGCGCCCGCTTGAGGTCCATCAGGTCGGTCGAACCGATCATCTCATTCGTCTCCCGCAGAAGGATCGCCAGACCCAGCGACTCACGACGCTCACGGCGGGCCACCTGATCCTCAAGAAAGGGACGAACGTTTTCAACTTCCGTCGCGGGCTCCCAGGGAAGGAAACGCGTCACCTCAGGATCACTGGCATAAGTGAACATCGCGCCGGTATCCGAGACATGAAGGGGCCGAAGCACAAGATGCTCCCCAGACAACACCAGCGTTTCCGCAAAAGGATCCTGCCGGGAAGCGGCTGCTTTTCGCGACGAGGCGACGCCTCCAAATAATCCGTTCAGCATCAGGTTTGACTGGCCCACATCCAGGCAAGTGAGAGAGCGATGAGACAGCAGAGAGCCGTCAGGGCATAGATAGCCCATACCGCCTGTTTAACCGATAGCCCACGGTCCCGCAGACGGTGATGGATATGGGTTCGGTCGGCGACCGTGGCTTTCTGACGCAGGAGCACCCGCCGTCCCACAACGTACAGCCCGTCAAAAACAGGAACTCCGAGTACCAGCAGCGGAATCACAATCGAGATCGCGGTCGGAATTTTGATCGCGCTGACAATCGAGAGCGACGCGAGCACAAAACCCAGGAACTGTGCCCCTACCGTTCCCATGAATATAGAGGCGGGATTATAGTTATGCCGGAGGAAACCGATACAGGAACCTCCCAGCGCTGCCGCCATCAGTGCGACAGCGACTTCCTCTTTTGTCGCCGCAATTAGACCCAGGGTGGTCGCGGCGATCGCACAGACGCCCGACGGGGACGCCGAGCGGTTGGCTTTTGAACTAAGGATCGTCTGGGGAGGCGGCGC
>JAZKEA010000541.1:0-7904 GCA_040387315.1 Armatimonadota bacterium | reverse complement strand
AGCTGTCCAGCCAAGCTTACCGAGGTCAGACAGTGCCCAACTGAAACAGATAAGTGCCGGAGCGACGCCGAACGCCAACATGTCGGACAGGCTATCGTACTCAGCACCGAATGCACTTTGAGTATTAGTTAGCCTGGCAACTCGTCCATCCAGCCCATCCAGAAAATCAAAGGTCTTGGCGACAAGAAATATCCATGTCATCGTCACCAGCAAAGAGAGCACAGGCGGGAAAGGAAGCCACTGCTCGCCCCCGGTCATCGCGGCGAACGGGTTGGTGATTCCCGCGATTCGCACCCCCAGCAGGGCAGCGATCAGTCCCCCGACCAGAAGCGACAGCATCTGCTGCCAGGGTTTCAAATCCCCTTTGTCATCCAGCAGTCCTACCATCGCTACCAGCGACGCTCCGAGCAGAATACCCAGGATAGGATGCTCGCCCTTACCCACCGCGAAGGTGAGCTCCTGTCCGGCGAGCGGGCGCAGCAGCAGCACCGTGATGAGGAAGCCCGCCACCATCGCAAGGCCGCCCCAGAGCGGTATCGGGTGCTCGTGGGAATCACGACCGCGTACCTCGCGGATTACCCCGAAGCGGAACGCAAGCTTTTTTGCCAGCGGCGTTGCCGCCATGGCAATGCAGGCCGCGAAAAGTGTTGCAAGGCCCATCTTCAGGAGCAGCGACGTGGCGATCATGGTCTTTCTCGGGTCTGGCAGATAGCCGTGGTTACGATTGTAGTCATGTTACCGCAATTACCGCACCAAAAGATCCTCGGACATAACACCCTGCGTCGTTTCCGGAGGATACGGCATCGCGACAATCTGGACCCCAGCCCCTTTTAGTACGTCCAATGCCCACCCTTCCGGTTCCGGCCCCAGAAAAACAACCCGGTCTATTCCCGCGCCCACAATCATACGGGCACAAACGTGGCAGGGGCGGCAGGTGCCGTAAAGCGTCGCCCCCTGGGTCGAGACACCGTGCAGGGCGGCCTGAATCAGTGCATTCTGCTCAGCATGGAGGGTGCGAATGCAGCGGCCCTCCTCGATCAGGCACCCGACCTCGGTGCAGTGCGGCTGGCCCGGCGGCGAACCGTTATAACCGGTACTGAGGATGCGCTTGTCGCGCACAATCACCGCGCCGACATGGCGACGCAGACAGGTTGCCCGCGTCGCGACATCGCACGCGATCCGCAAAAAATATTCATCCCAGGAAGGGCGAGTGTACACTAGTGCAGCTTGTCTTATTCGTTTTCGAGTATCGCCTGCTCTTCATGAGGCGTGAGCGTAAGTATTGCCGTGATCCGCTGCTGATCTTCAACACCAAGCGTATTTCTGAGGACGTTCCACACCTGGCTCTGCCGTTCCCGCTGGCTTTTACCTTCAAAGTCGGGCCAGATAAGAAATCCACCGATGCGCGGTGCGGGCGTCGCCTGCTGCAGATGCGGTTCTGACCCAGGAAAATTTTCCTTCAATAGATCCTGAAGCTGCTTCATGAATTGTCCCATCGGAGTACCCCAATACTGATAATTTCCGTGGCAGCATTTACCAACTGTTCTGAATTGTACTGAACCACATCTTCGCGAGTTGTGCTTCGCCCCTGCGTCACATGAAGCTTGTGCTTGAGCACAAACTCACGCAGTGCCTCCCAAGATCGATACCGATGGTTGTTCTGCCAGCGAGATACTATCTCACTAATGAGGGCAGCGACCGCTTCCCGTTGCCTGCGTGTCATCCCATCGTAGAAGCTGCCCAGTTCCGCGTGCAGCCTTAGATCATGCTTGGCAGTGTCATCGGTTCCGGCACGGATACGATATGCATGAAACAGGCACTCTACAGCAACTCCTGACACATAGGAGGCCATCACGTGCTGTGGCGGTTCCGCCAGAAGCAACAGGTTAGCCTCCGTTACTCGCTCCTGCGCCGCCGCGAGATAAACCAGCTCATTGAAACCACTTTCGGTTGAGCGCATCGCGTGACGGCCCTAAACCGACTAACCCCAGAGCGGGAAGCGGTCACAAAGGGCCTTTACCTCACGACGAACGGTAGACAGTGTCTCCTCATCATGGCGGCCTTCGAGGGCACGGTTGATCAGGTCGGCGATCTCGGCCATCTCCGCTTCCGCCATACCACGGGTCGTTACGGCAGGAGTGCCGAGGCGCAGGCCGCTTGTCTTGAAGGGCGGGTTCGGGTCGTTCGGGATCGGGTTCTTGTTAGTGGTAATACCAGCCTCATCCAGAACCTCCTGCGCCCGCTTGCCGTTGACCTTCTTGGCTCTGAGATCGACAAGCATCAGGTGATTGTCCGTGCCACCGGATACCAGTCGGTAGCCGTTCGCGGTCATGGCGGCGGCAAGCGCCTTCGCGTTCTTCCGGATCTGCTGCTGGTAAGCGGTAAACTCGGGGGTCATTGCCTCTTTGAAGGAGACGGCCTTGGCCGCGATGACGTGCATCAGAGGCCCCCCTTGCATACCGGGGAAGACCGCCTTATCAATCGCCTTCGCCCATGGCTCTTTGCAGAGGATCATACCGCCGCGCGGACCACGGAGTGTCTTGTGCGTCGTTGTGGTCACAAAGTCAGCGACGGGAACGGGTGAGGGATGCTCCCCTGCCGCCACCAGACCGGAGATGTGCGACATATCCACGAACAGGACCGCGCCGACTTCGTCCGCAATCTCGCGCATGATCTGCCAGTCGATGATGCGAGGATAAACGGTAGCGCCTCCCAGGATGAGCTTGGGTTTATGTTCGCGGGCAAGCTCCCTCATCCGATCATAGTCGATCAGTTCGTCCTCGGCACGCACGCCGTAATGGACCGCATTGTAAAGAATGCCGGAGAAGTTGACCGGGGAACCGTGGGTCAGGTGACCGCCCTGTGCCAGGTCCAGAGCAAGAAAGGTCTCGCCCGGTTTCATGGTGGCAAAGAAGACTGCCATGTTCGCGTTCGCACCCGAGTGCGGCTGAACGTTTGCATGTTCCGCTCCGAAGAGCTGTTTGGCACGGTCTATCGCGAGCGTCTCGACAACATCCACATACTCGCAGCCACCATAGTAACGCTTGCCGGGGTAGCCCTCGGCGTACTTGTTTGTCAGGCTCGACCCCTGCGCCTCGCGTACCGCGCGGGAGACCACATTCTCGCTCGCGATCAGCTCCAACTTATCGTGCTGTCGACTGTCTTCGTCCCGGATTGCGTCGAATATATCGGGGTCAACTTCGGAAAGGGAAGCGCCAAAGTTCGGGGCGAACCGCCCGGGAAGCTCCTGCTCAAGTATCGCCAAGCTACTGCTCCTTGTTTCTATCGGCGGGAAATGCTGGCGGTTTTTCTCACGATTTTGCGCGATTTGACCGGAAGCCGCCGTACGGATGATGGTAGGTCCATTGTAGCACGCTCCGTTCTGACGTCGCAATTTGCCGCCTCCCTTATGGCGCTGCTACTACTGAGTGCCAGTGAATTTCTTCTCCGACTTTTGTCTATCGGAAAGCGCCCTGGATGAATACATATTGATACATATTGCGGGGCTGGAGTCGAGATTTTCCCTCTGCGGGACTGGCTCCGCCACAAAATCAGCCTTCTCTCCCTCCAAGACCGCGAACCGCTCTCGTGGCGCGGGTTCGGTCTTTCTTGTTCTTAGGTTATAATCCCGACAATAGCCTTTGTACCTGCAGTATAAAAAGGAGCTATCTCCGTGGGCATTCCCGACGCAGCATCGCAGTTTATGGTTCGGTTCTGGGGCGTACGTGGCTCTATCCCCTCACCAGGGCCGGGCACCGTCCGCTACGGCGGCAATACGTCCTGCGTGAGCGTTGAGGGTTACTTTGTCGACGGTACGCCAACCGTGGGCATCTTTGACGCGGGAACGGGTATACGCCTGCTGAGCAACGAGCTGGTTCAGAATGATAAGGAGATGATCCTGTTTCTGACCCACACGCACTGGGATCATATTCAGGGATTCCCGTTCTTTGCCCCGCTTCGTCAGCCAAAACGCTGTCTCTATCTGTCGAGCATGGAGCAGGAGTTAGGGCTGTTCCAGATGCTGGTAGATCAGATGGACGGTAAGCGCTTTCCGATACGTCTGGCAGACACCGACGCCTGTTTTCGTCGATTCCCCGCGGAGAAAATCGCCGAGCAGCAGCAGTCAGGCTATCGCGTGAAACGTGTTCGGGCGAATCATCCGGGTATCACCTTCGGTTTCCGGGCCGACCTTCGTGGTGCCAGCCTGGTCTATCTGCCGGATAACGAGCTTTTTCCGCCGGATGGTGATCTGCAGCAGACAAGCTTTGATGAATTTGCCGCCTTCTGCCAGGGTGTGGATCTACTGATTCACGATGCACAGTATACGGAAGCGGACATGCCCCTAAAATATGGCTGGGGCCACAGTGTCATCTCTCAGGTGCGCGAACTTGCCGCAGCGGCCCAGGTCAAGCATCTGGTCCTTTTCCACCATGACCCGGACCGTACCGACGATGAGCTTGATGTAATCCAGGCCGAGTCCGATGCGTGGTTTCGCGAAAATGCGCCGGGAACGCGATGCACCGTCGCCTATGAGGGCTTGAGCGTCCCCATTCCAGGGTAAGCAGTCCGCACGATGATGCCGCAGACAGATAAGAAAGCTGGCAGGGATACCCTGTCCTCCCCCTCAGCTATGCCCTCGGGCTCCGCATTGACCTCGGGCTCCGCATTGACCTCGGTCTACAGGGTAAACGGCAGCCGTATTCCTCCGGAACCGGAAGAGGACACAGTTGCGCTCGAAGAGCCGCTGGAGATACGTATCGTTTTCGGGCCCGATGGGGATCGGCAGCAGGTCAGCCTCTCCGTGACGATGCGGACACCAGGCGGACCAGACGGCGAGAGCGATTTTGAGCTGGCCGCCGGTTTTCTCTGGACGGAGGGTGTCCTCAGCGCCCTGGACCAGATCGAGCGCATCCGGCACGTTGGCCTTCCCAGCCTGGAAGGAGGGTTCCGGAACATCGTTTCCGTGGAGCTTCTTCCGAGCGTTACCGTAAACATGCCCCACCTGGAGCGCCATGTCTATACCTCGTCCAGCTGCGGCGTCTGCGGTAAAACGTCTCTGGAAGCCGTTCGTACCCGCTCCTGCTTTACCCTGCCATCCCAGGAGGAGGGCGCGGTCTGGGAACCGTCAATCATCCACCGCCTGCCGGAAACGCTTCGAGAGGCGCAGGCGGTCTTTGATCGCACCGGTGGCCTTCATGCCGCCGCTTTGTTCTCTCCCGCGGGAGACCTGCTCGCACTGCGCGAGGATGTGGGACGCCACAATGCCGTCGATAAGCTGATCGGGTCGCAGCTTCGGGCGGGCAAACTGCCGCTCACGGACCACCTGATGCTTGTCAGCGGACGCACAAGTTTTGAGCTGGTGCAGAAGGCGATGATGGCGGGTATACCCGTTCTTGCCGCCGTGGGCGCTCCGTCAAGTCTGGCGGTGGACCTCGCACGGGACTGCGGGATGACCCTTCTGGGCTTTGTACGCAACGAGCGGTTTAATATCTATGCGGGGCGGGAGCGCATTCGCGCCGGGCATCCCCAAGCTTAGATAGGAACTCGTTCGATGACGGAACGGCAGAGACAGATACCGGGGGCGGAGCCGCCCCTGGAAGATTTAGATGAGATCCATATCGGTCACCGCGACACGACGGCGGCAGGTATTCCCGCTATTGTTCAGACGATGCGTTTCGGTTTGGGAGAAATGGGCGCACTGCGCACCCTCAAGACCCTGACGACACTGAACCAGAAGAGCGGAGTCGATTGCCCTTCCTGCGCCTGGCCCGACCCGGATGGGCATCGGTCATTTGCTGAATTTTGCGAGAATGGCGCGAAAGCGGTCTCAGAGGAGGCGACACTTTCCCGCGTTACAACGGAGTTTTTCGCGAAACACAGCCTGACGGAACTTGCGGAGCAGAGCGACCGCTGGCTGAATAAGCAGGGCCGTCTGACCCACCCCATGCGGCTGCGCAAGGGCGGCACGCACTATGAACCGGTCTCCTGGGACGAGGCATTCCGTCTCATCGGGCAGGAGCTAAACGCGCTGGGTTCACCGGACGAAGCGGTCTTCTATACATCGGGCCGCACCAGCAACGAGGCAGCATTCCTCTATCAGCTTTTCGTCCGGCAGTTCGGTACCAATAATCTGCCGGACTGCTCCAATATGTGTCACGAATCGAGTGGATTGGGTCTGTCGCAGACCATCGGAATCGGCAAGGGCACAGTAAAGCTGGAGGATTTCGACCACGCCGACGCTATCTTTGTGATCGGTCAAAACCCCGGTACCAACCATCCCCGAATGCTGACGACACTTCAGGAGGCTGCCCGACGGGGATGCAAGATCGTCAGCATCAATCCCCTGGTGGAGACCGGTCTGATGCGTTTCCAGCACCCCCAGGAGGTGCTGGGACTGCTCGGCAAAGGAACCCCTATCGCGTCCCTGTTCCTGCCGGTCCGCATCAATGGGGATGTCGCGGTTCTCAAAGGTATTCAAAAGGAGATGCTGGAACAGGACCGACAAAACGGCGCGTCACTGCTTGACCATCACTTTATCCGGGAGCGAACGGAAGGGTTCGAAGAGTATGCGTCTGACCTTGAGCGGGAGTCCTGGGACGAGATCGTCGAGCAGAGCGGCGTCTCGCGGGAGCTGATTCGGGAAGCCGCCCAAATCGCCCTGCAGTCCGAGCGGATGATCTGCTGCTGGGCAATGGGGCTGACACAGCACAAAAACGGGGTCGCGAACGTTCAGGAGGTCGTCAACTTCAGCCTGCTGCGCGGGCAGATCGGGCGGCAGGGCGCGGGTCTCTGTCCCGTCCGGGGGCACAGCAATGTTCAGGGCGACCGGACCATGGGTATCTGGGAGCAGATCTCGGATGGCTTTCTCGATGACCTGGGTAAGGAGTTTAGCTTCGAGCCGCCGCGCCATCACGGTTTTGATACGATAGCCGCTCTGCAGGCGATGCACGACGGTCGTGCGACGGTGTTTTTCGGCATGGGCGGCAACTTTCTGTCGGCGACTCCGGATACCCGGTTTACCGCCGAGGCGATGCGCCGCTGCCGCCTGACGGTCCATGTTTCCACAAAGCTGCATCGCGGTCACCTGGTTACCGGGGAGGAGGCGCTGATTCTGCCCTGCCTCGGACGCACAGAGCATGATATCCAGTCAGGCGGCGAGCAGTTTGTGACCGTGGAAGATTCCATGGGGGTCGTTCATGCGTCGAAGGGTGTGCTGCCTCCCGCGTCCCCGCAGCTTCTCAGCGAACCGGCGATTGTTGCGGGTATGGCGAAGGCGACGCTCGGCCCGCGGTCAACAGTCCAATGGGATTCCCTTGTCGCGAACTATGACCGGATTCGCGGTTCCATTGAGCGTGTGGTTCCCGGATTCGACGATTACAACAAGCGCGTCCGCGAGCCGGGCGGCTTCTATCTTCCAAACGGGCCGCGCGAGGGGACGTTCCCGACACCATCCGGCAAAGCCCACTTTACCGTTCACCCGATCCCCCGGCATGACCTCGCCCCCGGTCAGATGCTGCTGATGACGATTCGAAGCCACGACCAGTTTAATACGACAATCTACGGCAACGAGGACCGTTACCGGGGAGTCCATGGCGGCAGGCGCGTGATCCTCGTTAACCCGGAGGACCTTCGCGAATGCGGTATCGCGGACGGGCAGGCGGTCGATATCACCAGCCATTTCGAGGGAGAGACCCGTATGGTTCACGCTTTCAAAGCCGTGCCCTACGAGATTCCGTGCCGCTGTGCCGCCGCCTATTTCCCGGAGACGAACCCTCTGGTGCCTCTCGGCAGTTTCGCGGACGGCAGCCGTCAGCCCGCCTCCAAGTCTCTAGTGATCACTATCGCGCCCGCCGTCGGTTGAAACCGCGGCTTCGGAAAACACGAAGTGCGCCTCCGCGCACTGG
>JAZKEA010000540.1:0-7429 GCA_040387315.1 Armatimonadota bacterium | reverse complement strand
GAACCATGGCGAGAGGGCGAAGACGCCGAGAGGAAATATAGCTATGGATTAAAATCCACGTCTATAGGCGAGGACGCCAAACGTCCTTCGGACTTGAAGGGAACCGATTGTTTGGTGTTTTAGCGCCTTATTGCGATGGCTGTCTGGACTGGTCTGCTGGTTTCTGTGATCAGAAAGCGGGCGGCCTCCTGATGGTGCCAGCCGCAGGCCTGCATCGTATTGTAGAGGCCGCGATAGGATTTTTCATCGAGTGAGACACGGACGATGGCGGAGACATAGACACTGGGACGCCGCCGAATTTCGGGAGCGCGGCTCATGCGCTCCCGAAAGACTTCGCCCCAGATGTTAGGCAGGGTTTGGGGAAGTGGGAGTGGCTGTGGTGTAGCGGGGGTATCGAGTTGAACCCGCACGCCACCATCTGCCTGCCTGCTCCGGACGGCAGAGGTCGGTACGGTGTACGCGCGGTCCGCAGCGCGGCTGAAGATTTCCCGTACCGCCTGCGACTGGGTCCTGTTATGCCGGTTGCAGTACTGAATGAGAGCAAGGGAAGCGCCCGGTCCCAGAGAAAAGGTGCAGGCGATCACTGTTGATCCGAAAGGGGCGTTGCGTCTTCCTGGCATAAGCTCGCAGTTGACCCGCCGGCAGGCTTTACAGAAGTACCGTTGCTGTTTGAATTTGGTGAATCCGTTTTTGACGCATTGCTCGCCGCAGTAGGGGCACGACCAATCAGGACGATCCTGGTTATTCGAGACCATATTGGTGCATCTCTTTTTGTGTTATTTTCAGCCGGTGAGGTTCTCCCTGGCTGCAGATGCCGGTATTATACGGGACGTCTGTGGTCTCACACCGCGAAAGTTTATTGCATGGAAAGAAATCGCCGGTTACAGGTATCGAAGAAGCGCAAGACATCTCGGCTAATGGGGATGCTGTTGCTGGCTCGTGTTTTCGTTCCCTTGGCCTGGGCGGTCAACAAGGCCTTTGATGCAACGCGCGACCCGAAGAAAACTGATAGCGATACCAGCCTGTGTCTTTCTGAGCTACCCGCCAACGGGGATTTCTTCCACACCGAGTATCCGTCGTGTTCCTCGCACCTGGATGAAAACGACGACGCTCTGGTTCTTGGGAGAACCCGCTGCCTCCGGTTTGAACGAGCCCTCGAACGGTATCCCCGGCACGGCGGTGCCGATGCGCTGGATCTGCCGGACCACGGCGCTGTGCGTCAGATTCCGCCCGGCATTTTCGCCGGTCTTAACGCTGGAGGAAAGATTACTTTCCAATACCGCGGCATAAACATCTGCTGACGCGAGAGCCCTGTGCAAAGCGGCGGTTTTCACGGAGACCAAACCGTCTTTGCTGACCAAGCTGATCTTTATCTTTGGCTGTCGTGACGCACGCGTGATCGCCCCCTGGACCGCATCCCGATTACTTCCCAGAAATTCCGACTGACCATCGACAACGATCTGCGGTGTGTAGACCTGCGGGTTTCGGAAGTTCTTCCGATACTCTTCCTGACGGAGCGAATACTCGCGTGAGGAGTAAGGGTCTTTCCATCCCAGATAGTTAAAGTAATCGATATGCTCACTCAGGGCGATAACACGGGTGCCGGGGATGGGCTGCTTGGTCAGCAGATCCTGCAGAAGGCGGTCGGCGGGAGGGCAGCTTGAACATCCCTCGGAGGTAAATAGCTCGACCAGCACCGGGACCCGGCTGTCCGCTGACTTCTCTGCTGACGTCTGGACGACTGGGGCCGCAGTACGGGAAGCCGAAGATACCGCGACCGTGGCGGCGGCTGCCGCCACGCCTGTCGCCCAAATTCCCGCCTTCACTTTCCACATTGTTCTTAATCCTCTCGCCTTCGAACCGTTCTGCTAACAGTACATATGAGGAGCGACTAAAGTTCATCGCGACAAAAAAAGACCCCTGAGACAGACCGGCATTTCGCCATCCATCTCAGAGGTCTTTATACAGGAGGGTCCTGCAGGTAGTTGGCTGAATCTGCCTTTTCCGGCGATCCACATCGGGGCGACAGGATTCGAACCTGCGGCCTCTGCGACCCGAACGCAGCGCTCTACCAAGCTGAGCTACGCCCCGACAACAAGCAGAATAGTACCATGATGACGATATGACTGCAAGCTAAAAAGAACCGCTTATCCCTCGTTCATAATGGCGGTAAACTGTACCAGGAGGCGATACGTGGACCGAGAAACAGGCTACATTACCGGCGGCGATGAGGATGGTATTCCGGCAGGTGTGATTCGAGAAATGATCCGACGTTCTTTGGAGTCTGCCACGCCTGCCCCAGGACTTTTTCGGTTTTCCTCCATTGCGTTCGAGGAGACGCCGCCTTTTCTTTCGTCGGCACCGAGTGCAGCGATAGAGATTGGGCCACCGAAAAACCACCGCGTACAGGACGGGCTTCTAACCGGCTTCCGAGACTTTGATCGAATCACCGGCGGGCTTCGTAAAGGAGAAATCACCACGGTTGCCGGTCTGCCGTCGAGCGGTTCGTCTACACTGGTGCAGAATATTTCCCGCCGAATTGTCGCCGCTTCGTCCGAGAAAGTGGTTGCTTTCTTTTCCCTGGATACCACTGAGATAAAGCTTGTTCAGAGGATTCTCGGCGCTGAGGCACGGCTGGACTGGCACTCTGCTTCCGGCGGATTCCTCCGCGACTCAGAATGGACGAGGCTTACCGAATCGGTGCAGCGTCTGTGGAACAGCAAGCTGTATGTAACAGACGATCATCTCATTTCACTGGACGCTGTTTATGAAACCTGTGCTCAGCGGAAGCGAGGTATTGGTCTGGATCTGGTTGTTTTGGACCGCGTAAATATCCTCGGTATGGATTATAGTGGTGATACACCGCCCCTTGGGGAGACCATGGGTGAGCTGAAAAGTATCGCGGAAAGACTGAAGGTGCCGGTTCTTCTTACCTGGACGGCCGAGCACAAACAGGCGGACGACGTGACCCATCGCTTGAGTCTGCACAGCCTTCCGTCGGCGGCACAGGTGTACTCTGATTCAGTCCTGCTGATTCATCGTCCCGATCAGTGGAATACCTACAGTATTCCTGACGATATACCCGAACCACACAAGGGCATAGAGGTTGTTGAGGTAAATGTCGCACGGCAGACGGGCGGCCCTCCCGATACGCTGCGCCTGGCATTCAACTCCCGCTGGGGCCGCTACGACAATGTGTTGTGGGACTGACTGAGGGTGGCTCTTATCCCTCGGGTATAATCAAAGGCAGGGCAATGCGCGCAGTCCTCAGGTAGATGACTGCCGCCGAAGCACCGAAATATGTCGTGCGAGTGTTCGCACGTTGGGGATGGGACCTAAGATCGCGGAAGTACCTGAAGTAAGCGTACCAGGCAGCAGCGAAGTGTCTGGGATGAGGGACGTTGGTCTGACCCAGGGGGACGGGGCACCCACCCGTCTTGAGCAGCAAGTCTCCTTGGACGAGACACTTCTGCTGCTGAACCGTGTTGTACATGCTGCTGTCACCAGTATTGTGGTCACGGATCCACACCTGCCCGATAATCCTATCGTCTACCACAACCCTGCCTTCGAACGCATTAGTGGTTATACGGGGGCAGAAATCGACGGTTACAACTGCCGTTTTCTGCAGGGTCCTGACACAGATCGCGACGTGGTGGCGGAAATCAAGTCGGCTAATGCCGACGAGCGGCCCTGTCATGTCATCCTGCGAAATTACCGGAAGGATGGCACCGCCTTCTGGAACGAACTGCATATCTCTCCGGTCCACGATGAGAACGGCAGACTGACACATTTTGTGGGTGTTCAGACGGATGTAACGCGACGAGCCGAGGCGGAAAAAGAGCGCGACGTTCTTCTTGCCCAGCAGAAGAGAATCGCGGAGACGCTTCAGAGGGCTCTTCTTCTTACCCCGGCGGCTTCCACTCTGGACGGGCTTGACATTTCGACGCAGTATGAAGCGGCGTGGGATGAGGCACAGTTTGGTGGTGATTTCTTCGACACCGTGTCTCTCAGCGAAACTTTAGTCGCTCTTGTGGTCGGAGACTGTACCGGTAAGGGGCTGTCCGCTGCGCAGTACACGGCAGAAGTGAAGTACGCTTTACGAGTCCTTCTGCGCGAGTATCGGCATCCCACACCCGCCCTGCACCGCCTTAATGCATTTCTGATGGATGCGCAGAGGCTCGATGCCCGCGATCAGAACGCCCTTGTCTGCGTCACGGTAGTGATAATCGATAAAGATACAGGCGAAGGTATCGTTGCCTCGGCGGGCATGGAGCCGCTGCTTATCGTGCGATCCGACGGGACCGCGGAAGCTATCGAGACTCAAGGCCAGATTCTGGGGATGGATATCACCGCAGAGTATACGGCGAAGCCGCTTGCGATGGGGGATGGCGACACTCTTATAGTGGTGACGGATGGCATCACGGAAGCGCGCGGTCCCCGCCCGGCGCGTGCCTTTTTCGGGTTCGACGGTTTGGTCCAGACGGCTGTGAGAGCCGCGACCAAGTTTGCGACCCCGGCATCCATCGGTGAGTCTATCGTTAGAGCGGCAAAGGGTTTTGCGGACGGGCGTCCGCAGGACGACGTTTGCGTCTTGATCGCAAGGCGCTCCGCGGCAGCCTCTGCCGCAGTAACTGTACCTGTGGCGAGCAGCGACGAATTATCCCCTGAGTTCTCGCCGAAATCCACCGTCAGCAGTGAAATCGCTTCAGACCAAGACACGGACCTGGCTCATTTCGCGCTGGAAATCACCGGTCTTGGCTACTGGGAACTGGATACATCCACGGGCATAACGCGTCGGTCGGCTCACCATGATACGATATTCGGCTACGGACTTGATGGGGGCCCTCCACGGCCTTCTGAATGGAGCTACCGCGACTTTTTGACCCATGTTTACCCGGATGATAGAGCCACGGTGGATGCCCTTTATGGGCGCGCCCTAGCGCTTGGCACCGAATGGAAATTCGAATGCCGGATAACTCGCGCCAACGATGCTCAGATCCGATGGATACAGGCTCACGGACGCCACTTCCGCCGTGATGATTCGGACAGTGACCTGGGTTCGACCCGTATTATCGGAACGGTCGCCGACATCACCGAGCGCCGGAACGCCGAGGCGGCGCAGCAAGCCGCTTCCGCCGAACTGCAGCGCAAAGACCGGGACCTGGAAATGATCCTCACGGCGGTCACGGACCCGATTATTTCCTGGGACAAAGATTGGCGTTTCACCTACGTCAACGCGGGCGGCGCGCACGTTCTGGGGCGGCCTGCCGCGGAACTTATTGGAAAAGGCGTTCTGGATATCTTTCCGGATCTTGAGGGGACGACTTTCTATGACGCCTATAGGACGGCGATGCGAGAAAATCGTGCTGTCGAAATCACGGACTTCTTTCCTCCTTTTGATAACTGGTTCGAGGTACGTGCGTACCCGTCTTCAGCGGGCTTGACGCTTTATCTCAGAGATATAGCGGAGCGTCGCCAAAGAGAGGCCGTATTACGCGAGGTCGAAGAACGGCGGCGTCTGGCGACAGAGTCTGCGAATGTGGGCACCTGGGATTACGACCTGCAGCGCGATGAGCTGCGCTGGGATGACAAGTGCCGGGAGTTCTTCGGGGTGCCGGCTTCGGCTGAAATTACCTACGCCACTTTTCTCTCCGGACTCCATTCGGACGACCGCGAGCGAATGGATGCGGCAGTCAGGCGCGTTCTTGATCCAACAGGGGATGGGGAGCTGAATGAAGAGTACCGTACCGTTAGTGTGCTGGATGGTCGACAGCGCTGGATCGAGACACGTGGCAGAGCGGTGTTTGACGACAAGAAGCAGCGGCCCCTGCGGCTGATTGGCACCGTACTGGACATTACGGATCGTAAGCTGGCAGAAGAGCGTGACCGGTTCCTGAACGCCCTCTCGGAGCAGATGCGGTCCCTTCTGGACCCGGATATCGTATTGTATGAAGCGGCTCGTATGGTCGGCGAATTTACCGGAGTAAGTCGCGCCTTGTTTGGAGAAGTCCAGGAGGCGCCGGGGGGCGATCCCGATGCGGCGACTATTTCCGTTCATCATGATTTTGTCCGCGCGGGCGTGCCCAGTATCGCGGGTATGACCCGGCCGCTGCTCTCCTTCGGACGCGAAATTATCGACGATCTTCGGGCGGGTAAGGTCACTGCCAGCGAAGATATACTAAACGATAGTCGTATCCGCTTGGAGTATCGCGCCGCTTTTGCCGAACTGGGTATACGTGCGTTTGTTGGGGCACCGGTGCATAAAGGGGGACAGTGGGTTTCTCTGCTGGTGCTTCATCATGACAGCCCAAGGCAGTGGCCTACTGCGGAGCGCGAACTGCTTGCTGCTGTCGCGGAGCGGACCCATCTCGCCGTCGATAATGCCCGCCTGTACCGAGAGCAGGCACGTGTTACCGAGCGCCTTCAGCTTGCGGTTGAGGCGGCTGGTCTCGGAGCCTGGGAAATTGACCTTACGAAAAGTGTCCCGGAAAGCAGCCTTGACACACGGACTCTGGCTCTGTTTGGCAGGGCAGCCGGCAGCTTTTCAAGAAATTTGAAGGGTCTGGCGTGGTACGAATGGATACACCCTGAGGACCGGGATCGGGTTCTCGCCGAGTTCACTGCGGCTATGGAGAGCACTGTCACGGAGTACCACATGGAATACCGTGTTCTGTGGCCGGATGGTGAAACTATACGCTGGGTTTCCGCACTTGCCCGAGTGCTGCGGGAAACGGGAGAAGCCCAGAGGCCACTGCGCGTTATTGGGGTCTGCCGCGATATCACACCGGAGCGAGAAGCAACCACGCTTCAGCGTCGCTTCCTGCGGGAGATGCTGTTCGGGCTGACGGAGGGGCGTCTGCGTTTATGTGAATCCGCCGCCGATCTGCCCCGCGAAGCCACGTTACTAGATGAGGCTCTCGAACTCCGGTCGGAAACACTGTGGTTCCTTCGAAAGCGGATCGAAACGGCGGCAGCGGAATTGGATTTCCCGAAAGAGCGAGTACAGGATCTGCTGACGGCTGCCGGTGAAGCGTCCATGAATGCAATCCGCCATGCGACGGGTGGGACTGCGGAGATACATGCCGACATTGCAGGGAAGGCAATCCAGGTCTGGGTGAGGGATCAAGGTGATGGGATCGCGGAGCACTTGATCCACCGTGCGGTTGAGGTAGGCTGGACCACGGGTGGTTTCGGAGCAGGTTTTTACCTCATGCGGCAGACGTGTGATCGGGTCTATCTGCACACAACATCTACGGGAACAACCGTCGTACTGGAGATGAACCGTACACTCCCCATGCCCATCTGGCTTGCTGAGCCGTAGCAGTGCCAGGGGGGAAGCGCGACGTGGAAGCAGGATACTATTGGACATGACGGGTAGCAGGATGGTTGGAATCGACGCCGGAGGTACGAATGTCCGGATTGGCCTTTC
>JAZKEA010000539.1:1469-8017 GCA_040387315.1 Armatimonadota bacterium | reverse complement strand
GGGACACGGACCTTGGGAGCGGGCTTGGTTTTACCTCCCGGCAAGACCATATCGGCCATGCCGGGAGCGATCTCGTGGTTGAATCCGAAGAGGCGGTGCCCACCGCAGATATAGCCCTTCTCCATCATCTCGGACTGCTTCGCTTTGGTGTGCTCGCTGACCTTCTGGATATAGAGACCATCGCCAAGGATGGTGATGTCCTTCAGAATCCGGCCCGCGGTGTCCGATCCGAAGTTCTCCTTCACCATGACGACGCGAACGCCTTCTTGATGGAGCAGGTACTCGGCGGCATGGTAGACACTCCCACGGGCAAGGCGGCTCATATAGCTGATAACCAGCACATCGAACTTCCGGGCTCTTGCGTCCGCGTAGGCGGCGATCCAGTCGGGACGCTTCAGGTCTTTGCCGGATTTGCCTTCGCCGATGTACTCCCCGGTGAACGTTCCGCCGCTTTCGGCGATCCGCTCCTCGATAAAGCGCCGGTTGATCTGGCGCTGGGAGTCGATGGTGGTGAAGTCCCCGAGCGCCTGGTCATCGGAGGAGCACCGGAGGAGCATCGCGTAGCGCAGGGGTCTCTTGTTTTGGGCTGTGGCCCTGGCCGAGGGGTTGGCAGTTCTCATGGCTTGATTCTACGCTCCCTCTGCGTGTGTGCGGCGCGGCGCTGGTCGTCCGCTTCCATCAGGAGCAGAACAAGCTGGGAGGTTCGGCGGACCGCTTCATCATAAGGAACACTGGAATCTTGCGGCGCCAGGCGGAGGGGGAGCGAACGCGCCTTAGTGCCGGATTTGGCCCGCTCAGTTCCCTTGTAGGGGGCTGAGCGGGTCGTTGTGGCGGAAGTAATGGTGGAAACGGCTGTACCGTTCATTAGCGGCGCCCTCCTCGTGGAGAAAGCGCTTTTCGCAGAGCAGCAACCTCGTCTTTGGTAAAAAGGCTCGATCCGAAGTAGGCAGCATGATGCAGCACTCGGGTGTCACCAGGCCGGCGGATGGTGCTGGAAGGTCTTGACGGCCTGGGCCGTTGGATGTAAGATTGAGAAGGCATATTTCTCCTTGACGCTTTCGAGAGCGTCAACTATGGTCAGAACATCAGTCAGTGAAAGCAGCTTCCATGTGGTGTGGAGGCTGTTTTCTTTTTGCCTACTCTGTAGTCAGTGCAGGCAGTCACTCCGATAAAACACAAAGACCGCTGGACAGTGCCGACCAAGGCTGTCCAGCGGTCTATAGTGCCGCTCTCATCAAAGAAGTATTATGCGCACCTCCGCATATGACGAGAGAACGACTATGGAAATCAGCAAATCGGCTTGGTCGGCAACAAGTTTGCTACTGCCGTAGTGTAGCATGATGTCGCATTGAAAGTCAAATCAATGCGATTTGCTGGATTGTTTCTCCCGTCGGCGGCGTCTCTGGCCTACTTTATCGGCGCATAGCCTTTTGTCGTAGATTTGACCTCGACGTGACGGTGTAAAAGGTGTGCCGCATTCCGGACAAATTCTCATTTTGATATAACCTGAACCTCTCCTCTCATCAATATCGTGCTGACAGGCAAGCCACGCTAATTCGCGGCGCCGCTCGGAGATCATCGAATTGCTCAATATTTCGTTCAATAACTGAATCTCTTTTTTATCGGCGACACCGTGCTCGTGTGATACCAACCAGGATTCCGATGCCATTCTAGCCTCGGTAACCTCTTTATCTGTTTCTAATAGCAAGCGCTCGGTGTCAGACAGATCTGATGCTTCCTTCTTCAAAAGCTCAGCTATATAGCTGCTTATCGGATCAGCAACCTCTGTACGCGTTGACATTTTCTCTTTAATCTCGTGCGATTCTTTCCGCTGCCGCACCATCATTTAGCGACCCCTTGTTGCCATTTATCTGTCTCTTACAAGCTCACGGTGCGGCCCGCGTCCCGATCTGCGATGCCTGCCCGAAGAGCAGCAATTAGATCCTGGTCGGGGTCTTCATCGTCCACTTCCAGTTCCAGAGGCGGCTGCTCCAGTTTTGCCACGGCATAGCGGTTCAGATCCTCGCCGCGGGCCTCAGCTTCGGCGCGCAGCTGGTCGGCCAGGGCGTCGGGGATGTCCAGGGTTATCTTCATTCAAATAATCCTTTTTTGTCTTGCAGCAATTCGTCTTCAAGCAGTTGGAAAGAATCGGCATGCCCAACAAGTATGCCGGTGATTTGCGAGGCGGGCTTTTCGCAGGGCTGTGCCTCGAACTCCAGCAGCAATGCCGTTGCGATACTAACGGCACCAGGTGAAAAGTAAAGGTCTGTTCCTTCCGTGTCGGCAACCGAGGAAAACAGGGCGGCATCTGAGGGGTTCCCTGCGGTTATATGGATCTGCTCGTACTCTTTTTGAATGGGGGGTTGTGCATCATCCAGAACTTCGTCATGGCTGAGATGAATCTTGTACCAGGTCATAAATCCGAATCGCCCCTTCTTGTGTCCGATAGTGCCTTGATCACCTTCATAATCTGACCGTCATTTTCCAGACTCGCAAGCGGTAGCCAAGCGGCACCCTGAAGCATTCGTTCGCTTTGAGGCAAATGCGATTCTTCTGGATCGTGTCCCAAGGTAACCTGCTGATCTGCATAGGCTTCCAGCAGAAAGCACTGACAGGTACTCGTCCCACTCAGGTAGCTTTCCTCGAACAAGAACCGCACCGCTCTTGCCGTCAGCCCTGTCTCTTCCTGAACTTCTCGCATCGCTGCCTGCTCCGGGGTTTCGCCTGGGTCGACCCCACCGCCTGGCAAAGTCCAGTACGCTCTTCCGTCATGCTGATGATGAACCATCAGAATGCAGTCGCCTTTGAACACCGCAGCGCAGGCACGTGGTCGCATAATTAATCCTTGCTCGAATTCATTGTCAATACCTATAGCAATATGTTCTTTTTAGGTCATCAAAACAGCCCATTTTTGTGTTGGATAATGAGGATTGACGAACACAAACAGCAAGTTCGCCTGCTCAATGGGAAGTCCTACAAGCGATCTGCCGACTTCCGCAATAGTTCTTCGGTTCGTCGCGCATACTCCAAATCGACCCCCCTGTCGGTCAGCACACGCGCCGCCAGCCCCTCGCGATCGGCGATAATACCTAGAAGCAAATGTTCCGTGCCAAGATAAGAATCGCCAAGTGATTTATGCTGTTCAAAAGCCTTATCGAGAACTCTCTTCCCGTGCGGTGACATCGTAAAGCGGGTTCCTGGGCCAGGTGCTGTCTGGCCAGCATTACCACGCTCTGCCTCGTGTTCGATAGCGCCCCGAATCTCCTCCAGAGTAACCCCCATACCAGTGAGCAGACGCTCCGCCATTGAGCCAGGTTCTCGCGTGAGAGCCAGTAATAGATGTTCTGGCGTGATAGACGATTGCCTCATACTGGCGGCCTCTTTTTCGGTGCCATAGATAACGTGCCGCGCTCGTTCTGTAAAAAGGTCCCACACGAGTAAATATCCCTTCAGTCCCTGCACACCGGCCCTCGATGCTACGCACTAACTACTCAGAAGCTGGGGCAGCGGTCTTATCAGCCCCGATCTACGCTCTGCGACTGGGGAAGCCCCAGACCCCCAGAATGCCGCTATCTACCGCAAGCCAAATAGAAGCAAACCCATCATTGCCGGGAAGGAAAAAGCTAGTATAGCCACCACTTTTTGTGCCTTGGTCAGCGGCAGTACGAGCGTAATTAACCAGGCGATTAGAGCAGCTATGAAAGGAAACAACCAAAACGGGTTTACACTGCCTCCCACATCACGAAACACGACAACAACTAGGAAATAAATCGGGTAAACGCAAATGTTCCCTGCGGTCAGAGCCGCGAAAATGAGAAATAGTTGGAGGAAAATATCTCTCACTGTTTCTCTGACATCTTGATTCACGGCAAAGGTTTCCTCACAACGCACCCCCGGCAAAAGCCCCCATCACATGCTCGCCTGTGAGCATCGGTGGAGCCCCATACCGCCACATCACACACAGCAAAGCTGTGATAGGCATCATCACAACTCCGTTGTGATAGACATCCCATCCGGCCATTCAAAGAGCCTGCGACCGTCGGAGACTTCATGCACCTGCCTCACGCAGAAGAGATATAGCCTCTGTTTCTTTACCCCTGGAAAATAGCAACGCTGTTTGGAGGACAGATCTACCATCGGACTGGTGATGAATGTCCGCACCGGCCTGAAGGAGAATACGAACCGCATTTACTTTGTAAGGGGAAACCACTGCGGATACTAAAGCGTTGTATCCATCCTCCGTTGCCGCATCTACGTTTGCCCCCCGTTCCAGCAAGAGGCGCATCACTTCGATATTTCCCCGTAAACTCTCTTGGGTGTAATGGAGCGCTGTTGTCCCGTCTCGTATGGTGGCGTTAATCTCTGCGCCGTGATCGAGGAGCAGGCGTGCTGCTTCTACCTCATTCATGTAAGCCGCGTACATCAGCATCGTCATACCGTTTTTCGCCGTGGCATTAGGGTCCGCGCCTGCTGCCAGAAGTGCTGCGACAGCGGTTGTGTCACGGTTGATAATAGCAATATAGAGGGGTGCCTCTTCTTGTTCTTGCCGCTTAAAGAGCGAAAGGATTGATTTGAAGAAAGAGGAATCTTCCCGGCTCCTGAGCTTCATCAGTCTCTCCCCTTCGGTCCGCTCACGTCCTGGCGGAGCTGCAGCGCCATCATCTGCAGGTTTTCCGCGTAGCCGATACCTTCGCCGGTGCCATCGATCCATCCGCGTTCACGGTCGAGCGCCGCCTCAGTGGCTTTCTCCAGCAGATCCAGGAGCGCGCGCCCGGCGTCGGTCGAGAGCTTGGACAGTGGAACGGGAGCGGCTACCGCGGAACTATCGATTCATCGGGACGGCAGCGAACTAAACTGCCGAATAGAGTCACCTTCACCGCGCTGGGTAAGTTCAATTTTGCCGAACTGCTTTTCATACTGTTTCAGGCGCTCGTCCAAATCTCGAATGGTCTGTTCGTCAGACCGGTGACGCACTTCCAGATTCCAGAGCATGGGGCTAAGTCTCTGGGCTTCTTCGCGCCAGGTAGCCTCATGCCAGCCTTTGAGGCGCGCCCCTATCCCTGCGATAGCCGTAGTGCAAAGCAGTGTCGCAATTGCAACCCGCTGCCACCGAATCAATTTGGTTATCTTGTCCATGCTATTTCCTCTTGTCCATTGCTTCAGATGCTTGTTCTTAATCCCGTCCCTGTGGCCCGCGCACCTCGCCACGAACACGCAGGGCAATATAACTGATCGACTCCGCCAGGTCCGTTCCGCGTGACTCTCCCGGCTGCAGGGGGATGTCAGCAGGCAGTGCACGGCCCCGGGAAGCGTCCACACGGTCCGCCACGGCCTGGGCCTCCTCCAGCAGTGCCAGCAGGCGCCTGCTGTCCGGAGTGTCGAGCTGCAGCAGGTCAAGTGGGCGCACTGGTAATACCGGCTCTGCTGTCTCTGCTTTTAGATCCCGCAGCGTTCCGAGAGCTTCCGCGGCTGCTCCTTGCGCCTCCAAGCGGTGCTCCTGGGCCTCATGTATGTTCTTCTGAAAGAGTGACAGGCCGGCCAGACTGATGTGCTCGTGAGCACGCCGTACGGCTCGGTAAGCCCGCGTCAATGCGGCCTGGTCCGTGGCTTCGGTCATGCCTTCACCGCTTCGCCTATAACCTGCTGCTCTTTAGCCACTGGTTCACCAACTATGCCTTCACGCTCTGCCTTCTCCCGTACCGCCAGAGCGATCAGTCGTGCATAAGGTAAGCCAGTCTTCTTTTTGTAAGCTTCCAGTATGGCCCGTTCAACCGGGTCAGGACGGTATCCAATCATCTTGTTTGCGGTTGCCAACGTATCACCCCTCGCTTCCTATGCCCAATTCTACCACTAAATGCTAACACTCTGTCAAAAATAGTTACACTTAATTAGCATAGTGCTGTTGACATAGTGCTAACACCATGCTAACATATAGGTGTAAGAACGAAACACGGAGGACGAAACGATGATTTGCACAACACAAGTACAGGCGGAGCGAGTTGCAGAGAGCGGCGCGAAGAAGATGAACGAGAGCGGAGTTTACTCTTGCAGCCCTTATAGCGGCGAGACCTACAAGGTCAGCAAGCCGGGGCAGGCTGACCCCTACTTCGTATCTGTTACCGCGAAATCTTGTACTTGTGGTTTCTTCTGGGACAACTCCGCTCACGGAGTATGCAAGCACCTTCTCTGGCTCGAAGGCGAAATCGATTGGGTGAATCGCCTCGAAGCGGAAGCAGAAGAGAGAAACTTCTACGAAATGTGAACCAAATGGGCAGGGGAAACCCTCCTGCCCTTTCTCTTACTTATCGCTATTATCGCAAGACAATAAAAAGGAGAACAAGAAGTGACGCACAATCCGACCGACAAAAAGCGGTGCTCCCGATGCGGCCAGAACCTTCCGCTCACTCTCTTTGGGAAAAACAGCAGCAACAGGGATGGTCTTCAATATGAGTGCCGACCTTGCCGTAAACAAATGCGAAATATCCCCCAAGAACGTGCCCGGCAAAAAAAGTGGACTCAGAAAAACCGTGAGCATGTGCGGGCTAAAT
>JAZKEA010000539.1:0-1459 GCA_040387315.1 Armatimonadota bacterium | reverse complement strand
TCAGTCCTGCGGCCTGCCTGATCGACGACATGTCGGTCGAACAGTGGCGCGAGGTATGCGAACTTTACCAGAACCGCTGCCTGCGTTGTGGCCTGGTGCCAGCCCGTCTTGTCCCTGATCATGTAATTCCACTGGCTAAGGGAGGAACCAACTACATCGAAAACATCCAGCCGCTATGTTTCTCGTGCAACGTCATCAAAAAAGATGATTGCACTGATTATCGGCCTCAATCGGCTACTGACAAAAGATGATGGGCGAAGCGTCTAGTACACGCTTCGCCCATCCCAGACCACGCAAACGTGGCCCACGGGCCACTGACCGAATCAAGGCTTTGGACAGGATTCAGACAATGACCAAACTTTCAGACACGAAAAAAACCGTTAAAGTTGCAAGCAGCTGCAAGACCGTTCCGACCACTACAGCGCCCCTGGTGGGCAACGTTTCTGCCGGTTCCGCCGGATCTGCGGTTTCTGCCCCGTCGGCGATTCTCCTGCTGATGCAGCACCTCGTCAAAGCCGGCGACACCTGCCCGATCAATCGCGAGGATGTAGGACCGTTCCTGAAAACGGCGCATACTGCCGAGGTCAATGAGCCGGAAGGGGATCTGCTGGATTACCTGCGCAATGGCGGCCAAATCTGCAGCACCTTCGATGAACCGGACTACATCGAAGACTTCATCGCGGACGAAGCGCCGGGGGATGATCCTGCTGCCCTGAATCTCCTCCAAGAGTACTATCAGTGGCGCGCGGCCCGGCGCCACTTCTGCGGCCAGCTGCGGCAGTATATCGCTGCCATGGATGCGGACGAAGCCCGGCGCGACCAGGCCGAAGCCGAACTGCTTGCAGCGCTCTCCGTTGCTTCTGCTTCTGAGGCTTCTGAGGTGACGCTATGAAATTCTTCCGCAACGTTGCCGCTGGCCTGCAGCTTTATCGCCTGGTCACATTCCATCGGTTTGGCCGGTTTATTCCGGCAGAAGGAGCGAGCATCAATGTCAATGGTAAGTGAGAAAACGCTGACACCGGGCGAGGTGATAAATCTGCCGCTGTTCGGCGTCCTTCTGGAAGGGGATGCCCTTGCTCCTGAGTACCAGGATGGTGATGTTGTCGTGGTTGCGCGAAACGTCGCTCCGACTCCTGGCAAATTGGTTGTTATGGAATACCGGGGTAAGGTAGGCTGCATGCGCCTCAATGCTGACGGGGCTCTGACGGATAACGCGGGCGGCTTCGTTCACCGTGGCTGCTACGATGTTATCGGCGTCGTGATCGAGCACCATCCACTGTCCCACAATCTGACCCACTAATCTCTTTCTGCTGGCAGGGGTGCGACTGCAGGATCAACGCACTAGGAAATCACAGGACACCCATGCCACTCATCAAACGACGAACCAGGAAGCCCGCCACCAGTGCCACCAGTGCCACCAGTGCCACCAGTGCCACCAGTGCCACCAGTGCCACCAGTG
>JAZKEA010000538.1:0-4950 GCA_040387315.1 Armatimonadota bacterium | reverse complement strand
GTCACCTCGACACTGCCCAGTGTCAGAACGTACCGTTCCTCTATCACCGAGATACCGCCGGGAAGATTTCCCTCGTAACGGACACGGAACGCCACCCGGTTTGCCTCTGCCGAATCCGTCGTCAGCGTCACTGCTTTCAAGTCGGCCTTTGAAAGTTCGCCCAGGTGATGCCATGCGCCATCTTGGCCCTGCCAGGCTGCGCCAATTCCGGTCGTCGGAGGATGGGGGCTGTCTGCGGGAACACGATACTTGGGCTTGGCGAGGACCGAATCACTCGGACCAAACTGCGGCGAGACACCGGCGAAGTGGACCCGAATCAGCCCCGTCGCGTCGTAGCCGTGATCTGCGGTCGTATCCAGCTCGACATACGCCCCGCCCGCATTTGCAAAGACCTTGTGCAGCGGCTCGATCTGCAGGACATAGCCGCCGATATCGGCGGGTGCCGGTTTTTCGCCGACCGTCTGCGTGGTTTCCGCGTGTTCGTAGGCGGTCGCCAGCATCGACATCGCCAGCAGATTATACTGAGAATGCGCGGAGTAGCTCTCGAACGCATGCGCCTTCTGGGGATCGACCCAGTTCTTGACAATCTGCATCTCCCCTGAGGGGCGCACCCAGCGGCGCATGGATTGGAGAGAAAGATGCGCGGCCCGCTTGAATATCCCCGCCAGTTCGGGATCACCGTCCCGCAGCGCCCGCGCCCCGTAGATCTCGAACGTCACACACTGCTCCGCCTCGTTCCACTGATGCTGGGCGGATCTCCCGCCTGCGGGCAGTTCACCCCCTGGCGACTGCATAAACAGACTGGTCAGGGATGCCCGCCGGAGGACCTCGCGCAGTTCGCGTTGGTACGCTCCCGTGTACCCCCGCGCAATCAGGTCCGCGGCCCAGAGACGCGGGAAATGATCATAGGGCATCGGCCCTTCCAGATAAAGGCCGTACGGGGTGCCGAATACGGCCCCCTGTCCCGCGAAGCTCGTCTCGACGAAGCGGTTTTTCGGGTCGCGGAGCCCCATCATCTGAAACAGGGCCTCGCCGCTCGCCGCGACGACGTTCCAGTTGCCGCCCCGGCCCATGGCCATGCGATAGGTGGTGACAGGGTCAAAACGCCGAATGTCGTTCTCCCAGCCCGCCGACCGCGCGGGCGGAACATGGGGCTTGAGGAGGCGAATCGCATGGGCGATCATCGGGGCGAAGAAGTCCTCGTGCCCGGAGGCCGCCTTGCGATCTGCCAGGGTACGCGCGGACCAATCCAGACTTTTCGCCGCCGCCTCGATCAGGTCTTTGCGACCCGCATAGACCACAAGAGTGGACGCGGCATGGGCGAAGGCAGGCGTACTGTACTGAAACTCGACGTTTCGGTAGGGGTCGATGATCGCACCCGTCTCTTTGTTCTGCTTCGTCTTCCAGAAATCGATCTCGCTCCCGATTAATTTCAGATAGTCGGAGCGCTGCAGGCCGGTGGTTTTGAACGACTTTACCGAGGCGCTCTCCATGCGCGACCGGTGACCCGCCAGCAGTGGTGCGGTCGGGTCGGGCCACGAAAGAACGGGTGCCCACGCGCTCTCCGCCTCCGGCGTGGCCACCTGCTCCGTAGCGACGCGCACAGGTTCTTCCGCGGTGGTCGGGACGAGGCTGAGGGAATTCACGACCCAGTTATCGCCCGGCGAATCGAACCCAATATCGAGCGGATTGATCCCCTGGGGAACCCGGAGTGATGCGGTAAGAGTTGCAAAAGCCGCCAGGGCGGGACGCAGAATCGGCAAATCGCCGACGACAGCGCCGCCTTTGACTCCGATTCGGGTCGCGTGATCGCCATACGTCATATCCCCGACGACGACGGTGAGGCGGTACAACCCCGGCGACACCCCGGCAATCCGAAAGGTGTGCGCTTTTGTCCCAACGATGAAGTCCCGGCGCAGTGGTCCGGGCTGTTTTCGGTCCCGCGCGTTCAGATCCTCGGTTTCGAGCCAGCCCCAGCCGCGCTCAGCCGTAAATCGGTCGCCCGGTCCTACTTTTTTGTAAGCGGGAGCAGGAGCAGTCGCTTCGCTTCCCACCCCGAAATCGAATAGAAAGGTACTGTCTGCCGCTTTGCTGCCCTGTGCCGGAGTCTCCGCGCTGACTCCTACCGCCGCCAATGCCCCAAACCCCAGTACGCCCGCCACAAACTTACGCCGTCCCGTATTCATAGATCACCTTTGCCTGCTGCCGTCTCGCGCCCACATCGCGCTGTGAGATCGGTGGTGACTCTATTTTACCGGACGGCGTATATGCCTGGCTAAGCCAGCGGTTTAGCCTGCCTTGAACAGCTTTACGCTTGATTTGCTGGGGCCGATGTACAGCACACGCTTGCCATTCTCCATGCGCCACTCGTAGTACCACTGCACGGGCTTGCGCTCCTCTGCCGTCATCGGACGATCAATCAGACGCGAACCCGTATTGCCCTTGTACCATCCTTTTTCCGGGTACAGCGTGAACGTGTTGTTATCGGAGAACTTCACCGTCCCGGAGTGGGTCGAGGTGGCCTCACTCCCGAGGGAATAGGTCCGCTGGCGGATATAGAAGAAGTAGTCGTAGCGACCATCTTTGGTAAACTTATAGCTGGCGGACATACCACTGGGCTCGGTCAGCGTTCCATTTTGCCGCACATAATTGACACCGCCGATAGTCGTCATGCTCCACTTTGTCCCGGTCAGCGAGGCGGGTGCCGGGATCTTAGCGCCGGGCTTTGCGGCGCTTTCCTCGTCGTTTGCCGGGAACAGGGATTTCGCGGCGGGTTTGTTCTCCGTGGCGGGTTGGCGGGGAGCGTCCGGGCCGCGGGAACCCCAGACCAGCACCAGCTGGCCCTTTCGGTCGATCCAGTATCCGGCGACCGTATTTCCGCTGGAGTTCTTTGCGGTGAAGATGTACATCGTTGAGTCATCTCCCTTTTTGTCTCCCAGCGCGTTGTACTCGTATCCGGCCCCTTTCAGCGTGTACATCAGCATGTCACGCGTGCTGCTGTTATCCGCGCCAGTCCACTGGACAACTTCCGTCGCGCGAAGCTCGATACCGCTGTCTTTGGCAAATGTTTTCAGCGGTTCGGTCAGCGTCTTTACCAGTTCGGCATCCGTCAGCCGCTGTCCCTTGTCGGGCATCTGGAAGTAGGTAAAGCCGGGAAGCTGAGAGCGGAGCTCATCTATCACTGCCGCCGCGTGAGCGGCAGGGAGCAGAGCAGGCTGCGCTGTCGGCAGACAGAGAACCGCAGCGGCGATAGCAAAAGTTACTTTAGCGTTCATTGGAAATTCCTTTCGTCTGGCCTTTCCGGAGCCTGGATTACTTCGCGGCGACCGCCTCGCCGCTGACATCGAAGGCGAAGACACGGGCGACACGGGCATCGATCTGCTTGCCCTCGGCGAACCGCAGGGTCTTGCCGGTGACATTGTCGGGGATCGGGAAGAAGTAGCGGATACGCGCCTCTTCACCGGGGGCGATTTCGCCGCTGTTGGCCTCATCGCGAGTCGCCTTCAGGAGCGCCTGGGCAGTAGCGGTCTTTTCGCCGTCAGCGTCCTTGAGGTCGGCGAGGAAGTAGCCCCAGTAATACGTCTGCGGGCGATTGGTGCGGTTTTTCAGTGTCAGAACCGCGGTGAAATAGCGCTTTCCGGCTCCTGCCTCGCGGTTCAGAAGGGGACCTTTCACATAAGCGACCTCGTCCAGTCGGGTATCAAAGACGCCGGTGGCGTAGAACGTCCCTTTGACGGCGGGGACTTCCTTGCGGGCGGTCACCCCGGAGGAATCCGAGGCGTCGGCAATCGGTGCTGTGAGCGGCTTTACCTTGCCGCGAAGGTCAAAGCGTACGACAGGGGCTCCCTTCTCCCGCTCGACGATCAGCTTGGGAACGACGCCCTCGGCGGGCACCAGTACGGCGGCGACGGCATCGATCTTCTGCGCGGGCTTCAGGATGACACTGAGTCGGTCCGATGTCCCGTCACGCCCCACGGCATCGATCATCTCCTGGTTTTTGTCCTGGGCATCGACGGCGGTGAAGCGCAGGCTGCTCCAGCTGACTGGCTGTTCGCGCTGAACAGGATTGTGCAGCGTGTAATGAAGGATCAGGAGCTTCTGGTCGGCTCGCGGCACCCAGGTATTACCGTCGATGGTGTACGGGGTCGCGGAATACTCAGCGCTGCGGAGCGTGAAGTTGATCGGCTCTCGTGTGCCGACAGTGTACGTGGTCCCGAGTTTCCCGAAGTCGCCGGGGAGCTGTGTCGTCCCGAGCACGACCGGTCCGGCAGCTTTCGCAGCGGCGGGTTTCGCGCTGACCGGCTTTTTGGCGGCGGGCTTCTTGGTCTGAGCCGCGACGGGGGCGGCGCTCAGGGAGGCGAGCATAACAAGGCTGACGGCGCTGTTGAGAAAGTGATTGGTATTCATTGAAATTTCCTTTTTATTTTTGTTTGCGTGATGTCGGCAAACTGTAACTACTGAGTGTTGAGCTGGACCTGGGAGAGGTCGAATGTGCGGGGCTTTGTGCCGTGCTCCTGGACCGTCAGTTTCTTGAGCGACGTGACACCGTCCGGGAGCACGAAGACGTATCGGACACGGGTGGTCTCGTTCCTGGACATCCAGATGGTGCCGTCGATCAGAGTAAGATCCTCACCGCTGGCGCGGTAGAGGTTGCCGTTATAGCGGACGCCGACGCCGTCTCCATCGGTAACCGTCAGCCCAAAGTTCCCCGGCTGCACACCCACATTGTCGGTGCTGGCCTTATAGGTGACGATCATCTCCAGATTGCTGCCCCGGCCCATTCGCACCTCGTCCACCTTGATATCGAAGAGATCGAGCGAGTAGAACTTGCCGTCGCCGGGCCGGGCGGGTCCGGTATTGGTGCCTGAACTGGTACCGGTGCCGGGCGGAACGATCCCGGTGTTTCCGTTGGCGCTGCCCGTCCCCGGCGTGGTCGGGGTGCCGGTGTCG
>JAZKEA010000537.1:0-23024 GCA_040387315.1 Armatimonadota bacterium | reverse complement strand
GTTCAGCAGCGGAGCATCGTTCGTGATTCCGCTCCGCCGACTCCCGGAACTGTTTGTGTTCTTTGGGGAGCTGCTTCCCGTTCCCGAGGGTGGAGCAGCAGGTGGCTCTGCAGGCACTCCACGTGACGCTGAGACGGCCGATGCTGCGCGTTTGGCGTCGTTATTCGTCCGGGCCTTTTCGACCGTCTCAGCGGGCGATTTTGCTGCTGTGCGCGCACCGACACCGATGCTCGGGTTATCGATATCGAATAGATCGCCGGGAAGATTGGAAAGAGCCTCCTGGCCCCGACTTTTTGGCGAGAGCTTCGTGGCTGCCGCTGCCGCGGGAGTGACGTTCTCTCGTTCTTCACCGAGCAAAGCTTTGCCGCGTCCTGGTGCCGGATCGGTCGCGGCTTTGTCTCGGGGCGTCAGAACGAATCGCACCCGGACATCGTGATCCAGAACCTCTTCGAGCAGCCCCTGGATGAGTGGCCCGTGGCGCTGGCTCACCCACTCGCGGGTGAATGCCGACGGAACGCCGAGTGTGATGGCATAAACCGCAGTGCCGCCTGTTTCGGAGGCCTCTTCTACCAGCGAGAGGGGGCGCAGCGTGCGGATATGCGCCTCAAAAGTGGGCTTATTGACACGTGCCGCAAGACCACGAAGCGCCCTATCCCAGGCCCTTCTCAAGGTGATTGAAACCTCTTCGTCTTCGAGTTTTAGCTGTTCGCCCACTGTTTGCCGTCAATCCTGCTGTGACCGACCCGTGGGGCAAAAAAGCACTACGGGTTGGGTTTCGCGGATGAAATTATAGCAGATGTAGTGGTGCTAAACAAAGCTTTTTTAAGCGCAAAGAGTGTGTAAGAGACGCTGTAGGGCGTTAAAAAGGCGCGAAAACTATCGCAGAGAATTTCGGCTGACAACACGCTCAAAACCTGCACAGTGCAGATTTGGCAATCGAATGTTTGTCTGCTTTGGATGTTTTAGGAGAACAGAGGGCGAACAGACAGCTATTCCTCCCTGTGAGTCAGAAAAATAGTCGATTTCCGGAAAAAGCAGCAAAAATGCTGCCAAAAACAGCTCGCTTTTGCGCCGGTTTACGCACGAATATAAAGAGCAGATCGGATCAACGTACTGTACAGTCAGGCAGAGTAAACTATTCGGTTGCCTGTTCTGTATTTTTGAAATTACAAAACAAGAACACCCCTGGCTAACAGCCAGGGGTGTTCTTCATTCTGCCGGATATCGCTTACATCCGACTCGGATTTTAGTAGCGGTCACCGCCGCCGCCACGGCCGCCGCGACCCCCGCCGCCACCGTAACCACCTCGGTCACCACCACCACCGCCGCCATAGCCGCCGCGGTCACCACCACCTCCACCGCCATAGCCGCCTCCGCCACCGTAGCCTCCGCCACCACCGTAGCCGCCGCGGTCACCACCGCCTCCGCCGCCGCCATAGCCACCCCCACCGCCGCCACGACCACCGCGACCGCCACCCTCTTCGCGCGGCTTCGCCTCGTTTACCGTCAACGGGCGACCGCCCAGAGAGTAGCCGTTGAACTTGGCAATGGCCTCGCGAGCTTCGTCAGGGTTGGACATTTCGACAAACCCGAAACCGCGGCTTTGACCGGAGTATTTATCCTCAATTACGCTGGCGTTGGTCACTTCACCGACTTCCGCAAATAGATCTTGAAGCTGGTCTGAGGTTGTGCTGTAAGGCAGACCACCCACATAGATTCTCATCATCACACTGCTCTCCCAAATCCCCTCAAAGCTACGAACGGGTGCGCTGCCGATCCCCTGCCGGGACGACGTTCCCTGAATGGCGCATGAGTAAACCAAGAACCGGAGAGCAGAGTGGAGCTACTTCTACACAAGTGCACTGCTGCTGCTTGCTGCCGCTTGATACCCGCGAAAGGAGGGACACCTCCGCGAAACGCACATTCGAAGTATACCCTGAGGTATATAAAAATCATCAAATAATTGGGGCGGACACAGGTATTTTCCGCTGAACTCAGGTATCAGTTCTTCTCATTGACAGGGGCATTGCTCCACCGGTTCCATGCCTCACGATACTCCTCGGTATCGATGCCCTCCGACCAGGCGCGCGCCTGGTTTTTCTTCTCAAAGGCCGACTTCCAGCGATTATGCAGCCAGAGCCACTGATCCGGGTATTCGCGAATCATCTCCTCCAGTCGCTGATTTGCTTCCACCATAATCCGCTGCGTATCGGCGCTGCGATCACCGGTAATCTCCGCCTGGATCGGCGGAAAAAAGCGAGCCAGATACGTATCATCCGGCAGCCGTACGGTATAAGAGGGAATAATCGGCGCTCCCGTTCGCAGAGCAAAGAGAGCCGGACCGGCGGGGGTACCGGCGGGGACACCAAAAAAGGGAGCAAAAAGGTCGCCGCTGTTTTGATCGGGAAGGATTCCAACGACATCGCCCTGCTTCAAAGCCAGAAGCACCTCCCGCGCCGCGTTCCCTTTGTCTTTAACCTTAAAGCCTGCGCTCTGGCGGATATCGCGGACAAATTTGCCAAAAGCGGGATCTTCAGGCTCCCGAGCGATTACCGTAAGATGCGCCCCCCGTGAGACCATGTAGCGGCCCAGCATCTCCCAGTTGCCGAAATGCGCTGTCAGAAGGATAACCCCGCGTCCTCCCGCCATCGCCTCCTCCATGTAATGCCAATTCTCAGCCCGGACTAGCCTCGATAAATCTTTGTCTGTCATCACCGGGCTTCGAAGAAAATCAACCGCCATCTTTGCAAAATGGAGAAAGACGCGGCGGATAAGCGCATCGCGCTCCGCATCGGTTGTATTCGATGTCGGAAACTGGGCGATTCTCAGATTTCGCTGTGCATAAACGCGCTGCCGCTTTCCGAACCGGTACGCAAGCGCCGCGATCCTGGTGCCCCAGCGCAGCGCCTTCTCGCGCGGCATCCGCTGAAGTGCAACACTGCTGCGTGAAAGCAGAGTGACAACGATCCGCTGCCACCGGCGTGTTTTCGCGCGCCCGAAGCCCTGCTCGTCTACAGGGCGCTCATCACGGCTCGCTGGTGTCGTTAACGGTTTGTCCTCTTTATGCTGTCGCCCTGCCACTTGCCTTTAGTCCTGAATCTCGCAGATAAATGTGCTGCGGCGTTGAAAGCACGACGGTTCCATAAGTCGCCTCTATTGAGGGGGACCCAGCAGAGCCGGTCCGAAGTGACGCTCTGCCGTTCGCACACTGACATTTGCATACTGGGGCGATTCCATGACCAGGAAGTGTGCGGGGGTGCCGCGATACCAGCGCTCATCTGATGCCCAGAGCTGTGGGCCCATCTTGTCACCGATGATCTGCCGCACTTTTACTTTATTCTGGCTTTCGACCGTAATTATCGCACTGGACCAGTAGGTTCCATAGCCGTAGGTAAGTCCCCGCTGAGCTGCAGCGCCGGAGATGGTCCTGGCAGCGGCTGGGTGAGCAATCGAGCGGTGAACACGTAAAATGCGGAGAAGGATGCTGCCAAAAAGGCTATCGCCGCCTCGCGCCGAATCGGCTGCTGAGTGGTACTCCAAAGATCAACACCGTATCTGCCGATCAGAATGCCGCTATAGATCACAAAAGGCACAAAGTATCGTATCGTCATCAGTTCCACAACAAAGTTACCAAAGGCATAGCTGAGAACATTGATGATCATTCCCACGCCGATTATGGCGGATATACGATCTACGGCAGCCACAGGAGATTCCGGAGACGGCTCACTCGATTTTTGCGATCGTATCAGTGCTGAAAACAGATGAAGTAAGCAGAAAAAGATGAGGCAAAGACCGACAAAGGAGAGCAAGGGAACCGCTGCGCTGCGTCTCAGGGCAATCCCAAAGAAGTCCGCATTATAGACTCTGAGCAGTCCCTGGATGGTGTACCGGATGTTGTCGAAGAAATGGGGGAATTCGACGAATGAGATATTGCTGGTGCCTGACAGTGGCATCCGATATCCATTGGCCATTCGAACCACTAATCCGAATGCTTTCGTAATAAAGACTGTGGTAAAGCAAACCCCTAAAATAGCTGCTTCAAGCCACCGTTCCCCCTGGTTTTTACGGATGCGCAGCAGCGACACCAGAGCAATCGGCAAAACGATGACGAACAGCGTCATCGTGTCACCGATGAGGGCGATGGAGAGGCACAGACTTGCGAGAGCGAGGCGCGACCATGGCAAAGATTTGAGGGCTTTGAACCTGCTTTCGCCTTCATCACCTTTCGGTATGGTTAAAGCATTCGGAAGGTCCAGGGCTAGAAGTGCCGGGACAATCCACATCATGGTACCCATGTGTATCGGTCCCAGCAGCGAAGCCACGCCATGGTGGAATGAGGGAAATGCGAGGACTAAAAAGGCTGCCATCATCCCCAGGATGCTTAGCTTGTTTGTGTTTTCTCTTCGCCCTGCGAGCCAGACGGAGAACAGCACAGTCATGGTAAAAATGAACGCATTTACATCATGAATCGTGCCCGTCTTAAATGGCAGGAACTGTAGGGAAAAGGCAAAGAGAAGTACGTCTGTTGTATAAAAGGTGACGGTTGTCAGGTACCAATGGGACAAAAACACATTGCCGTTAAGTACATCCTGAGCCTCCAGTATGGCATTGGCTATATCGGAGTTAATGCTGTAATAGCGGGACGTATACCGATACATCGTCAGCAGAAGCACGAATGCTAAAGCTACACCTAGAAACGTGAGCAGTCGTGATCTCAAAGGGGTCGTCAAGCAAGTTCTCCGTGCGGTAAACGAATTTGTCTTTTAGTTTCCATTTTGACACACCTTGCCATTATACTGAAAATGGCTTCTGAGGCTACCCCTGCACCTATGTTTTCGGAGAACCCTTCCACGCATGTCTGATACTGCCGTCTCCACTCGAACCGTCACTTATAATTCCCGCGCTTTCCTGATCGATGGGGAGCCTGAGCTTTTCTTATCTGCCGGCATTCATTACTTCCGGGTGCCGCATCAGCTCTGGGCAGACCGTATCGCGAAGGCGAAGCGGGGCGGTATGAACACCATCGAAACGTATGTCGCCTGGAACTTCCATGAACCGGAACCGGGTGTCTTCGATTGGGAGGGCGACAGAAACCTTGATGCCTTCATCACCGAATGTGAGCGTCAGGGAATGTATGTTATCGTGCGGCCGGGTCCCTATATCTGCGCGGAATGGGATTACGGCGGCTTTCCTGCATGGCTGCAAACCATTCCCGGTATCCACTTTCGTACGATGAACGCGCCGTATCTGGAGGCGATGGACCGCTACTTCGATGCCCTGACGCCGATTATTGCGCGGCATCAGTGGACACGAGGCGGCGGTGTCGTGCTGGTTCAGGTGGAGAACGAGTACGAGAACCTGAAATGGACACGTGGCAGCGATATGGTGGTGGACGACGAGTACCAGCACTATGTTCGTGACGGGTTGTTACGACGGGGTATCGAGGTTCCCCTGCTCTCCTGCGCGGGATACTGTTCGGGAACCGTGGAGGGGGTTAACTCTCATAATCCCGGCGACCTCATGCCGAAATTTCGCGAAACATACCCGGATAAACCCCTCTTCTCCACGGAGTTCTGGACTGCCTGGTACGATGCCTGGGGACAGCCGCACCACACCCGCAGCGCTGACGACATAGAATACGCGTCTCTTCGCTGCTGGGCCGAGGGAGCCTGCGGCTACAACTATTATGTCTATCATGGCGGCACCAATTTCGGGTACACGCCCATGTACATCCAGACCACCAGTTATGACTACGACGCGCAGATATCGGAGACGGGACGCCTCACCGACAAGTGGCGGGCCTCCCGCCGCGTGGCGCAGTGGGCCCAGACTTTCAAAGAAATTCTGCTGACCGGCGAACATCGCGCTGGTAAGGTGAACCGTGATGGGTTCCGGATCACGGAAACCGCCACGCGCGAGCGTGGGGCTATCGTCTTTATCGATAATCCGGATAAAGAGAAGACCGTTACCGGCTCGGTCATGCCGTATCTGCCTGAGATTACCCTCGGGCCTCGTCAGCTGCTGCCGTGGGTTCACGATGTCCCGATCGGCAGCGGACCCAACTACCTGGCATCCTATGCGGGACTGGTGAAGTCGGATGCGCCGGTCCTGACCGCTCATGTTCTGCCGGACCCCCACGAGGGCGTGCGTGTCTATGTCTATGGGGAGCCGGGTGAGACCCGGGAGATCGTCCTCTGGGTCGGCGGCGAACGAGCGAAGGCTGTCGATGTCACCTTTGCCGTGGAACCACGCCTTTATCTCGTAGGCACCTCTCAGGTAATCGCTCTCTCGACGGCCATGGCGGGGCGAACGTGGATTCATCCCACAGATGAAAACGCGCCGGTCCTCTTCGGCGCGGATGATGTCCGCTATCATGACGCTGAGTATGCCGAGGTCGAGGCAGCGCCGAACACATCTCAGACATTGTATGCGCTGAGCGCAGGTGGTTTGCTGTCAGATATCAACATAGAACCCCCGCCTCTGCCCGATCCGCCGACGCTTTCCCGCTGGAAAACAATCGCGGAGCCCGATTACACCGCTTCGGATTTTGATGACGAAAAGTGGCTGCTTATCGACGACCTGGAAACGCAGGGAAATATGATCCCGCATACGGGTTCCAGCCCGTACGGCTGGTACCGCGCTACAATGGAGTCCCCGGATGCTGGTGATGCGACGATTCATTTCAGCGCCTGCTCCGACCGTTTAACGCTCTGGGTCAATGGAGAGCGGGTTGGGTCGTCCCCGGTTCCGCCCGAAGACCGTCGCGAGGATTGGACTGCCACGTTCGACGTTACCCTGAAGGAGGGCGCGAACAGCTTTTGTGTCCTGGCGGATGGTCTTGGTCTGGTGAAAGGGGACTGGCAGATCGGGAAGGGGCAGGAGCACGAAAAGAAGGGGATTTATGGACCCGTAACGCTTACCGTGAGTGGCGCCTGCTACCTGGTCGATATTGCCCGCTGGCGTTTCCAGCCGTTCCTTTACGGGGAACAAAACAGCTGGTGGAAACCGGAAGTGATCCAGGTAAGGGAAGCTACAGTCGCCACCTCGCCGATCTGCTGGCACAGCGCGACATTCACTTTGACGGAGCCTCTGGATACCGCCACACCACTTCTGGTTCGCCTGGATGGCTTGGGGAAAGGCGTTCTCTGGCTGAACGGTCATAATCTCGGGCGCTACTGGCAGACGGCGGGGCCACAGCGGGATTACTACGCCCCGGAGCCCTGGCTAAATGTCGGCGAGAATGTTCTGGTTCTTGTGGAGACAGAGGGTAATTTCCCTCAGGAAGTCTCTCTTGTCTGGGATGAGAAGTCATCCGCCGTAGTGCGAGTCGTGCTCGGGGGCTGACCCTGTAAGACGGTAAAATAGGGTGAGATGGAAATCAGAACAACATTAAAGGGCGACGCCGGGTGGGGACGTACGCTGATGTCGACCTTCTACCACTGGTTCGACACGGTGGAAAGCAAGTCCGTGGCTCAGCAGCGCGAGGACCTGCCCCGGCGAAGCGTCTGCGGAATGCTGGACGGCTACCGCGGCGAAACGGTCCCCAGGATCAATCGCTGGGAGAGCGACCCGTCAATCTGTGAAATCTGCTCCGACATCCTCAAGGCGCGCGCAAAAGGCAAGATCTCGCCGAACCATCCGACGCGTATCATAGCTGTCGTGCCTCCGGGAATGCCGGATCGAATACTGACCTTTTTCCGGGCCGCCTCGACCCGTGGTGAAAATGGTCCGCCTTTTCAGCAGACGCTTGCCGAGTTCCGTCCTGACGGTGTTAACAAGCAGTTCCTTCAGGCGCTGCTCCGGTATGATGCTCTGCGACGGGGAAGGCCCTGGACCAAGGCGCTGCGCTGGAACGATATCGAGCTGGACGAGCTGCGCGAGGACGAGGGAACGACCCGTATTCGCCTTCTCCGGGAGCCGATACTGTAGCGTGAGGCGATACATTTGCCTCACACTGGCTATGCCTCCTGAGGGTCTTCGCGATACGGCGTGACGGAGAACGGCAGTTGGTCTGAGGTGAAACGGCGTGACGTGTCCGGAGTGTCCGACAGCACAACACTCAGTTCTCCGCCCTGTATCAGTTCGTCGTGGCCTATAGATAAAGAACTCCACGTCGCGCCGTTCCATGCTATCTCTTTTGTATAGGGCGCATCGATCACGTCTTGCTCTCCCTCGGTCTTCGCCCGAATCGTCAGCGTTTTACCCTGGGGTAGGCTTAGATGAGCGGCGGGGAAAAGCGGCGAACTGAAAACGTAGGAGGGGTGCCCTGGGCAGAGGGGGTACAGGCCCAGAGCCGAAAGTACGTACCAGGACGCCATCTCGCCGTTGTCCTCATCGGCGGGAAAGCTTTCCGAACTATAAAGCTCCGTCAGAACGCGCCGCACCCAGCGCTGCGTTTTATGGGGCTGACCCGCGCAGGTGAACAGATACAGAGCGTGGTGGACCGGCTGATTGGAGTGGGCGTACTGTCCAAAGTCCGCGCTTGCCATCTCGGTCATTTCGTGGATCTCGAAGCCGTAGGAGCCGACACGGAAGTGCGGCGGCAGGGCAAGCATCTGGTCGAGTTTTGCCGTGAACGCTTCCCGCCCGCCCATTGTGGCGATCAGACCTGCGGGGTCGTGTGGTACTCCCCAGGAGTGCTGCCAGGTCCCGCCCTCGACAAACGGTCCGCCCCACTCAAACTGGTCCCATGGAGTACGCCAGGAACCGTCCGAGTTACGTCCGCGCATCATGCCGACAGCGGGATCATAGACGTTGCGCCAGAAGCGGGAACGTTTGGTTAACTGGTCTGCATCTTCCTCGTGCCCGAGTGCGCGGGCGGCCTGAGAGATACAGAAGTCATCGTAGGCGTAGTCTAAGGTCCGAGATGTCGCGGCGTGGAAGTGATCGCTGGAAACATAGCCCTTCTCGATAAATTCGGTCAGCCCCTCGCGTCCGAAGCCGGAACCTTCGGGAACATCCTCCAGGGCATGTTTGCGAATGCCCTGGTAGGCTGTGGCGACATCGAAGCCGGGAATGTTTTTTACTATGGCGTCGGCGATAACGGCATCGGCGTGCGTACCCACCATACAGGACCGATGACCGGGGCTTGCCCAGGTCGGAAACCAGCCGCTCTCTTTGTAGACATTCACCCAGCCCTGCAGTATCTCTCCCAGCCGCTCCGGGCAGAGCAGCGAGTAGAGCGGGTACACAGTCCGGTAGGTGTCCCAGAAGCCATTGTCCGTGTACATCGGCCCGTCGTGGATATTGCCATCGTAAGGGCTGTAGTGGCGCTGCGCCCCGTCGTCCCCGATCTCGTGAAAGATACGTGGGAAAAGCTGGGTGCGGTACAGGCAGGAGTAGAACGTGCGCCGCTGGTCATCCGTTCCGCCTTCAATCCGGATGCGGCTTAAAGACTCGTCCCAGACCGCCTCGCCACGCGCCTTGATCTCGTCAAAGGTAAGGCCCCCGGTCTCCTGCTGCAGATTCCGCTCCGCCTGCTCGATGCTGATGAACGATGTCGCGATTCGGGCCTCGACCATTAGTTCGCCGGGGGCAAACTCTGCATAAGCGCCGACACGGCTGCCGGTTCGGATCGTCTCGTCAGGGAAAACTGCCCTCTCCTCGAACAGTCCCCACGCCTCTATAGGGGCATCGAGCGTAATAACAAAGTAGAGAGCAAAATTTGGCGGGGTGCCACCGCTGTTCGTGCGGGTTAGGCCGCGAATCTGTCGCTGCTCCGGCAAAATCTCGACCTCAGAAACTCCGGTAAACGGCTCAAAGATCAAGCGCCGCGTTTGCGCCGCATCGAACGGGTCTATATCCGTATCTACAGGGAAGTGACAGCGCAGGACCGCGCAGCGCTCTGTCGGGGTCAGTTCCACGGTGCAGTTGTAGCGCAACAGGTCCGCGCTGAAATAGTGCGGCTGAAACGCCGCTCCCTCGCTTCGGTAGACGGAAGAGCGCTCTCGGGCTCCGAGTTTACGCTCTCCGGTCTGCGGCATGACAACAAAATGCCCGTAATCGCCTATCCAGGGACTTGGCTGATGCGTCGCCCGGATACCCTCTAACTTCGGATCGTCGGGGTGGAAAAACCAGCCGTTCCGTTCTCCGTTTGTCTGCGGGCACCAGTGCGTCATCCCGAACGGCATGGCGACCAGGGGCAGGCAGTTGCCGCGCGAGAACCGAAACTCGGAGTTGGAACCCTGCAGGGTATTTACCAGATCGAGCGGTGACACATCGTTCGTTACGGGCATGATTCAGAGGTCTTTCAGGAAGGCTTTCCGCTCAGGATTGTCTGAATCTCGGTCAGTTCGTCGGCAGAGAGCTTGACACCGGACGCCTTTACGTTCTCCCGGACCTGTTCTGGACGGGTCGCGCCGATGATCGGAGCCGTCATCGGGGGCTGGTGCAGCAGCCAGGCCAGCGCCAGTTGCGACAGGCTGAGGTCCCGTGCTTTTGCAAAATCGCCCAGAATGCGAAGCGTCGGCAGATGTTCATTAAGCCGCTTCTGTAGATTCTCGTTACCTGCCGCCCGAGCGCCTTCGGGTATGCTGTCTCCCAGGTACTTATCGGAAAGCAGCCCCTGGGCGAGCGGCGAGTACGGTATCAGCCCCAATCCCTCTTTGGCGCAGCGCGGATTGATCCGCTCCTCCGTGCTTCGCTGCAGCATACTGTAATTGTTCTGCAGCGAGATAGCGCGGTTCAGACCAAGCGACTCCGAGAGCCGGGCGTTCTCCGCGACCATCTCCGCGTCATAATTGCTCCAGCCGAAGTAGCGGATCTTCCCTGCCTTCACCAGCTCATCCAGGGCCCGCAAAGTCTCCTCGGCGGGGGTGTCGCGGTCCGGGTGGTGTATCTGGTACAGGTCAATGTAGTCGGTCTGCAAGCGGCGCAGGCTGTCATGGCAGGCATCGATAATGTGTTTGCGTCCGGCCCCCTCACCGTTCGGGCCGGGCCACATCCTCCCCCGACACTTGGTCGCAATCGTCAGCGTTCGCCGGTCCTTGCCCTGTATCCAGCGGCCCATGACCTCTTCGGCCTTACCCGCCGCGTAGACATCCGCGGTGTCAAAGAAGTCGATACCCTCTTCAACGGCGGTATCCAGAACCGCGAACGTCTCCTCGTCGGGAATACGTGCGCCGAAGTTGATCCAGGCTCCCAAACAGATTTCGGAAACTTTGAGGCCGGAGTGGCCCAATCGTCGATAGTTCATAACAGCGCTGTCCTTTTCAAATCGTGTTTGTAGCTGTGGTCTGTAGCGCGGTCCCGGATGCACAGCTCACGGGTTTTCGGCTACTTCAAAACTGATTTCCTGCCCACTACCATTACTTCCCTGGAAGTCAAAGGTCATGTGGAAATGGAAGCCGGGCTTGAAATCCATCGTGCCCATCTCGGCACAAATGCGGGCTAGGTGAAGCCAGCCTTCACGGTTGGCTGACAACCACACATTGCCACCTTCCTCCACGTTGATATGGATATGTTGCCTGTCAGTCACATCAACATCTATAGATAGCTGAGGCGCTTCAGTGTCCTCTTCAAAACGATGCGTGAACTCGCGTATTTTATCCATTGTTTGCCGTGTGTTGAAACAACTGTCTTAACTACTCGTCCATCGACTTGAGAGCCGCCAGTAGTTCTTCGTCCGTCTCTTCGCCGGGCCAGGGACCAAGTTCCACGCGAAATTCTTTCAGTGTTTTGCCGGGCGGCAACGGCTCGCGTGGTTTTAGCTCATCCAGGGATTCCGGCTTGCGCCAGCTCCGTAGCCCTTCAAGCATTACCTCCTGAGTTACCTGGTCCGGGGTCTTTTTCTGACGTGCAGCCTCTTCGCGTATCTTTTGTTCTACTTCTGGGGACAGTGCAATCGCCATGACTCTTCTCCTTACTTCTCGCCCATCGCTCGGGGAATGGCGTTTTCGTAGGCATCGTAGAGGGCGGCGAGGGGAAGGTCGAGAAGCCCGGCGGCATCGAATTTGCCGTTGTCTTTCACCTGACCAAGGAACACTGCGTCGATTCCTTCCGCTTCGGCAATGTCCAGCAGCTTTTCCTGGTCCGCGCCGGGCTTAAGCGAAACGATAATGCGCGCGGTCGCCTCCCCAAAGAGGATTGCTGACCACGGCTGATCCCCCTGATCCGTCGCGAAGTCGGTGACGGAAACACGTACCTCAGCCCCTTTGCTGCCTGCCAAACAGGATTCGGCAAGCGCGACCGCCGCGCCGCCTTCAGCGCAGTCATGGGCGGACTGCAAAACCCCGGCGGCGATTGCGGCACGGACCGCCGACTGTACTTTTGCTTCTGCCTGGAGATCGAGGCGCGGGGGACTGCCCTCATCACGCCCGTGGATGACACTGAGATACTCACTGCCGCCGATGCCGGTCTCCCCTTCCCAGTTCTGGGGGCGCAGCAAATAGATAAGGTCGCCATCGCTCTGGAATGCCTGACCCAGCGGTACGACGCCATCATCGAAGACGCCGACCATGCCGACCGTCGGTGTGGGATAGATCGCGCCATCGGGGGTCTCGTTGTAGAAGGAGACGTTTCCGCTGACGACTTTTGTCCCCAAGGCGTCGCAGGCTTCCGCCATTCCTTCGACCGCGCGTCGGAACTGCCAGAAACCCTCCGGCTTCTCCGGTGACGGGAAGTTCAGGCAGTCCGTGACGGCTTTGGGGGTCGCGCCAACGCAGCTGATATTACGCGCCGCTTCGGCGACCGCGATCTGTGCCCCGACAAACGGGTCCAGATAACAAAAGCGCGGGTTACAATCGGTCGTCGCTGCGATCCGCCGCCCGCCCGCATCGCGGACAGTAAGGACAGCGGCATCGCCACGGCCCGGCAGTATCTCGGTCTGGGTCTGAACCATCGTGTCGTACTGCTCCCAGACCCAGCGCTTGGAGGCGATAGTCGGCGTGGAAAGCAGCTTCAGCAGAACGCTGTTGTAATCGTCGGGTTCCGGAAGCTGGGACAAGTCCGCGCCCTGAACACGGGCAATATAGGCGGGCTCGGCAGCCTCCAGATAGTAGGTCGGGCAGTCATCGGCAAGAGATTTGGCGGGGACATCCGCAGTCACCGTGTCACCGTCCTTGATTACCACGCGACCGTTGTCTGTGACAAAGCCGATGTAGGCTGCCTGCAGCCCCCACTTGTGGAAAACAGCGGCGACTTCGTCCTCGTGGCCCCGGGCGACAACGGCGAGCATGCGCTCCTGGGACTCCGACAGCATGACCTCGTAGGCGGTCATCCCGGTTTCGCGGCGCGGCACCTTCTGGACATCGATCTCCATGCCGACGCTCCCCTTGGCTGCCATCTCACAGGTGCCACAGGTAAGGCCCGCCGCGCCCATGTCCTGGATTCCCACGATGTGACCGGTCTGCAGCGCCTCCAGTGTGGCCTCAATCAGCAATTTCTCTGTGAACGGATCGCCAACCTGGACATTAGGCCGCTTCGCCTCGGATTCCTCGGTAAGCTCGACGGAGGCGAAAGTAGCCCCGTGGATACCATCGCGGCCCGTCGCCGAACCGACGTAAAGAACGGGATTGCCGATACCCGCCGCCGCCGCGGTCGTGACGCCGTCCAGCTTGACCACGCCGATTGACATCGCATTTACCAGCGGATTGCCCTTGTAACAGGGATGGAAGTAGATTTCGCCGCCGACCGTGGGCACGCCCACACAGTTTCCGTATCCGCCCACGCCCGCCACGACGTGCTCAAAGAGGTAGCGGCTGCGGGCATCCGTGAGTGGCCCGAAGCGCAGGGAGTTCAGGTTCGCAATGGGTCGTGCGCCCATGGTAAAGATATCGCGCAGGATACCGCCTACGCCGGTTGCCGCGCCCTGATACGGCTCGACTGCCGAGGGGTGGTTGTGCGACTCCATCTTAAAGGCGATGCCATAACCGGAATCCCCAAGGGGTACGATACCGGCGTTCTCCAAAGCCCCGGTTTCCTGGGCCTTTTTGTACTCGGAGAACAGCTTGAGGACGGGCCGGGAATACTTGTAGCCGCAGTGCTCGCTCCACATGACCGAGTACATCCCGATCTCGGTATAGCTGGGGTCACGACCGAGGGTTTGGACGATCAGGGCATACTCGCTGTCGATCAGGCCCATCTCACGGTAAACGGCGGGATCTATGCTTGGCACGGTGGCGGCTCCTCAAAGACGGAAAAAACAAAAATAGAGGGACGCGCAGGCATCCCCGCCCCTTATTCTACCGTGCCGTTAACTTTCCCGATTCTTAAATGCCCACAGAATTAGCACTGCCTTTGATTACATGCCCAAGGCGGTTACGGGCTTTGGTAAATTCTTTGTTGGGAAGGAGCCAATCGAGTTGGTATGTCCGGCCCTGTTTCCTGACCCGCGCCACGCCATGACGCATTCCGATGTAAATAGCACCGTTTTGCAGGGAGCCAGCCATGGAGTTAGGATATAAACACTGCCAGAATGCCCTATCGATGAGCGTTTCTATTCTGCCATCCGTTTTAACGCGGATTAGTCGGCTTTCTGTGACGACTAAAAAAGATCCACCTAATTCTGCCGTTAGCAGGTAGGGTTTTTCTTTGAAATCAACAACCACTTCGGAGTTCCAGCGTCCGATTTTTTGGCTCAATCGAATCAAGCTACCTTGCGAGAATGCGCGATGCGATAAACCTTGGACGGCGAATATTCCTTGTTCGGTCTTGGAGAACGCCTGCACCTGATCTTTAGAAATCTTGTAGTGCCTTGTTCCGTCCTGCGAAAACCAGCCTATGTCACCGCCCCACTCACCAATATCCGTCGCAATAAGCCAGCCATTGGTGACTTTCACAACCATACGCGATGGAGCTTTATGTTCTCCCGGCTCTGTCTCATAATCATCGCCAATTCTACGTGGCTTAAAGCTGAAGGGAAGAAGGGTCATTTCTGGCCTGGTTGGTACAAGCTGAGCCTCAGGCTTTCCCTGTTTTTGCTGTACCTGCCACTCATAATCTGAATGGTTCGCGACAAGCCATTTATCGCTTCCTGGGATTGGTATCAGAGTTTTCAGCCATTGCCGCAAATCCGTACTGTGTTTCAGCCGTTCAAAAAGCATTTGGTTACGTCCTCTGGGCTTTGAGCACTGCGTTTAGTGTTTGTTCTTCGCATACTGGTCGGCCCAGGTGAACATTTCGGCGAGAACGTGGAGGACCGATTCTCGGGCACGGTAGCCGTGGGATTCGTGCGGCAGGAGGACGAGGCGGGCTGTCGCGCCGGTTCCCTGGAGCGCTTGGTACATTCGCTCGGACTGAACGGTGAAGGTGCCGGGGTTGTTGTCGGCCTGCCCGTGGATCAAGAGAAGCGGGTCTTTGATCTTGTCCGCGTGGCTGAATGGCGAGAGCTTGATATAGATCTCCGGGACCTCCCAGAAGGAGCGGCGCTCGGACTGAAAGCCCCAGGGGGTCAGGGTTCGGTTGTACGCGCCAGAGCGGGCAATCCCGGCGGCAAACAAACCTGGCGCGTGGGCGAGCAGGTTCGCGGTCATGAACGCGCCGTAACTGTGACCGGCGGCAACGACCCGTTCCGGATCGATGATGCCGCGAGCGGCCAGGGCATCGATAGCGGCTTTGGCTGCCCCGACGATCTGCTCGACAAAGGTATCGTTGGCGGTTTCCGGGTCGCCGACAACAGGCATGGTCGCATCGTTCAGGACGGCGTAGCCCTGGGTGACGAACCAGAGCGGCGAGGTCCCCGCAAGTCGCGTAAATGTCTGCGTCGATCCCCTGACCTGACCCGCCGTTGCGGCATCGCTGTACTCTTCCGGATAAGCCCAGAGGAGAAGGGGCAGTCGCTTGCCGGAGGCGGGGTCGTAATCCGGCGGCAGATACAGGGTGCCGGAGAGCGGCACGCCATCTATCTCACGCTCGTACTTTACCAGCTCCTTTTTCAGGCCCGTGATCTGCGGATGCGGGTCGGGAAAATCCGTTAGGGCACGCCGCAGCCCGGTGGCCCGGTCCTGAACATAGTAGTTCGCGGGCTGAGTCGGGGTCTGGAAACTGACGAGAAATGTCTTGCGCTCGGTACCGAACTGATCGCCGGTGAAGGCGATAAAGCTCTCGTAGCTTGCTGCGTCGCACTCGAACAGGCGCTCTTTCTCGCGAGTCGCCAGATTAAGGGAGTCGAGGAAAGGACGATCCCCCTCCGGAGTCGCCCCTCGTCCTGCCAGGTAGATCGTATCGCCGTCCTGCAGAATACTTCGTTCACCGTTCGGCTTTACGGAATAGATCGGCGAACCCGGATCGTTATAGGCATCGTTGATGGAAAGATCGAAAAGGATGCTGCCGGTATCTTCCGGATGCGACAGGTCCAGGCGGTGGGTTGTCCGCCAGCGTCGGTCCCGGTCGTACTCGGTGAGAAGGACATCGTCTTCGCGCGGCAGCCAGTCCCAGCCGGCAAAGCGATGCGTGATTCGCAGCAGTTCACCGGGCTCACGTTCAAAAGGTTCGGAAAGGGTCATCACCTTCTCACGTTGCGGCACCTTTGCCAGCGGGTCGCCGCCGTCCAGCGCTTCGACCCAGAGCAGGGTCGCAGGCTTCTTCTCCTGCCAGGTGACGCCGCGCGGTCCAAGCGGAACCCCCTGCTGGGGAACCTCATCGGAAACCGGCAGATCGGCGACAGTGTGTAGCACCTGTCCCGTGACGCTGTCCCAAACCTCGATCGTGCGGGCGAAGTACGAGTATGGGACACGGTAGGAGAAGGGACGATGGAGGCGTGTGACCAGGAGGTACTTCTCGTCGGGGGATGTACGCGTGCCCATCAGGAGGCACGGAGCGCCGATCAAGGTCGTCTCGCCGGTCTCACTGTCAACACGGGCCAGCTGAGAGGTCGCATAATACGAAAAAAGGTCCTCGTCATGCGGATTCGTGAGCAGGTCCTGGAACGTCGAAGCGCGTGTTTTTTTGCCAGCTGTCTCACTGATTACCGGGCCGGCAGGAATCAGCGGGGCCACTGGGGCGGTACCTCTGCCCTGCGGAACCAGTGTCACCAGAAGGTGGCGGCTGTCGTCCATCCAGAGCATCGGGCCGGCGATAACATCGGCTATGACCGCGCCAAGAAGCGGTCGGCAGACAGCCGTTTCGGTGTCACCTATCCAGAGCTCGACGCCGGTTTCCGTGTCACGGGTAAAGGCAAATCGTCTGCCGTCGATACTCCAGTTGGGAACACCGATACGTGAATCGTCCGGCAGACCTGTGATCGGGATTGTGGAACCGTCCTCGACACGAAGAAGCGACAGCCCGGTGTACTCCGTCACACGCTGGGTTGCCGTAATCGTCGGGTCGATGCGAAGGCCGCCGAGCTTCAGAAACGGCTTTGCCAGAAGTCCTACGGAGGGATAAGGACGGTAATCGACCATCAGCATCGTGCTGCGGTCTGGTGAGAGAACGGCAAAGGGTGTCGGGCGGGCGTCGATGATATCGACGACTTCGGGTGGTGGCAGCAGGTAGCCGTCTGTGTCCTGCGGCAAATTCGAGGAGTGACTCATGCCCCATTTTAGCACAGCGCCGCTAGTGACGGCGCTGTGCCAGTGTCTAAAATCTAGTGCTGCATTGTGTCTGCTAAGACTTCAGGCGGTCCAGATACTTTTTGCGGAATTTTGCTACTTTGGGAGCGATTACCACCCGGCAGTATCCCTGATTCGGGTTCTTGCCGTAATAGTTCTGGTGGTAGTCTTCCGCCGTATAGAAGTTTTTGTACGCGGTTACTTCCGTTACGATGGGGTAGCGATATAGTTTCTCCGCATTCACCTCTTTGATCACTTTTTCCGCTACGCTTTTCTGCTGCTCGTCTGAGTAGAAGATAGCAGAGCGATACTGCGTGCCCACATCCGGCCCCTGGCGATTTCGGGTCGTTGGATCGTGGCTGCTGAAGAAGATGTGCAGCAGATCCGCGTACGAGATCACCTTGGGGTCGAAGGTGATCTGTATTGCCTCCGCATGACCGGTAGTACCGGTACAAACGGCTTCATAGGACGGATTGGCAACACTGCCACCCGCATAGCCGGAGGCGACTTTGTCAACCCCTTTCAGCTGGGCGAACAGGGTGTCAAGGCACCAGAAACAGCCGCCCGCTATGGTGGCGACCTGTCTGCCGGGGGGCGTCTGCAGAGGGACCGAGGGCAGCGGCGCCTGGCTGTTGTTTCGGGCACCGCCCCCCTGTTGCGGGGCGGCGACCAGAGGAGCGCAGCCTGTCAGAAGCCCGCCAAGGAGCATCAAGAGAGAGCGTCGGGAAGTCTTCGAGTTTTGCATGATATTCGTTACTTACTATTTCTAATTCAATCTACCTTAAAGACAATAAAAAGCGGTAGGTAAGTTCCAGCTAGGGCGTTTCCGAAGACATTCTGCCGCCATTTCTTTTTCGAGACAGGCGTGTAACCAGCGCAAATAGCCTTTCGGATTCTTTGGTCAGCAGTGGTCCGAGCACCGCGAGTATCAGCACGTACAATGCGGCGAAGGGCTGGAGCATCGGCAGCAGATTTCCCGCCTTACCCAGGTTCGCCATGATGATCGAGAACTCTCCCCGCGAGACAATAGTTAGGCCAAGGGTAAACGACTGACTGGGAGTAAGTCCCGCGCTCTTTCCGGCGAGCATCCCCGCGGCGATATTTCCCACCAAGGTTACCCCAACCGCCCCAAGAGCGGGCCAGACTGCCCCTCCCAGAGCAAAGGGGTCGATGGTCAGCCCAAAGCCGAAGAAGAATAGCGCCCCAAAGAAATCCCGGAACGGCAGGATCAGATGCTCGATACGTTCCGCGTGCTCGGTTTCCGCCAGAACCAGTCCGATAAGCAGCGCGCCGATCGCCTCGGCGACGTGGATAGTCTCCGCGAATCCGGACAGCAGGAACAGGCTTGCGAACACCACAAGAACAAATACCTCGTTTGACGAGATTCGAAGTGCACGATTGAGAACGGGCGTCGCCAGGCGGCCCAGAAGAATGAAGCCCAAGATAAAGCCAAGTGCGAGCCCCGCGGACGTCAAAATCCCCAGGAAAGAGGTTGCGCCGCTAAGAACAATGCCGGAAACAAGCGACAAATAGACCGCCAGAAAGACATCCTCGAACATGATGATGCCCAGAATTAGCTCGGTCTCCCGGTTCGCGGTGCGGCGGAGGTCAAAGAGTACCTTGGCAACAATCGCGCTGGACGAGATGGTGATGATACCCGCTGCCACGAGAACCTCTTTGATCGGCCAGCCCATAAGGAATCCGTAAGCGATGCCTGCCGTAAAGTTGATCCCAATATACAGAGATCCGCCGACGGCAATGGACTTGCCTGCTTTGATCAACCGCGTGACCGAGAATTCCAGGCCGAGATAGAACAGCAGAAACAGGATTCCTATTCGACCCATAAACGCAATAAGGGGGGCGCTGTTGATAAAGCGAAAATCTAAAATCCCGTAGTTCAGCGCATGAGGGCCGACCGCCATGCCGACCAGGATCAGAAAAGGGACGATAGAAAATTTCAGCCTGTCGGAAAGGACTGCCGCTGCCGCGACCAGACCAAGGGCCAGCCCGACTTCAAAAACGAGATGGTCCATCGGTTAGTCGCTCCTTCCATGGATCAGTAACTCCTTGAGAGAATTTATCGTCCTGCGGTCCCCGGCGATAATAAGGGTTGCGCCCTCGTTGAGCCGCGTATCCGCCTCGGGGTTGATCGTCTTTTTGCGGTTCTCCTCAATGATCGAGACAATGGAAGCGCCGGTCACACTGCGAACCATCAGGTCACGGATCGTCTTGCCGCTGCAGGCGGCCTTTTTGGGGATGACAAACCACTCCAGTACGAGATCTTCCAGTACGATCTCTGCCGAGGGAAGCGATTTGGGAACATAAGTCAGGCCGCCGATGATTCCGGCTACCTGCCTCGCCTCGCTGTCCTCCAGGGTGATAACGGAGGCAACTTTATCGGGATTCTCGCGGGTGAAGTGATAAAGCTCTCGCTTGCCGTTGTCGTGGATAACAATAATCATTCGGTCGCCCGTAACAGTCTCGATCTGAAACTTGCGGCCAACGCCGGGAAGCGTGGCTTCGCTGATTGTAGACATGAAAATACCTTTCGTCGTGGGGATGAGGGACTTTCCTGCAGTTGCGATCAGGCAGACGAGGCGGCATGGTACCGTCTCGGCGCTTGCATGGCGGGGAAAAGCGTCAAAAAAACTACAGGAAGGAGGTTATAACGTCAGCAAGGGCGGCGCACGCGGCGCTGTGGGTCGGCAGCCAGGATGGACACGAGGTAAAACCGGTAGGTGCTGGTAGGCGGCGGTCACTGCTGCTAGAATCGATGGCTGCCGACAGAAGATACTCGCAGAAGAAGAGGGATTATCGCCGTTTCCGTTCGGATCGGTCGCAGAGGGTTTTGTGGGCGTTCCGCGACTGACCGATTTCGTTTTCACCAGAACTGCCTCTGCGACAGCAGTCCGCGGAGCATCGGTGACACTCTGCGAAATATCGTCTCCCGGGAGTGACTGGGAAAGAGAATATAGCGTCGGGAGCGAGGCGGGAAGCGCGGAGTGCGGTACCGCTGCGGAGACCGCTGGCGCAGCGATCAGCGCCAGGAAAAACGTCAGCAGTATCAACTTTACCCTCTTCATGCCACGTTTACATACCCCGAATCGCTATTATCTAAGCCGTAAGCTGCCTTCCTGTTCCTCACGACGCGCCGGGAACCTGGAAAGCGCCGTTCGGCAGAGAGTCCTGCGGTTTCGCGGACAGTGGGTACAATAGTGTCATGGACGCAACTGGGTGGATACTGGCGGTGTTGCTGGGTCTCAGCCTGGCGGCCTCGGCGGGGTTGAACGCTTTTCTTCCGTTACTGATGCTGTCGATAGCCGGGCGCTTTCACCTGGCGGGGATCGATCTTAGCGGCAACTTTGCCTGGCTGGGCTCCGAGACCGCGATCATTATCCTCGCTGTCGCCACGGTGCTTGAGGTGATCGGCGACAAAATACCGGCTGTGGATCATGCTCTCCATAGCGTCGGGTTGGTGGTACGGCCCATCGCCGGATGGCTGGCGGCGGCATCGGTTCTGGGCGGAGCCGATCCGGCGGTCGCCGCCGTTGTCGGATTAATTATCGGTGCGCCCACCGCACTGGGTTTTCATGCCGCCAAAGCGAGCACGCGAACCGTGTCATCCGCCACTACTCTGGGTCTAGCCAACCCTTTTCTGTCTGCCCTGGAGGACTTTCTTTCTTTCGTGGTGTCTCTGGTTGGGTTTATCGCACCGGTGCTGGTCCCAATCGTGCTTGGTCTCCTTGCGTGGTTCCTCTGGAGAATGGCGAAGAAGGCGAAAGGGACAATGGCATTCCTGCGCCGTTCGGTGACACAGTCGCGCGAAACTTGACTCCCCCCTGCCCCCATAGTACAATCGCCCTGATATGTCGTCCGTTGAAACCACCACTTTTTCTCCCGCTGAGACCGCCACCTTTCTTCTTGAAATCGGTACCGAAGAGCTTCCTTCCGGCTCTGTTGCCGCCGCCGTTGAACAGCTAAAAAATGCGCTCGATGCCCGCTTAACGGCAGAACGTCTTTCCACTTCGGAAACCATTCTGGAAACGTTCGCAACACCACGCCGTTTGACGCTGATCGCACGAGCTTTGCGGCGTCAGCAGGCCGAACAGTCTGTGGAGGCGCGCGGGCCGGGAATCAAAGCCGCGTTCGACGCCTCAGGCGCCCCGACGAAAGCCGCGCAGGGATTCGCCGCGAAGCAAGGGATTCCTGTAGAAGCGCTGGAAGTGGTCGGCGACTATGTTGTCGCGAAGACCACCAGGGCAGGCCGCCCCGCGGGCGAGGTACTGGCGGAGATGGTTCCGGATCTCCTGAAGAATGTCACCTTCGGCAAGTTTATGCGCTGGGGCGCGGGCAACTACCGTTTCGGTCGTCCGCTCCGCCGCTTTGTCGCGCTGCTGGATAGTGATGTCCTGCCGTTCACGGTCGAGGGCATTTCGTCCGGACGGGAGACGGTCGGCCATCGCTTTCTGTTTGAGAACAAACCCGTTTCCATTAATTCGCCGGCGGCCTACGCCGCGCAGCTCCGGGCGGCGTTTGTGGAACCGGACCCCGCGGTACGCCGTGTCCAGATCATAGAGCAGGCGAATTCGCTTGCTGACAGCATCGGCGGCAAAGCGGTGCTGCCGGATGCCCTGGTGGACGAAAACGTGTACCTGACGGAGTGGGTCACCGACGTTTTGGGCAGCTTTGAGGCGGATTATCTGTCTCTCCCGCGGCCCGTCCTTGAAACGGCGATGAAGAAACATCAGCGCTTCTTTCCGGTCGAGGGACCGGATGCCACCCTGCTGCCGAACTTTATCGCGGTCCGAAGCGGTGGCGATGCCCATCTTCCGGTTGTTCGCTCCGGCTACGAAGGCGTCCTCGCCTCCCGATTCAACGACGCGAAGTTCTTCTACGACCACGACCGGCAGACGCCGCTTGCGGAGAAGACGCAGCGAACGGAGCGTATCGTCTTCCAGGAAAAGCTGGGGACGCTCGCCGCGAAAACGCAACGTCTGGTGTCCCTGCTTGGGGCAACCGGTCTCCTCGACTGGACAGGTGATGCCGCCGCCGCGCACCGGGCCGCGCACCTCGCAAAGACAGATCTCGCTACCGAAATTGTTATGGAGCTTCCCGCGCTTCAGGGCGTCATGGGACGCGAATTCGCTCGCATGGACGGCGAACCCGCCGCTGTCGCGGAGGCGCTTCTGGAACAGTACCTGCCACGGACTGCGGGAGATGCTTTGCCGCAGACGCCGGTCGGCACGGCGCTTTCCCTGGCGGACCGCGTGGATACGCTGGTCGGCTATATGCGCTTTGTCGGTGCGGAGCCTAAAGGCTCCTCCGACCCGTTCGGGCTCAAGCGTGCCGCGGGGGCTATCGTGGATCTGCTTGCCCGTGATCGCAACCTTCCCGCGCTCTCGGTTCTGCTGGCAGCCGCGACAGAGGCCTATCTTGCTCAGGGACTAACCCCCGCCCCTAAAGAGGGTAATCTTCTGGCGCTGGTAGAGGTTCGTCTGCGGGGTGTTCTGGAGGAGCTGGGGGCACGATACGATCTCG
>JAZKEA010000536.1:0-2931 GCA_040387315.1 Armatimonadota bacterium | reverse complement strand
CCAGGGCCGGCCTCAGGTTCGTCTAGTTGATCCTCAGGAATGCGCAGTTTCTCCGCGGGGCAAACTAGCGACAACATTGCGTCCTTCTTCACCAAGTCATGTTTGTTTGCGAGCGCGGCTAGATCATGAAGCAAATCTAGCGTCACCTCGCACTCACCGTTGCGCGCCTTCTCAGTGATAAGCAGCAGGCCCGGCGCACCTTTCAAGTGCTCTGACCAATCCTCCACCCGCTCTGGCTCTGCGCGGTCATCCTTCTTCGCCGCGCCAATGCTCGTGGTGAGTGAGAATAGCCGTTTCTGGGTGGTGTAGATGGCCAGCTTGCCACAATCCATCGCGATCCAACGTCGGCCCAGTTTTTCGGCCACGGCTGGCGTCGTTCCGCTGCCGGTGAAACAGTCGAGGACAATGTCACCTTCGTTAGAAGACGAGCGGATGATTCGGTCGAGAAGCTCCTCAGGTTTTTGCGTTGGGTAGGTGACCCGCTCTTCAGCTGCCGAGTTGAGCGCGGTGATGTCCGTCCAAACATCGTGAATCGCAATTCCGGGAAGCTCATCAAGCGGAGTCTTCAGTCGGGGATTACCGTTCTTCGTAAAGGCGATTCTCTGCCGCAGCATGAGATCGTCGATTCCCGCTTGATCGTAGCCCCAATGCCGTCCCGGTGGCGGAGCCATGATTTTGCCATTGAACGAACGTGAGGGCCCGGGGCCGGCTCCAGAGAGATCTGACAATCTGAATATCCTGCCGCCGGGTTCAACCAGAAGGTCGTGTCCACGAACGTTATGTTTGCCTTGGCGAATTGTCGGCGGATTCCAAATGCCACGCTCTCCTTTGCGGTAGAAATAGGCAACGTCGTGGACTCGTCCCAACTGATTTACGCCCTTCCGGCTAGTGGTTCTCTGAATCACGATTTCATTCTGGAAATTCTCTTCGCCAAAAACCTCGTCGAGAACCGCCTTTAAGTAATGCCCCTTCTTCCAGTCTAAATGGACATAGATACTCCCGTCCGCGGAGAGGATTTCACGGAGGAGAATAAGGCGGCGCCGAAGGAACTCGATGAATTGAGCGCCGAGGACCTTGTCGCGGTAGGCCGTCTCCTTGTCCTTCATGAAGTCCTGCTTCGTGGCAAACGGCGGATCGATGTAAATGAGTTTGATCTTTTCCTTGGTTCCAAAGCGATTCGACCCCTGCTGGTCCGCCAACAGTTCCCGCAACGCCATCAAGTTGTCGCCCCACACTAACAAATTCCGCCACCCATCATCGTGGGGACGTTCCGTGCAGAACGAGCGAACATGTTGCCACGGAGCAGCCGGAGTTTGCGCGAGCACTTCCTCTCGGCTGAGCTTTCCTTCATAGGTCAGCCGGTATTCCTTGCCGACAGCCTCCGCCCGGCGCCCATTCGGGAAAAGCCGGTGCATCCATTTTTCCGGCAACGGATTTCCCGCAGCAACGAGCGCGTTCAATTCCTCTCGTTCGATTTGGTTCAAAGGCGTCATGATTTTGATTTCAGAAGTTCAAGCCGCGAAGGCGACAATGCCGTTCACGAGGTCGGACTCGATAGCCGCGTTGTCGTTTGCGCCGAAAACCGATTGCCGGTCGGTGGCAGGGAGGACGCGGCCTTTCATCTGTTCGAAACAGGCGCGGCACCGCGACGAGTTGTTCGTCGATAATGGCGCGTGCGGCGGCTTCGGGGGTCATGCTGAAAAGGAAAAAGGCGTTGAAAGCCGGAGGCCGTTGCCTTCGACATCGGGAGCAGCGCAGAAAAGCGGGCAATCATCCGAGGCGCAATCACGCAGTGGCGTCATGAGATTCGGAAAAGTATCCCGATTGGTCTCGAAATGGAGTGCCTCCAACGGCCGATCGGTTCTGTAAACCAAAAATGACTCCAATGTCATTTTATGGCCGGCTCTCGTCCCCTTACCCCTTCCGAAGAACGCCACCTCCGGCACATCCGACGTATCAACGCGCGCGACCGCTCACTCATTTCTGCGCAACTGTTCCTCGGCTTTCACATTTCGGAAGTTCTCGCCCTGACCATTGGCCACGTGTGGGACGGCAACCGGATTCGTGCGCGGGTGGCTCTGCCGCCTTGCTTCCTGAAGGGCGGCTACGGGACGACGCGAACGATCCCGATGGGGCCGGAACTGCGGCGCGCGCTCGAGCGATATCTCGCCCAACGTGGACGCCACGAACAACTGCGGCCCAACGCTCCGCTCTTCCTGAGCCCGCGGTATCGCCCCGATGGCGCGCAAAAATCGGTCTGCCTTTCGATGGCGAAAAAATCATCTAGGACGCCCTGGTCGCCGTGTGCGCGGACCACGACGGTCTTTCGACACATAGCTTGAGGAAGTAGTGGTCAGTTCGACTTTATGAGGCACGCGGCCACAACCTTTTGGTGGTTCGCGACGGACTCGGGCACCGGTCCGTAGCAGTGACGCAGGCTCACCTGCCAACCGACCAAGCAAAGATTGAGAATCTCATTCTGCAGGGTGACTGGACTCGATCCAGAAACCCGACGGTATCGAAGATCACCGCAAAGGCATGGCCGACATTATTGTCGGCGCCGTTCCTGCCGGGGTTTGAAGATATTGCGGCATGACATGGAAAGGCGACAGTCCGGGCGGACGGAACGGCACCAGCCGATCCAATGCTGAAGCGATCCCGTGTTTCGGGGTTTATGGCCCGGCCGATTTAGCGGACCTTTGATCCACTAAGCCGCGCAAAGTAAATTTTCCTCAGTTCAGCTACCGACAAAATGTGCTCTCTTTTGCGATGAATTATCCGGTGACAGTTTGCGCACACGACGGCCATGTCTCTCTTGGGGTCGATCGCCGTAGCCTTCTTAAGCCTGCTGACGGGTTTGAGATGATGAACTTCAATGAACCCGGCGCCGCCATCGATGAAATCGTTGCCGCCGCCGCCACGGAAGATCTC
>JAZKEA010000535.1:0-3103 GCA_040387315.1 Armatimonadota bacterium | reverse complement strand
CAAGCAGGATGCCGATGATCAGGACGACGATCATGATCTCAACAAGCGTAAAACCTTTGCGCAGATTCTTCAAATTTTTAGACAACATAGTGATTCTCTTTCTATAGCCTTGAGTGGCGGGACGATTCGTTTACAATCAGTTTTTGCCACACTGCGCACGGAACTTACATAACTATTTTAGGAAATGTTGATTTTTTATTTAGGGCTGTTTATTACCAGGTTTTCCGCGGAGTCTTCCGACAGCGGCATAGGTGAGGCAGCAGGTATCGTGTACGTTTCTTTTACGTCTAGGTTATAATAAGGTACGAACATGAGAACGCTGTCCAATCAAAAGCGAGGGCCGTTAGCCACCCCAGGCCGCGTCCGGGTGACGGTTTACCTGGATGAATCGCTCGCTGACTGGGGTAAACAGCAGCAGGGCGGCCTCTCAGGTCTGATACGGCGGCTTCTTGCAAACGCGTACAGCCAGGAGGGGAGTTCGTACACACCGGACTATCCGCTGGAGCTGCGCGCCGCGTATAACCGCCTGATCGACCAAAAACTGTCCACAGGTCTGTCGCCGGAAGAGGAGGCCGAACTAGCCGACGTTCGGGGGCAGATCAACACGTGGGATCGTCAGAAAAGCACCTGGAATAAGGGAGAGCAATCCGCCTATGCCGTGGACAGGGCACTTGCGGACCTGAGGCGGGAAATTGAGGCCCTGCCGCCGCGTCTATGATCTTTACCCGATCTGTTCCTCACCGGGTATATGCCGACTACACTAGGTATCGACCGCTTCTGCGCAGCGATTTTCGTCATCGCTGTGCCTACTGCCTCACCCACGAGTTTTATGTTGGCGGAGAAGCGGGCTGTGAAATAGACCATCATCGCCCACAAAAAGGCCCCTCTGCCCGCCCTGACCTGGTGAACGTCTACGAAAACCTGTTCTGGTGCTGCCGGGAGTGCAATCAGAACAAAGGCGACGTGTGGCCCAGTGACGAGGATCTGATACAGGGACGCCGCTTCCTTGACCCGTGCCGAACCGAAGACGACCATGACCTGCATTGGACAACGCACCCGGACGGCAGGCTGACGGCGGTCACCACGGCGGGCGAGTATACTATTGAGCGACTGTTTCTCTGGCGTGATTTCCTGGTATTTCACAGAAGTCGTGCTTTTCGTTGGCAGCAGGAGCAGAACGCGCTCCGTGAACTGCTGCAGACCCGTGCGGTAAGTGACACGCAAAAAAACCTTTTAGAACGTCGTCTCGCCGACCTTACCGAGCTAATAGAACCACCCGTGTTTGAGCGGCCACAACGGCAGAGAGTAGTGTGACCATGAATGACTCCGCGAATCCGGGACCGCTTCTCGCGACGCTGCTGAGCCTGGGGGCGTTTTTCCTGGGCGCGATCCCGTTCGGGTTCGTGGCAGGTAAGTTGAAGGGCATCGACCTGCGCGAGGAGGGCTCCAAGAATATCGGGGCGACCAATACGCTGCGGGTGCTGGGGCCGGTGGCGGGTGTTGTCGTGCTTCTGCTGGATGTGCTGAAAGGGTTGATTCCGGTTCTGGTGGCGCGTCAGGTCCTGCACCTGCCGTCGTGGTGGGTGGTCGGGGTCGGACTCCTGGCGGTTCTCGGGCACATCTACTCGCCGTTTGTGCGCTTCCGCGGCGGCAAAGGGGTCGCTACCTCGCTCGGGGTATTGTTCGGCCTCTCGCCACTGATCGCCGGGGCGACGGTGGCCCTGTTCGCTCTTGTGGTCGTCGTCACTCGCTTTGTCTCCCTGGGCTCGCTTCTGGGGGCGGTACTGCAGGGGGTGCTGTTCTGGGTTCTGCCGCCCGCCGCCTCGTTCGCGGAAAACCTGCCCTACCGTCTGTTCAGTCTGGTGGTCGCCCTCTTTGTCATTGTTCGGCACCGAGAGAATATCAAGAGACTGCTTAAGGGGACTGAAAACCGGTTCGGTACCAAGAAAGAAGAAGCAGCGCCTCAAAATAGTGATGAGACCGAGCCTGCTAAAGGCTAAATTTTTCACCGTCGTTCCTTCCGGATGTTTAGAACCTCGGCGTGACAGGTAAGTACGCTCGTGTGTTAAAGCGTCTATCAAGCAAACGGAGATAGATGCGGCAGTACGATGATCTTTAGTTGATCGTGCTGATCAAGGTGACGGATTAGAAATGGAACGACAAATGAAGATGCTTTCTTTGGTGGCTGCAACACTATCTTTAGGTGGTTTGATTACCCCCGCTTTCGCGCAGGATAAGCCGATGGCGGTTCAGGACCCGAACACGGGCCAGACGGCGCTAGTAGCCCCGATGAAGATGACCGGCGATGATGTCTACAAGACAGGCTGGGTCTTTAACAACCTGGACGCACGCGAAGTAAAGCGATTCAAGTCCCAGGGCTTCAGCGAGAATGACATCAAGGGCGCGGCAAATATCGCGCTTCGCACGGGCCTCAGCCTGGAGTATGTGCTGAGTCAGTACCGGATCAGCGGGTATCCCCTTGCGCAGGTCGCCAATTCCTACGGCATGAGCCTGGATAACCTGAATGCAGATATCCCCGGTATGGGCGCGTCCTACATGGCAGTGGTCTCCGATCCTTCCATGGTCACGGGCTCCTCAGCCGGTGGCGGGGCGATGGCTGGCGATATCGCTGCCGTCGCGATGAGCGATCCGCAGTTTTCGACATTGGTCGCGGCAGTGAAGGCCGCCGATCTGGTGTCCGCCATCCAGGGTCCCGGACCGTTTACGGTCTTTGCGCCGACCAATGCCGCTTTTGCGAAGCTACCTGCGGGAACCGTCGATGACCTTTTGAAGCCGGAGAACAAGCAGAAACTGCGCTCCATCCTGCTATATCACGTGGTGAGCGGTAAGATCATGGCCTCCGATGTCCTCGCGATGTCGGGACCGGGAACGCCCAAGTCGCTGGAAGGCTCGACACTGAGAGTGACCAATGTCGCCCCGGTCATGGTGAATGACGCCAATGTGACCGCGACCGACATTAAGGCATCCAACGGTGTGATCCATGTGATCGATACCGTTCTGATGCCCCCCACCACTCCGTAGCGAGCGGGCTTTACGCAAAAAAAGACGGACCCGATTCGGGTCCGTCTTTTTTTGTCACCTA
>JAZKEA010000534.1:0-3522 GCA_040387315.1 Armatimonadota bacterium | reverse complement strand
CGTCAGAACCGTCATCTGGTAAGTTTCCCTTCTGCCCTGTTGCCCTGCCCCACGCCCTGCAAGCATGGCAGCCCCCTGCGGAGCCAAGGACGGCACTTCGACGGGAACGCCCCCTCTCCTTCCGAGGGGAGGGGGAAGTCTGAGTTATACGAAGACGGGGGGAGGGGTGAAAACAAGTGCGAGTCCTACGCCTCCACCCCTGTCAAGTAGAGTAATACAATATAACTGTTCTGGCTTTTCAGAGTAGTCAGATTAGTCAGAGCAACTTGTACGGGTGAAAATCACGGTTAGGTGGAAAATGACTGAGATGGAAACTGACTCGTGAGAACCGTCTATTCTCACGAGTCAGAAAAGACGGCGAAAAAGGGGTCTAAAACCACACCTCGCCTGCAGCTCGTCGATGCTACGGGAGCCACAGGTGTCACGAGTACCACGGATCTACCGCCGCAGTCCCTCCAGGACATGGCCGATGCCCTTGCCCAGAATCTGGTCGCTTCGTCTACGCGACGGGCCTACACCCACGACTGGAGCCACTTCGTCCGCTGGTGCGCCGACCAGAAGCGCGAGCCGCTGCCGGCCACCGCTGACACGGTTCGTCTGTACCTGACCGATCATGCCCAGACCTACCGGCCCGCGACGCTTGGACGGCGACTTGTTGCCATCTGCCGTGCCCACAAGGCTGCAGGGCTCGAACCGCCGACACGGGCAGAGTCGGTCCGCAACCAACTGCGGGCTATACGACGGACCCAGGGAACCGCTCAGAGCCGCAAGACCGCGCTGACGATCGAGAAGCTCCGCGAGATGATCGCAACGCTGCCAAGCGAGACAACCAGGGGCAAGCGGGACCGGGCGCTGCTGCTGCTGGGCTTTGCGGGCGCCTTCCGCCGAAGCGAGCTTGTGGGTCTTGATGTCGCCGACGTGTCCATGGAGCCGCAGGGGCTGCTGGTGACGCTGCGCCGCTCCAAGACGGATCAGGAGGGAGCCGGTCGGACCGTGGGTATTCCCACCGGCATCAACGAGGCGACCTGTCCCGTCCGGGCGTATCAGGCGTGGATCGCTGTAATCAAGGCAGCCGGCATCCGGTGCGGTCCCGTCTTCCGTTCCATCGACCGGCACGGCAACGTCAGCACACGCCGCCTGACCGGTGAGAGCGCCGCCACTGTGGTCAAGAAGGCGGTGTCTGCCCTGGGGCTGGACTCGGACCCGTATGCGGGGCACAGCCTGCGGGCGGGACTGGTGACAGAGGCGGCGCGGCAGGGAATCCCCGACCACAAGATCATGGCGCAGACCGGTCACAAGTCGAGGAAGATGCTGGACCGGTACATCCGCGATGCCCGCGTCTTCGAGAACAACGCCGCCGCAGGTACCGGGCTTTAAGGTTACCCATCAATCATGCCGACACATCGAGAAATAGAAGAGACAGCACCTGGAAAAAGAACCTAAAAGAGAACCGCCGCCACCTTGGGTACCTGTGGTATGCCCACGATGCGCTGGCAACAAGCGGATCATGGACTTCCGGTCCGGCGACCGCACCACGGGCGAGTCTGCCGGATGGAAAGCGGTCGAGTGTCCGGGCTGCGGGGGCACAGGCGCCGTCGATGAACCGACAGCCGCGGCTATACTGGCGACGATGGCAACGATGCAGCAGGACAGCCCTACCTAATTCTACCTAGCCCAATTTTGGGGCGGGTGCTTTGCTTTCGCCGAAGTTCGTTGGCTCCAAGAGCATCAAGAGTTCCGCCCGCGGGATGAGCACCTTGCGCAGACCGGCGATCGTGTAGGTGCCTCTTAGGTACGAAAGAAGTAGCTTTAGCAGAGCAGAAAAAGCCGCATGGATCTCTCCGATCCGTGTGGCTTTTTTGCCTTCAGGCAGATGCGGAAACAGGTCTGATCTATCGCAACACGCGATGACCGCTCGCTGCTTCCGAACACGACCATAGCCCTAAAAATAGCCTCAGTTTATTTATCCAGCTTCGAGGAAAACTTGCACGCAGTGCGGGTCCCACTGGCATCCTCCATCCCCTCGGAGGATCTCGCGGACTTTGGACTCGGTCATTCCTTTGCGATAAGGGCGATCCATCGTCATCGCCGAGTAACTGTCCGCAACCGCAAGAATCCGTGCGGGCAGGGGGATGCCCTCGCCTTTGAGACCGTTTGGGTATCCCCCGCCATCCCATCGCTCATGATGAAAATGAATGCCGTCTACAGCAGCGGCGAGACTAGGAATCGCACCAACAAGTAGGGCTCCCATCGCGGCGTGCTGCTTGATGATCTCATAGTCTGTAGCTGGCAGCCTGCCAGGAAGGCGCAGAATCCGGTCCGGTGTGCCGACCTTGCCGACATCATGAAGCAGCGCGGCTATAATCAGGTTCCGACGATCTTCTTCCGGCAACCCAAGGCGATCTGCGATAACGAGGGAAAGCTGTAAAACGTGTTCGCTATGGCGACGGGTATAGCGGTCCTTATTATCTACCGAGGTTACCAGCGCATCCAGCATCGCAAAGCCATCCACAGTGGCCTTCAGTTCCTCGCGCAGCTGCCTGGTTTCGTAATCCTGCCCCCCCACCTTGTCGAGGCGCAGGCGCTCGTCCGCGATGTCCAGAACAGTTAAAGGAGACGAGCTTTCGTCGGGGTATAGCGCGTATCCGCAGGAAACCGTGAGCGGAATGGGTATTTCATAGCCTGGCGGAAAATAACCGATGTCATTCAAGTGCTCCCGCAGGCGCGCCACCAGGGCAGCACATTCAGACCGTTCAATCCGTTTTTGTCGTTTCTGTAAAGGAAGCAGCAGCGCAAATTCGTCGCCGCCCAGGCGCGCGATCGTATCGCTGGTCCGCCCGCAGCTACTAAGCACTGTGGCGATCTGCCGGAGAACTTCATCACCCGCCAGATGGCCATAGGAATCATTAAAGAACTTGAAGTTGTCCAGGTCAAGGACGATTATCGCAAGCGTGGTTCCCTCTTGCTGCGCTGCTGCGGACTCCTGCAGGAGCCTCTCATGAAAAGCGCGGTGGTTCAGCAGTCCCGTCAGAGGGTCACGATCCGCTCTATCCAGCGCCTCAGCAAGAGTGCGTTCCTGCTCTGCCTGGCGCGTCGTCTCCACCAGGTAACGTTCACGCTCCGCTTCCAGAACTTTCCGCTCGGTTGTTTCCCGCTGTATGGAAATCCAGTGGGTGAACCAGCCGTTCGCGTCGGCAACGGGCTGCACATTCAGTTCCACCCAGAACGGGGACCCGTCCTTACGGTAGTTCAAAAGCTCGGCACGAAAACCTTCCCAAGCTTTGAGCTTGTTCCGTATAAAGTCGCGTACTTCGCAGTCGGTGTCCGGTCCCTGCATAATTCGCGGGGTCTTGCCCAGAATATCCTCGGGCTGATAACCCGTCATTCGGGTAAAGGCTTCATTAATATAAACAACGCGCGGTCCATCAGGCGCTTCTATGGGTTCGGCTTCCGTAATCAAGATCACGTCGTTGGCGTTGACGACTACCGATTCTAGCAGACGAAGCCGCTCAACATCTCCCA
>JAZKEA010000533.1:3070-6831 GCA_040387315.1 Armatimonadota bacterium | reverse complement strand
GAGGCTGCCTTGAAGGCAGCTATCGCCTGCTGGTATTCCGCCATGACGTCGATAAGCCGCGCCCGCGCCTCGGCGGTGCTGCGCTCGCGCTGGTTCACCAGAAACAGGGTGCTGTCGCCCGCGCGGAAGCGGATTCGCTCTCCCTCCTCCAGGCGCACCGCCAGGTCCACCTCCTGAACGGCGGCACGGTAGCGCTCCTCGGCGGTGTTCACCGCGGATGCGGCATCCTCGACCTCCAGCGCCACCTGACGCCGCAGAAGCTCCTGATCCTGCGTGAGCTTGCTGAGCTTGGCGCGTGCTGCATCCCGGCGGCCCGTCGCCTCCCAGCGGTTGAGCGGGACCGAAAACGCGATACCCGCCTTCATCGTGTCGCCGATTCCCAGACGTCCGACATCCTGACCGGGCTGGACGACAAAGCTGAGGTCCGGCTTGGAATCATTCTGAGCAAGGGACTCTTCCAGCCCGGTGATCTGCTGCTGTATCGTCACGGCGCGAATCTCGGGCCGTTCCGTAACCGCGCGACTGCGGGCCGTGTCGGTCTCCTCATTTGTCAGGGGGGCGGGGATCGGCATGGTCGCGGGAAGCCGATTGACCGGCGGCACGGCGCCGGGCGTTCCATCGTCGTTCCACAGGTAGACTGCCAGCTTGAAGGCCGCCTTCTGGAGGTCCCGTTCGGCCTTTACTAGTGCGCCGCGCCGGCGCTGCACCTCCTGGTCGGCCTCCACAACCGCGATGTTCGGCTGCGCCCGCAGCTCGTTCTCGCGGCGTATCTGGACCGCCCGAAGCTCCGCGAGCCGCAGGAGATCAGAAGCCACGGTACGCTTTTGACCTGCAGATACCCAGTCCCAGTAGGCGGCCGATGCGGACAGAAGGGCCGACAGGCGCACCGAATCGATGTTACGGTCGGCGAGCGGGATGCCGAGAATCGCCTGCCGTTCGCCTACCGCCTTTTCGTTGATACCGAGACCGCGAAGCAGGGGAATTTTAGCGCCCACAAAAAAGGTGCCCTCCGAGCCCGTGCTCGACAGAGGCGACTTCACGACGCCATTATTCAGATCTCGCCCCGCGATAAGCTTGACGCCAGAGCGGAGGGTCGTCTCCACCGTCGCCGCCGTGGCGGTGTAGGTGTACTCCTTACCACGCGTTGACGAGCTGTTGTAGCGTAGAAAATCGGTCCCAACACCCGTCGTCACGTCGAACGCACCCCGCTTCTCCCTGCGCTTGGCAACCGCGGCCTCCCGTTCCGCCCTAGCCCCGGCGAGTTTGGGAAAACTCGCATCCACCGCCTGCAAAACCTCGCCCAGCGTCAGGGGGTCCGAGGGTGGCGGAACTTCCTGCGGGACTCCCGGCGTCCTGCTACCTGCTGCCTGCGCCGCGCGGGGCGTCTCCGCGTCTATATCTCCGATAACCGCTGGTAACCAAAAGAACACCGCCTGATAAATCCTCTCAAGAGTGACCGCGACGGTCCGTTATTGCTCCGCAGCCTCAACGGGTTTGTCAGCAGCTGCGGTCGCCTCACGCGGCGCGTCCCCGGACGCCATCACGACATCCAGCAGCGCCCCAATAGTCGTCTGATGCTCCACCGGATGCCGCAGAGGACGCGTTCGATTTACCGTATATCGATTGCGACGTCCTTCACGGATATGCGTGAGCACGCCATCGTTCTCCAAATCCGAGACGATACGCTGTACGGCACGCTCGGTGATTCCTACCTCCAGGGCCACATCACGGAGCCGCGCACTGGGATCGCGGGTGAGGCAGATAAGAACGTGAGAATAATTCGTGAGAAATGTCCATCCTGTTCCTGATTCCGTGTGATTTTCGCGGCTGCGCCCGTCCTTGATTTCCATACTCGTCACTACCTTGTTGGAAATAAATTTCACGAAACTTATAGCGTGATTTGCCTAGGATACCCGATGGGCTGCCAATCACGCACCGCGCCGGAACGTCTCAGGGAAGTACAGAGAAAGCGGCAGGATCCAATCCACATCCCGTACTTCCTGGCTTCCACGATTCGCGTCCTTTCAGTAAGTGGAGGCGTTCATTTCTGCCGCGGGAACTGCCACGGGGAACACCTCCATGAAGCGAACATGAGAGCTTCGAATGAGCACCAACCCGACGGCATCGCTGACGCGACGCTGTGCCGCCATTCCGAAAGCTGGTGTGATGGTGAAGTCAGGCTCATTTCGCAGCCGCGCTTGAACCGTCTGCATAACTTCCTCAACGAATTTGCCCTGCGCCATTTCGATTACCTGCTCGCCGCTTCGACTGGCGCTGTTACTATCGAACCAGTACCGTACGTGAAATGCGGTCATCTTAATCTTCCTTTCGACTGCTCCCCAGGTCTGGTTAATAAGACGCAGAAAACACGACAATAGTTTCACGTATTTTTATACGTGAAACTATTAGGCGGATTAATTAACGTTTGGTAAGAGGATCGAGGACGCTCAGGCCCTGGCCTTGCGGTCAGCCCGCGACGGAAAGGGGAACGAGCACCTGGACGCTGCGGCTGGGGAGATAAATCTGAACGCTCTGGTCGCGTCCATATATTGGGACGCGCTGCAGCGGATAGAGGCCCACGCCGCTTTCCTCGCCCCGGCCCGGTCCGGAGAAAGCCCGGTCATCCGAGTTCAGGACAAGGCGGTAGTCTTGGGCGTCGGGTACGGGAATACGCAGGCCGGTGTACGATTCCGTGGGGTGCAGATTAACGGCAACCACCAGAGCACCGCGCCGGTACACCAGCTGGCGCGAATCCTCGTGAAGCGATAACTGCTCAATGAGCTTATCCGAGAGGAGGTGGAACCTATGGTCGATTTGCTGCAGGGCGGCATCGAAGGCGCTGAGACCGCCGTAACGAAGGTCCGGGTTATCCGCGAGGGACCATTGCCGCCGCGCATAGTGGTAGGAGAACTGATTCCCCTCACGCGGGAAATCCACCCACTCCGGATGCCCGAACTCATTCCCCATGAAGTTCAGATACGCCTCGCCCGCAAGGGTAAACGTGAGCACCCGGATGATTTTAAGAAGCGCGATGCCGCGATCCACAACCACACTGCCACTTCCGCCGGAGCCTTTTCCCATTCCGGTGTACATCTCCGCTGCCATCAGGCGAAAGGCAAGCGTCTGGTCCCCGACAAGCGCCTGGTCATGGCTTTCGACATAGCCGACATGCTTCTCATTCCAGCGTCGGTTAAGAAGCGTCTGATAGATAGTCGCCAGACTCCACTGTTCGTCGGGCGTCTCCTTCACCAGCTTGACCCAGAAATCCGGCACCCCCATTGCGAGGCGGTAATCGAATCCGATGCCGCCATCCGCGACCGGACGTGCCATTCCCGGCATACCGGACATATCCTCGGCGACCGTGATGGCCTGTGGGTTTACCTCGTGTGTCAGGTCGTTGGCAATCTGCAGATAGGTGATCGCGTCGTCGTCGAGGTTCGGCCCGAAGTAGTCCGCGTAGCCTGCAAAGTCCCGTTCCAGCCCGTGATCGCGGTATAGCATGCTCGTGACGCCATCGAACCGAAATCCATCGAACCGGAACTCCTCCAGCCAGAACCGCACATTGGAAAGCAGGAACCGCTGGACCTCATACCGGGAGTAATCGAATACCAGAGAATCCCACGCGGGATGCAGCCCGCGTGCGCCGCCATGAAAATACTGAAAATCGGTACCGTCGAAGCGGTTCAGACCCTCGTGCATATTCTTGACGGCGTGGCTGTGAACCAGATCGAGCAGGACGACCAGACCCAAACCGTGTGCGG
>JAZKEA010000533.1:0-3060 GCA_040387315.1 Armatimonadota bacterium | reverse complement strand
AAACTGCTGATGTGATACCCGAACGACCCGTAGTACGGATGCTCCTGAATCGCCATAAGCTGAATCGCGTTATAGCCTAGACCCGCGATACGGGGCAGCACATTTTCTGTGAACTCGTCGAACGTGCCGGTTCGTCCTTCTTCCAGCGCCATACCAACGTGGGACTCATAGATTCGCAGCCCTTCGCCCGAAGTGAGGGAGGGGGCAGGATTCGTGAAAACATACGGTGTCGCGGGGGACCAGAACTGCGCGGTGAAATCTTTGGTGTGCTCGTCCTGAACGACGCGCCGGATGTAAGCGGGAATACGGTCCCGGTCGCTGCCGTCCGCGCCAACGACCCGCACTTTCAGGTGACTGCCGTGGGCGATGGTCTCCCCGGACACCGAATCCCCAAAGAACCGGCTCCAGACGCCCCACTCGTCCCGCGTGAGTGGATGACTTTCGCGGTTCCAGCAGTTGAAGTCCCCGGTGAGAGACAGAGCTTTCGCGCCCGGCGCCCATTCGCGGTACCAGACACCACGCTGCCCTTCCCGTTCGCCTCGATTGAGTCCGAAGTAATGGTGCCCCTGGCTGATGCCGCCGGGGAGACCACCTCCGCTGTCCAGCGCCCGCAGAGCGGCTCGGTACCGTTCCTGCCGCGCACGGAGAGCATCCGCGAACGGTTCCAGCCACGAGTCCTGCTGCACCAGAGGGATCGGTTCATCGGCGTTCATGCGAGGTTACCTTGAGTAAATCGACGTAAAGCTGCTTCTATTGTATGCGACCGCGGCTTTTGAGAGCAACCACGCAGGAACACGCCTGTGCGGCGCGGAAAATCTAGGGCGGCACGATGAAACACTGGAAGAACCTGTTCCGAAAACAGCCGGTCCCGAAAGCGCCTTCCGCAAACCTGAGGGAGTCAGTAGGATTCCTCCAGGAGATTGAGCGGGCGCTGCGTGAGGTTCTGGCAACCTACGAAGGAAACGAAACATTCCACGATGCCCTTCGGCGCGTGCTGGAACAGCGCGATCCAGGCAGCAGTGAACAACGCCTGCTCGTTATCAAGCAGTTTATCAAGAACCATTCACGCGCGGAAGACGCCGGGCAGAACGAGTTCACCATTGCCCGACATCTCCTTGAGGATCTGCACGGTATCTATGGACTCAAACCAACCCTATTGCCCGTAAAGGACGAAATCTATTAACATGATCGAATATCCCATCAACCATCTTGTGCCCAAAGGGCCGCGCCCGTACAGCCCCGTGACCAAGGTCGGCGATCTGCTGTTCGTTTCGGGACAGGGACCAACGGATGCCGCCGGTGATCTTGTCCACGGCACGTTCGCGGAAGAGTTCGCTCGTACCATGGAGAACCTCCGCCGGATTTTGGAGATGGCAGGGTCGGACCTCAGCCATGTCGTGCAGGTCCGGGGCTATGTGAACGATCCCGCCGACCTTCCGCTCTACAACCAGCTCTACCGCGACTATTTTACCGAGCCCTATCCGTCGCGGACGACACTGACCGGCTGTCTTCCCAACTTTCTTTTTGAGATCGACTGCATCGCGGTCGTCGCGCCCACGGAGGGATAGCCGCCATGACATCGGCCTTTCCGCGAATCCTCGATGTCGAGCGGATCGTGGTATGTGTCCCGTTCACGCCGCGCTGTGAGGAGTGGAACGCACGGGAAGTCTGGCAGTGGAAAATCAGCGAGATCATCCGAATCACCACGGACGTCCCCGGTCTGGTCGGCTATGGCGAGACCATTCTGCACTACACGTGGGGCCGGGTCTCCGACGATGCTATCGCACGGGTCAAGGCCGGAGGAAATGCCGCCGATTTTCTCGGCGATGATTCGCTCGGCGCGGGTCTGCAGATGGCCCTCTATGACCTGGTCGGGAAGACACTGGGCGTTCCGGCCTACCGACTGTTTAATCTGCCCCGTGTCCGCGAGTGGTGCCCGATCTCCTGGTGGAATATCGACATGCCGCCCGAAGCGCTCGCCGAGGAGGCGAAAGAGGCGCTGGCCCAGGGCTACACCTCGCTGAAGACAAAGGCGCGTCCCTGGTGGGATATCTACGCGCAGGTCGATGCGATGGCACAGGTGACGCCGCGGTATTTTCGCCTGGACCTCGACTGGAACAACATGCTCCTGAATGCCGGTAACGCCGCGCCGGTTCTGCGTGAGCTGGACCGCGAGGAGCGTATCGCGATCTATGAGTCGCCGATCATGCATCGGGATGTGGAAGGGCACCGACAGCTTCGCCAGAAAACGACGCGTCCCCTGGCCCTTCATTTCGGCGATCCGCCGTTTCCGGTCGGGGTTCGTGACGAGGTCTGCGACGGCTTCGTTGTCGCGGGGGGCGTCGCCAGTATCCTCCGGCAGGCGACACTTTCCGCGGCCTTCGAGAAGCCGTTCTGGCTGCAGATGGTCGGAACCGGCCTGACCACCGCGCTTTCGCTCCATCTTGGCGCGGTTTTGCCGTTCGCCCAGTGGCCGAGCGTCAACTGCATGAACAACTACGCCGACGATCTTCTCCGCGATCCGCTGACCATCACCGGAGGCTATGCCCGCGTTCCGGAAGCGCCCGGTCTTGGTATCGAGATCGACGAGGACGCGCTGACCCGGTATCGGATGGAACCCCCGGACGAGATTCCCGCTCCCCGGCTCCTGATGTCCGTCGTCTGGCCCGGCGGTCGCGTCGTCACGTATGCGAACATGCGGCCACAGCTCTGGGACGACTGTTTCGCCGGAAACGTGCCGGTCCAGGAACGCGGCGTCACCATGGAGGTGCATCACGACGACGGCACGAAGCAGTGGGCGGACCTGTACGAACGCGCCGTTCAGGCCCCCGTCCGTCAGCAGCGGTAAAGGAAAACAACTCTATGATATTCGGAGAACAAAGCTGGCCTGAGGCGGGGCTGGCGGAGCGTCAGGAAAAGGTTGTGGTCGTGCCGCTCGGGTCACTGGAGCAGCATGGGCATCATCTCCCGCTCCTGACGGACACGATGATCGGGACCGAAATCGCCCGCCGTGCCGCGGCGGAGCTCGGGGACGATGCCCTTTTCCTGCCGATGCTCTGG
>JAZKEA010000532.1:6808-18900 GCA_040387315.1 Armatimonadota bacterium | reverse complement strand
AACTGCCGGGATGAATGGTGGCACTGGAGCTATGGCGATAACGCCTGGTCAGTCCGAACCGGATGCAGTATTGCCGTGTATGGCATGATCAAGCCGCCGCCGGGCTACAGTTTTGTATACCGTCCACATCCGGACGATTATCGCATCGGTTTTCGGGCGAAAAATGGGGCAGCGGCCCGCAGTAACTGGTAAGGAACATGCTACAATAACCGCACTATGCGATACTTCACCCGCCTGATCCTCCCGGCTGTTGCCGCCCTGATCTCTGCCGCGTCAACGGCAAATGCGCAGACACCAAAGAAGCCTACCGCACCGGCCACTCAGTCGCAGACGCTGGCCCAGGCGACTAGACAGGTGGACGGTATCACCAATGAAGTCGTTGACAAATTGTGGGCGGGCACCGACGAGTACTGGCACCACGGGGACTATTACCGCATCGTCTCCATACTGCGGGTTTGCGTCGAGGCGGACCCGGTTTTCACGGATGCGTATGGTAATGGCGCGTGGCTGCTGTGGAGCCTGGGCGATATGCAGGGGGCAGACAACTTCCTCAAGTATGGGATCACGCGCCGACCGGAACTATGGGACCTGGATTATGAGTTTGGGCGGCACCTGTTTACCACTAAGCGTTTTTCAGCGGCGCTGCCGTATCTGAAACGTGCGACCGCCAACCCGAAGTCGGATGCATTAGCCTGGAAGACGCTCGCTCACACATATGACCGTCTAGGCCGTTACAAGGAATCCCTGGCAGCCTGGCGTACGGTGGTAAAGCGATTCCCGAAAGATATTGCCGGGCCGGGCAACCTCAAGCGTGTTGAAGCCAAGACCAGATAATCCGCAGGAAGCCTGAAGTACCGCCAGACGAATGCAGCAAGAACACGACAATAGCCTCCCCCCTGCGGATCGACCTGGGGAGGATGCACCACCCTCCCCTGAGCCGACTCGCGCCGGAATGGCGGTGCCACGCTCCCTTTATGTCTGGCTTATACTCCTCCTTCTCTCGTTCGCGCTGCCTGCGGTTCTTCCTTCCAGGAAGCAAGCAGCTTCCGCCGCGGGAGAACAGACGCTTTCCGCAACCGATTTCAGTGACCTCGCCCAAGCGGAGACCAAAGTACGCGGCGCGTTCGGAGTCGAGGCCCTGCAAAGCGGTCTCGGCAGTTTGGGTGGCGCGGCGGAGGCGCTAAACGGCAAAAGGTCCCAGAAACAGACGCTTCTGGATGATGCCGCGAAAACCTACCGAAGCCTGCTGAAGAGCCAGCCGACTCCCGGTATCGTCCGCCGTATTCTCATTATCGACCATGCGCGTGAAAAGCCGCTTGATAAGTCACTGGTGACCGGCGCTCTTCCGGCAGCGCTTAAAGTGGCGGGGGTAAAGCCGGAAAAGATCGCCCAGGAGCAGCGGCTCTGGCGCGGTATCTACGGCAAGCCTGTCTCTGTCTCGGGTGCGGACCTTCCCGCCTTCAGTCGCCTGCTCCAGGACACGAACCTTCGATTCCTGAAGAACAGGGCGCTGGCTGATCTTTACCTGGCGGCAGGGAAACCGGACCAGGCTGCACCGTACGAAAAATCATTCTCTGAAGCGGCAAGATTATCGGCAGTTCAGCAGGGCGGGCTTTCTATCGCGCTTGTCTGTGTCGGTCTCGTCGGTTTCGTGATGCTGATCGTCTTCCTGGTCGCCGCCTCGACACGGAACTGGCGTCTGGTGAAGCGTCAGGCGACACTTCCCCAGGTGATGGGATGGGGCGATCTGCTGGACGCGTTCGTTTTTTATCTTGCTTTCGCTAAAGCGGCGGGACTGGTTGTCGGCCTTGTTGTTTCACGGCTCGCCGTTGATCCCAAACCGGAAACGATGCTGACGCTTTACGCCAGCATTCAGGCGGGAACCGGTCTTGCGGCTCTACTCTATTTGTGGCGCACGGCACAGAAACGCGGCGTCACGCTTGCGGACATCGGCCTGCGTGCCCCCCGAGGCCTGTTGTCCGAGATCGGGTATGGTATCGCCGGTTACTGCGCCGTACTTCCTGTCGTTATCTCGCTTGGACTTCTCTCCCGACTGATCTTCGAACACGACCAGACCCGGACGCCGAACCCGATAATGCCGCTTATGGCAGCGGAACAGGACCCGCTGCGTCGTGTCGTCATTTTCCTGATGGTCGCGGTAGGAGCGCCGTTGTTCGAGGAGATATTCTTCCGTGGAGCCCTCTTTTCCGGCCTGAGAACACGGTACGGATGGGTTCTCTCGGCGGCGATTTCCGGGATTGTTTTCGCGATTGCACACCCGCCGCAGGACTGGCTCCCCATCTTCGGACTTGGGTTTGCCTTTGCCACGATGCGCGAGATGCGCCAGAGCCTTGCCCCCACCATAACCGCGCACTTCCTGCAGAATACGCTGGCCTTTATCGGGACATCCCTTCTCTTCGGATCGTGAAGAGGCCCGCCACTTCAGACCCGGTTCGGAACTCCGCTGCGCTGCCCATTGTATTAGATTCAGAGGTGCGCGTTCGGGTCACGCCGCGCGGCGGACGAGATGCGGTCATCGGTTTTCGCGCGGAGGATGGAGTGCTGCTCCTGCGGGTTGCTTCCCCACCGGTAGACGGTGCAGCAAATCGCGCCTGCCTGAGCCTGCTGGCAGCGGTTCTTGGACTAAAGAAAGCACAGGTTTCTCTGGTAGGCGGTGAGACATCGCGGGAGAAGCGATTCCTCGTCTCGGGAGTAACACCGGAAGAACTTGACAGACGCCTTGCACTCTTGCCACGGACCGGCGATGAATCGCCGTGAAGCGGCAATGATAAAATGAACGAGCAGACGATATCTGCAATGCAGTAGGAAGAATGACAGAATGAGCGAGACAACAGGGACAACCAGCGATCAGGGTGTGCGAAACGTGGTGGTTTTGGGCAGTGGTCCTGCAGGACTGACGGCGGCAATCTATGCCGCGCGCGCCAATATGGAACCGCTGGTACTCGGCGGCCTGCAGCCCGGCGGTCAGCTCATGATCACGACGGATGTCGAGAACTTTCCGGGTTTTGCCGAGCCAGTCGAGGGCCCGGAGCTCATGATGGCGATGGAAAACCAGGCGAAGCGTGTCGGTGCCGAGGTCAGCACCGAGATAGCGCTGAAGGTTGATCTATCCCATCGTCCCTTCACGATTACCACGAGCGAAGACCGAACGATCCACACAAAAACGCTGATTATCGCCACAGGCGCCTCGGCGAAGTGGCTTGGCCTTCCCTCGGAAATAGCCCTCTACAACAAAGGCGTTTCGGCCTGTGCTACCTGCGACGGCTTCTTTTTCCGAAATAAGGACGTTATTGTTGTCGGTGGCGGCGATACGGCGCTGGAAGAGGCGATGTATCTGGCACGTCTGTGCAAGTCGGTCACGCTGATCCATCGGCGGGATACCCTGCGCGCCAGCAAAATCATGCAGGATCGGGCTCTGAAGAACGAAAAGATCACGTTCGTCTGGGACACCATCATCAAGGAGATTCTGGACCCCGCCGAGGGTAAGGTGTCCGGTGTCCGCGTCGTCAATGTACGGACCGACGAGGAGCGAGTGATTCCGACCGATGGCGTTTTTGTCGCCATCGGACATAAGCCCAATACCGACCTCTTCAAGGGCCAGCTCGATCTGGACGATGACGGCTACCTTTGCGTGACGGTGGGAACCCGCACGGGCATCCCCGGCGTTTTCGCCGCAGGCGATGTTCACGATACGATCTACCGTCAGGCGGTCACCGCAGCGGGAACCGGCTGTATGGCCGCGATAGATGCCACGCGCTATCTTGAAGCGGAAGAGGCTGGCGAGCACTAGGGAAGAGAGCCGCAGGGGCGGCGAAACAGGCATGCAAATTCCGGGGCGCGTGGTTGCAGTAGGCGTGGATCTGACTGATGTGGGCCGCGTACGTTCGCTCGTCACCCGACATCCCGAGCGGTTTGCCCGGCGTGTACTCTCCCCGAGCGAGACCGCCTACTGCTTATCTCGGCCCGACCCCGCGCCACATATCGCGGCGCGGTTCGCGGCCAAGGAGGCGGTCATCAAGTGCCTCGGAGGCGGATGTTCCCTGCGTGAGATCGAAGTGGAGCGCGCTCTCTCCGGCGCTCCCTCGGTCAAATTGTCCGGGCGCGCAAAGGAAAGGGCGGGCGCTTATGAGGTACGTATTTCGCTCAGTCACCTGGACCATATCGCTGCCGCCTTTGCCGTCCTCGTCGCGCCAGAGCGACCAGAGCCGACCGAGTAACGGATGACGCTTCCCCACCGATCTGCGGGTTACACTCTGAGTCAGCTTCAAGCCGAGGGGACTCAGCGACTGACAGCGGCGGGCATTGCTCCCGCCGAGGCCCGAGCAGAGACGCGACTCCTGCTCTCCTTCTCGTCCGGACTGTCGCGTGAAGAGATTCACCTGCGCCCGAATATTATTCTGCCCGGTTCCGTGTCGGAGAAATTCTTTGCTCTGCTGTCCCGGCGTGAGAGACGGGAACCTCTGGCCTATATCCTTGGGGAGCGCGAGTTCTACGGTCTTTCGTTTCAGGTGACGCCTGCCGTGCTGATCCCGCGCCCGGAAACAGAGTTTCTTGTCGAGGCGGCACTGACAGCAGTGAAAGAGCGTTCCGCCCCACGGGTGGCGGATATTGGAACCGGTTCGGGGATTATTGCTATTACCCTGGCAGTGAGGACGCCGCAGGCGACAGTTTTCGCAACGGATATTTCTCCGGAGGCGCTCAGCGTCGCACAGGAAAATGCCCGTCGCCACCGTGTTGACAATCGCATCGTTTTCGCAGAGGGTGACCTGCTCGCCCCGCTATACGCATATGGGCCGTTCGATGCTATCGTTTCCAATCCGCCGTATATCGCCCCGGAGGCTATTGACACGCTGGAAACCGAGGTGCGTGACTTTGAGCCACGAGTCGCCCTCGGGATACATCCGGACCCACTCCACTTTTATCGCCGTCTTGCAGTCGAAGCGCCCCCACTGCTGCTGGCGGGCGGAATGCTAGCAGTCGAAGTCGGTCAGGGGCAGGCGGAGGACGTGGCTTCGCTCTGGCGGGGTGATGGCCTGACTAACGTCTCCACAGTACGCGACTACGCCGGTATCGAGCGTGTAGTGCTGGGCTACAACTCCGGATATCAATGTCCGGAGTTGTAGCCCTCTGCCCTACTTTAGCGACGCGACAATCGTCTTCTCGACGTCGGGCGTCAGCGGGTCCGTCCCTGCCTTGAAGCGGTTTACGACCTTGCCATCTCGTCCGATCAGGAACTTGGCAAAATTCCACTCCACCTCTCCCGCGAACTTAGGATCGGTCTCTTTGCTCGTCAGGTACTTGTAGAGGGGTGCCTGGTTTGCGCCTTTCACATCTACCTTGCTGAAAAGATCGAAGGTTGTCTTATACTTCAAGGAGCAGAACTCTTTGATCTGCCCATCCGACCCCGGCTCCTGCGACCCGAAGTTGTTCGCCGGAAACGCCAGTATCCGCAGGCCCTGGCCCTTGTACTTCTGGTACAGCTTCTCCAGGGACGCGTACTGCGGCGTGTTGCCACAGAGCGACGCCGTGTTTACAATCAGCGTCTTTCCCTTGTATCGATCCAGCTTGACGGTCTTACCATCGATATCCTTGACCGCAAAGTCGTAAACGCTTTTCGGATTCGTAGGAGCGGAAGAAGGATCGGCGGCGTCCGCCTCGCCCCCAAAGACAGCAAGTGCGGCAATGCAGGCAACGGCAACCGCGGCGGTTCCGGAAGCGAAAAGGGAGATGGGCATAGTTAGTGACTTTCTTACCGAAGTATGGACCTATTATACTGTGGTTAACCGGCGTATTACGGTGCGGGTTCCCGTTCACGCCAGGCTGCCAGGCGATTTTCGCAATATTCATAGAACGCCTCGTTTGACGAACGTTCATGCGAAAGACCAAGCGGCGCGTACGGACGACCAAGCAGGTACAGAAAATGCGCCTCGATAGCGCACTGATCGAATCTACGATTAAGCACCAGGAAATGCCGGAGAGACGAGTCCGGGACGCTGCCGCTCTCATCGGCGCAGAGATAGGCGATATCCTCCACATCGCGGCGCGTCAGGTTGAGGTCCGGCATCTCCTGCTCTATACGAAGGGCGAGACCGCTGTCCTGCCCGTGAAATCTGGGGACATACTTTTCGATGGTGTCTACCGCATCCGCGAGGAACGCCCCCACGGCAGCCGAAAAGCCGTGTACCAGACCGCACATCAGAACGCAGGCATCGTCGCTGGTGCCGGTTCCGCGACGGTGACGGATGTAGGTATAGGCGACGTCGTCATCTTCCGGTCCTTCGTCGGCAACAATGATGCCCTTGCTCCTCAGGTCCGCAATTTCGTCGAGGCTGTGATCCCGGTGCGCCAGCAAATCCGCGTTCAGACCGGCTGCCACCAGGGCGGAACGGCTGACGAGATGAGATTCTCCACCACCGATAGCGAATCCGTACCGCTCCTCCGCCTTGATTCGGACATCAGAATCATCGCGCAGTCCCCCGAGGTAAAAGCCGCGCAGAACGCCTCTGCCATCCACATCACCGATCAGCGGCAGCGTTCCCATTGTCAGCAGGGGGCGTCCCTGACGATCCACAAGCGCCCGCCCATCGCCACCCGCCAGAACATCCTCTATGTATTCCGCGATCCCGTCTATCAGCGTCTGTCGCTCCTGTCGGATCTGCTTCGGGTTCAGGCGCAGCGCCCGGCAGATATCGTCCATCGTCGTGTTCACGAAGCGGCGTCCCCGGAAGATGCCATGCCCCTCGTGCGCGTGACCAATTACACTCTGGATCAACAGGTTTTGCTCGGTCTCCCAGGCACAGCGAAGGGTGTCCCGTTTATCCAGCACAGTGAAATCATCCCGCAGCAGGTCGGCGGGTGCGACACCCGGCAGATGAAATGACATAGACGCTCCTTACTGGCGGCGCAGCCTCACGCTCGCTTGCCTCTTTCTAGTTGTACCGCATTGGAGAAAAAGAGAACCCCCGGACGGGCAGCGTCGTCTAAATGCCTGATGAACATTCTGAAAAACCGCCGCGAGTTTCTTCTGCTCGCCGCCGCCACACCGCTGGCGCTTCTGGAAGGCTGTGCGAAGGTCCCCTCCGGTGGCGTCGATGGGCAGGAGACCCGTTATGTCACGGTAACGATGGAGGTCGGCGGTCGCATCCGACTGACGAGCGAAGATGGCCCTCCCTATTCCTACTTTTTCCTGGTCAACTTCGTGGATGACATCAACAACGACTCCGGACCGGCCCCGGTCGTTCAGCAGCCCTGGGGTAACGGATTCGCTGCCCCTGCCCAATTTCCGGCGGGGAGTCAGGGCTTTGTCGGATTCGTCGTCTTTGGCGGTCCCGCAAGTCAGGGTCAGTACGGTGTCTATGAAGTTCCCGCGGGCAATGGGGCCTTAGCCAATGTAACGACACTGGGGCCCGGTCTGAACGGTTTTCTCCCACGGGGTGTACCGGACAATCCCAGCGTCCCCCAGCCCGGCGGCAGGATACTCTCCTTTCGCCTGAACTTAAATACCTTCCGGAATTCGTTCTACCGAACCAATACGGACGGAACACTTCGTATTCCTAATTTCCTGCAGTTCAACTTTGTGAACACGGACAACTTCCCCCAGGACCCGAATGATCCCAATGCGCTCAAAACCTGGGATTCTCTGGGTAATTCCAACACGGAACCCGTTGGTGGGAAAGGCGTCCCCGGTATCGTTCGTGGCATACCGCTGAATCAGACCGGTCAATCCTATGACAACAACAGCATCGTCTCGATAAACCCGAACAGCATAGAAGCGGCAGGAGATGTTTGGGACAAGCAAAACCGCCCCATCAACGACCCTGACCTCGACATCGTCTCCTGGTCCGTACGGATAACGACCTCGTAAAACCGTTTGGCTATCGCCAGTCCGCTGAAGCGTCGGATGGTCGCAGGCTTTCTGAATGGCCCGATGGGCTGTGGCGGTATGGGGTTCAATCGATGGGGGCTCTTGCTGAGGGAATGGCTAAAGAAAGGTAACGTTATGCAGCAATCAGCAAAAGGCTACATTCTCTTGGTAGATGATGAGCCCACAATCACCCGTTATATGCAGAAGGCGCTAGAGCGCAAAGGCTATAACACCGATTTTGCCCGAAATGGCAATGAAGCCCTTATCAAAATAAGAAAGAATCGACCGGATCTTGTGGTCTCTGATGTTATGATGCCGGAGATGGATGGTTTCGATTTACTGGGAGTCATCCGACGTGATCCTGCTCTGATGGATCTGCCGGTCCTCATGCTGACCGCTAGGCCCGCAGATTTCGGATATGACGATAATGCGAGAATGCAACAGTGGTTTGCTACTACTGCCGGCACCGAAACGGAAGGATACCTCGTAAAACCCGTTAATCCGGAATTACTGATAAAAGCGGTGGAGCATATCCTCTCGACTGCACAAGTAAAAAGCCAGCAGGGAGGTCTGGGGCTTCCCCAGTCACAGAGCGTAGATTGAGGTAGGTAAGACCACTGCCCAGCTTTTGAGTGTTGAGAAAGTAGCATCGAGGGCAAGCAAAGGCAGGTAAACTTGATGTTTATGATACTCAATGCTTTATATCGAACACAAAAGTAGTGATGGAAGGACCAACTCAATGAGCTTCACTATAGAAATACCTGATGCCCTAGTTGACCAGCTGCGGGCGGAAGCGGCGGCCCGTGGCGAGGACCTGAACCAATACGCTGTGGCAAAGCTGGAGATGCCTGTCAGCGCCGAAGACGACGAAGCCGATGAGGAATTAATTGCCGCTCTCCGGGAAGGTATCGCAGACGCGGATGCAGGGCGGACAGTGAGCCTGGAAGAAATGCGAGACAGTGCTCTGGCCGCTCTGGTGGCGCATCGTCACAAAATCGGCGGTGTCGGCCCTGCCAACAGCCAGTGAGCACGGATCCACAAGAGGTATATGCCGTCCGCTTTTCCGCACGGGCGAGCCGTGAGATCAATGAAGCAACCGTTCGACTTGCGGACCTCACGGGTGACGCTATGCTCGCACAGGAATGGCTTGAAGGTCTCTATAGGGTAGCAGCCACACTTGCCACCCATCCGGGCCGCTTTGCCCTGCGGTTCGACGAAAGCCGAAAGATCGGTATCGAAGTCCGCCGTCTGCTCTACCAACGAAGCGCTGGCAGTGCTGCTTATCATCTGTATTACCGTGTCGAAGAGCAGGGGGAGGATGGTTCTCGCGTGATCGTTCTTCACCTTCGACACGCGAGCCGGAGGCCAATTACCCGTGCTGAGGCAAAGGACATTCGCAGCGGAACATGAGCAAAGAGGCTGCCTAGAGGCGAATATGGCCCACGAAATGGGCGGGGTTAAGAGGCTCGCCGGTCGAGGTGGCGATGAGTTCGTTCCAGGGGAGCCGCATACCTTTTTCGAAGATCGAAGTTGTCAGGTAGGCACCGACGGCAGGGCTGGAAACAAGGGCTTTGTCATCGGTGTCATCGGGCAGGACGGTCGAGCGCAGATAGTTCAGAAGCTGCGAGGCGTACATTTCTCCGAGAAGATAGTTCTGATAATAAACCGGGGCAAGCGCCATGTGGAGTTTCGCGGCCCAGTCCGGGGCGTCGCGATTCTCCGGCGCAGTTATCCCCTGGAACCGCTGCACAATCTCCCACCAGAGGGCATTCAGGTCCTGTGTCGGGTTCTCATAGAGGGCACGCTCGAAGTGGGTCATTACCAGGCACCAGCGCGCGAAGACCAGAAGCTGCGCCGACTGTTCGCTCGCCGCAGATGCCTCTACAGCTTTCGCCTCCTCGGCATCGACGCCGCCGTAGCGGGACAGCCACGCGGCATTACGCGACAGGCGGCCCAGCAGCATGGCAATAGCCTCCGTTGTCAGGGTATGAGCGGCATCGCGCAGGAAAAACGGCAGATCGGCTCCCAGATACTTATCATAGACGGCGTGACCGAACTCATGGAGCATAGTTCCCATCCAGCGCTCTGAGTCGGTACAGTTACACAGAACACGAATATCGTCGTAGCGCCCGACATGGACACAAAATGCATGCTGGCACTTGTTCTCACGCTCATACAGATCCGAGCGGGCGAGGATATCACGGACATCCAGCCCGATAGCGTCGAAGTAATCGCGGGTCAGCGCCTCCAGATCCTTTCCGGTAAAGAAGTGATCGAGATTTACTTCGCCCGACGGGGCATCCTGGAAAAAGGGGTCACTGTAGTGCCAGGGCCGCAACGCGTCCGTTGAAATACCGAAACGTTCCGCAAGACCGGCGTCCAGAGTAGCCTTGTACTCTTTGTACAAAGGGTCGGTCTGCTCCGCGACATCCTTCAGGAGTGCAAAGAGATTTTCCTGGTCCAGCTCCTGCAACGAAAGAGCCATCTGGTAGTAGTTCGCGTAGCCGAGTCGTCGTGACTCCGCGTTACGCATCTCCACCAGTCTGAGAACGTCCTTCTCGACCTCGCCTCCGATCTCCTTGCTCGCCGTCCAGGCATCACGACGCAGTTCAGAGTCGTCGGAATCGCGGAGAATATCCCGGAGCGCGTTGTCTCCCGTCGGGACGCCACGAAGGCTGGGTCGGAAGCTGTTGTACGCGTTCTCGACGCGCCGCTCCGTATCCACCATCTCCTCGATGACGGCATCATCCATCTGGTTGCCGGTGAAGGCATTTACGAGCAGCGTGTGCTGACGGCGCTCTTCGGAGTCCAGGGATTCCGATGCGAACTGCTTGAGTTCGGCGAAAGCGGCACGATCCGCATACAGTCGTGTCAACGCTTTTTGCGAGGCGGAGGCTCGCTCCTCTGTCTCCGGTGAGGCGCTCAGGTTCGCCTGCCACCACGCATCGCTGGATTCGACCTCGAGAGGCTCGACACGCGTTCGAAGAGAAGCAAGAAACGAGGAAAATTGGCGGCTCATGGGGTCATGATACCGCAGCCGAATCGGTTACATCGGTTACAGCAGTTCGCGCAGGGTTTCGATGATACGGCCCGGCTGCTGCTCGGGAGGGGCGGCAAGCGCCTGATCCCGTGTCGTGACCCCGGTTAGAACCAGCACTGTAGGAACACCGAGACGGTTACCGCACAGGACGTCCGTGTCGCAGCGATCACCGATCATTACGGCCTCTTCGGGACGTGCGTTTGCGCGCTCCAGAATTGTCTGCAGCCCAAGTGTCTCGGGTTTCCCGACAACAACCGGATCTACACCCGTACACGCCTGTATGGCGGCGACAACGGAACCGGCGCCCGGTGCGACTCTCCCCGCTTCCATCGGGTACTGTCCGTCACGGTTGGTGGCAATAAAGGCGGATCCGGAAAGAATGGCCTGCTGCGCCTGATAGAGCGCCTCGTAGTTGAAGTTCCGGTCCAGTCCGACCACCACGTAGTCGATGTTCTCCTGCTGCAGGCCAGGGTCAGAGGCACGGCGCACCGTAATCCCAACAAGTCCTAGTTCCGTGCTGATGCCATGTCCCCCGACAGCAAGGGCGGTTTTACCCTTCGCCCCTGGTCCTGCCGCAAGATACGCAGCCGTTGCCGAGGAAGAGGTCACGATCTCGTCCTCCGTGCAGGGCATTCCCAGTCTGGTCAGCTTTTCCGCGTAGTCGGAGCGATTCTGAGACGAGTTGTTGGTCAGGAAAAAGAGCGAGACACCCGGCTTTCGACGCAGTGCAGCGACTGCTTCTGCGGCATCCACCACCGGGTCTTCCCCTCGGTAAAGGACACCATCAAGATCAAATACATAAACGCGAGTAGAAGGCAAAATGCTGGTTGTGGTCAGAGAGTTATTCACGGCGTTTGATGGTAGCACGGGCAGGAAATGGTGTCAATCCATCGGGTTGGGCCTCCCACCCCCTGCCACACTGATGTTCTACAGCCCGCGTACCGAGAAATAGGTATATCTCTGACGCCGCTACCACTGCCGCGGCGTCCGGAGTGGGTCGCGACCGCGCCGCGGCATCTCGCTCTGTGTTATAATGCGTGCAGTGTACTTTGGAGGCTCCGCATGACTACTGGCAATCCTGCCTTCGCGTCCTCGCTCGTCGCGCGTCCTGGCGTCCGGCAGCTGGTTAAGTTTTGTATCGTCGGTGCATCCTCAACGGTTATCGAT
>JAZKEA010000532.1:0-6798 GCA_040387315.1 Armatimonadota bacterium | reverse complement strand
TCTAACGATCTTCAACGTTCTGCTCAGCCTTTCGGTCCCCCCGGTTTATGCTGTCGTCGGTGGTTTTATAGGCGGTGTCAGCAATGGCTTCTTCTGGAACCGACGCTGGACGTTCAAAGATCGTCAGGGCAGTATGACAAAGCAGGGTCCTATCTTTTTCGCAACGAATCTGGTGGGTCTTACGCTGAACATAATGGTGACCACTCTGGCACTGGTGGTCGCCGCGCACCTGCACCTGACGCAGTCGCATTTCACGCCAGAGGAAACAATGCGCTTGATCCTGTTCCGCAACACGGACGGACAGGGGTTTTCACGATTAGCACTGAATGCCGCAAAGCTCTGTGCAACGGTCGTCGTGACGACATGGAATTTTTCCGCCTCAAAGTTCATCACGTTTAAGCCAGTCGGGTCGTCCTCTGAAGCACAGAGTCGATGACCTGAGGCAGCTATAGTGTTTATCTAAAATCGCCGCCCCGTCGGGAAGCAGGACTCTCCGGCGTGAGGGCGGCAGGAGTAGTAGCTAACTTGTCGAAAGAGATTATCGTCAATGCGGACGCGCGCGAAACGCGCATCGCGGTCCGCGAGGACGCGCAGCTTACGGAGCTGCATATCGAGCGCGAAGAGCGCGTCGTCGGAAGCATTTACAAAGGGCGTGTCGATAACGTCCCCCATTCTCTTGACGCCGCCTTTGTCGAAATCGGACTTGAGCGCAACGCCTTTCTATACGCCGGGGATATCGTCTCCGGCGGAACGGGCGAAGAGGACGAAGAGACCACAGAGGCCGCCGGTAATGGCAGCGGCAAGGGCGGTTTTGATCGTCGTGGTCGCCGCCCCCGCCAGCAGGCAACCATTCGCGATCTGGTAAAGCGGGGTCAGGAGGTGCTGGTCCAGGTAGTCAAAGGGCCACGAGGCACTAAGGGCTCCCGCGTCTCCACACGTATCTCCCTGCCGGGGCGTTACCTGGTCTTCATGCCGGACGAAAACTCGACCGGCGTCTCCCGCAAGATCGATGATCCCAAGGAGCGCGACCGTCTGAAGCGGATCGTCGAGGGGATTCGAAAGCCGGGTTACGGACTGATCGTTCGCACCGAGGCTGAAGACAAGACCGAGCGCGAGCTTCGGCAGGATCTTGAGTTCCTGGAGCGTACCTGGGCAGACGTCAAGCAGAAGGCGGAAACTTCACCCGCCCCGAGCCTCGTTTATCAGGACCTGACTCTGCTGTTCCGGATTCTCCGTGACGCCTTTGGGCAGGATGTCGATCGTCTTATCCTGGACAGCGCCGCTGATTTCAAGCGGGCGCATGAGATCCTGGACTTTTTCGGGCCAGGTTTGAAAGACCGTGTCGTGCTGTACGATGGCGAGAAGCCGATCTTCGAGCACTTCGGTCTGGAACAGGAGATCGCCAAACTCCTGCAGCGGCGTGTCTGGCTGAAATCCGGCGGCTACCTTGTCATCGATCAGGCAGAGGCCCTTGTTGCCATCGACGTCAACTCCGGAAAATTCACCGGTCAGACCACGGGACTCGCCGACACTATCGTTCAAACCAATATGGAAGCGGTCGCCGAGATCGGACGTCAGCTCCGGCTACGCGATATGGGCGGCATCCTCGTTCTCGACCTGATCGATATGAACAGCGCCGCCGACCGTAAAAAGGTCGAGCAGGCCCTGGAAGTAGCCCTCAAAAACGACAAGTCACGCTGCAAGATCAGCCACATCTCGCCGCTTGGCCTGGTTGAGATGACCCGAAAGCGGACCGGTGAGACCGTCAACGAGCAAATGAGCGAAACCTGTCCCTATTGCCAGGGTCAGGGAAAAATACCGTCTGCGGAATCGATCAGTATCGAGATAGAGCGTGACCTCCGTCGTCTTTCCCGCGCACAGAATGCCGCCGAGGCGTTTTGTGTTACCTGTCATCCACAGGTCGCTGCGTATCTAATCGGTGAGAGCGGAGAGAATATCGAGGTTCTGGAGCATCTGATGCAGCGTGGGGTCTACGTCCGAGCCGATGAAACCCTGCATCAGGAGAAGTATGAGATTCAGCCCGGTCGAATGGACGAACTGGACCGCAAGCATCTTGCGCTTCGTCGTGGTCAGGTGGTAGAGGCGCGAGTGATACGAAATGCGCTGGATTCGCCGCCGTCCGCGACCGCGGTAACAGAAAGCGGTTATCTGCTAGAGCTTCCCCAGGGGGCGAAGTATATCGGTCAGGGGATTCGGGCGCGACTGATGAAAGTCGGACGCTCTATCGCAGAGGCGGAGATCCTGAATAAGGGGGGGGGCAGTGGTGGAACAGATGCCCCACCGCCGATTCCCGCCCCCCGCCTGCCGGAACCCGTGAGTGAACCTCGCGAGAACCGCGACCGTAGCGGAAGTGGCGGCGGACGAGCAGGGAACAATCAAAACCAGGGAGGACGCCGCAGCGGAAATCGTCGAGGCCAGCCCCGTGAGACGCAGCCCGCATAAAAACAGCCGTCCTCAGCCAACAACTCTCAAGCCCCCGCCTCTTCCGGAAGCGGGGGCTTTGTCGTAGTTCGGTAGAATACCACTATCAATCAGGAGAATACGAAACCATGTCCGCCGTCCCACAGCCCTATCTGACACCGGAAGAGTATCTGTCCACCGAGCGAAAGGCGGAGTATAAAAGCGAGTACTCAGATGGCGAGATGTACGCGATGTCCGGCGCGAGCCGCGAACACAACCGTATTACGGTCAACCTTGTACGAGTGATCGGCAACCAGCTTCGGGGAGGCCCGTGCGAGCCATTCAGCGGCGATATGCGCGTACACATACCCTATCCCTGGAGCTACGTTTATCCAGACTTGGTCGCCGTCTGCGGAGACGCAGAATTTGAAGACAATGTGCTGGATACCCTCATGAACCCTATTTTGATTGTTGAAGTGCTGTCTTCTTCCACAGAACGCTATGACCGTGGAGCAAAGTTTGGTTTGTATCGGCGGATCGAGTCACTGCGCGAGTATGTACTGGTTTCGCAGGATTCACCCCATATAGAGCGTTTCGTAAAGCGTGAGGAAGGCTGGGTACTCTCCGACACCGAAGGATTGGAGGCGATATTACGCCTCGATTCAGTGGGCTGCGAACTGCCGCTCTCGGACATCTATGACCGTGTCCGTTTTCCGACCAACCCAGACGGAAATTCCGCGCCGGAAAGCGATTGATCTTCAGGAGACAGAGACGCCAATGGAACCGCTCCATTGCCGCCGCTCACGCAGAAGCCGAAGAAGCCTCCCACACGATACACTAAAAGTGGTTATGAGTATCCAAAGCGGACAATTTGACATTATCGTTGTGGGCGGCGGGCACGCAGGCTGCGAGGCAGCGCTAGCGTCGGCACGCATGGGCAGCAGCACGCTGCTGGTGACCGGCAACCTCGCCCATATCGGCTGGCTGCCCTGCAACTGCTCTATCGGCGGACCGGCGAAAGGACACCTTGTCCGGGAGATCGATGCCCTGGGGGGAGCAATGGCGCTTGCCGCGGATGCCACGCTGACCCATCTGCGGATGCTGAACACCGGCAAGGGACCTGCCGTACGCGCCCTGCGCGCACAGGTGGATGTGCAGCGCTATCCCCGAACGATGCGCACTTTCCTCGAGAACGCGGACAATGTGATGCTGCGTGAGGCGATGGTCGAGGAACTGCTTGTCGAAGGCGAGAGGATCCTTGGGGTTCGGCTCGCGGATGGTACGGAGCTTTTCGCGGATGCGGTCGTAATAACGACGGGGACTTTTCTGCGGGGGCTCTGTCATCGCGGCGAGACGCGCTGGGAGGCGGGGCGCGGTATTCCCGAGAAAGGATCTGTCGAGGCGGCGGCTTATGGGCTTTCTGCCAGTCTTTCCCGCCTCGGCTTTCCGCTCGGACGTCTCAAAACCGGCACGACACCGCGCGTCGCCAAAGAGTCCATCGATTTCTCCAAAACTGTGGAGCAGCCCTCAGAGCCGGAGACTCCCCCTTTCTCGTTTCGGACACCACCCCGGCGGCACGATGGCCTCCTCTCTGCCTGGCTGACGCACACCAATGCCGCGACCCATGCGGTCATCCGGGGCAATCTTCATCGGTCCGCGATGTACGGCGGCTTTATTGAGGGTATCGGCCCGCGGTACTGCCCGTCCATCGAGGACAAAGTGGTGCGGTTCGCGGACAAAGAAAGCCATCAGGTCTTTCTGGAACAGGAAGGCTGGGAGACAAACGAGTTCTACGTGCAGGGGATGAGCACAAGCCTTCCCTCAGAGATCCAGCTTGATTTTCTTCGGACGCTGCCCGGTCTGGAAGAGTGTGAGATGGTCCGGCCCGGCTACGCAGTCGAGTACGACTTCGTACCTCCAACAGAGCTTACCCCGGCTCTAATGACCAAGCGCGTCTCCGGCTTATTCCTTGCCGGGCAGATCAATGGGACGTCCGGGTACGAAGAGGCCGCCGCCCAAGGGCTGATGGCGGGCGCGAATGCCGCGCTTTACACCCAGGGGCGCAAGCCGTGGACGCTGTCCCGTTCGGATGCATATCTCGGCGTCATGATCGATGATCTGGTAACCAAAGGCGTGACGGACCCCTACCGGCTTCTGACGTCGCGCGCCGAGTTCCGCCTGACCCTGCGACAGGATAATGCAGACACACGTCTGACGGCTCTTGGACAGGCTATCGGTCTGGTAGGCAACGATCAGTGGGCGCGATTTACGGAGAAGCAGGAGCGGTCGGATGCCGTCCGGCACACCATAGAGAACACCTTTGTCTCAGGCATCGACAACCCACGTCTGCAGGAGATCGGTGTCGCGCCGGTAGCGGACCGTGTCTCCCTCGCAAACCTGCTGCGACGCCCGGAGATCACGGAAGCACAGATTGCCAGCCTGGCAAATGTAGATCCCATCACGGATGCGGCGGGGCTGGAACAGGCAGCGATCACGGCGCGTTACGCGGGCTATATCACGCGGGAGGCCGCTCAGGTGGATTCCGCCCGCCGGCAGGACCATATCGCGCTTCCGGAGGATCTTAACTATGGCACAGTCCCGTCTCTTTCCGCAGAAGCGAAGGAAAAACTGGCGCGTATCCGCCCCGCCTCTTTAGGTCAGGCGGCGCGTGTCCCAGGTATTACTCCCGCCGATCTTTCCACGCTGACCATCCACCTGACCGCACGCAACAGGTAAGACTTTTAGCTCCCTTTGCCTCCGGCCCGTCACATTCTGCCGCTACGGTTCGTATTAGTAAAAGGAACAAAAACAGGCTCTGCTGAGTTACAGAGCAAGTAAGCGTGGGTATGAAAAATTATGACAAAAACTAAGACAGCAATTATTGCTACCGCCGCGGCAATCGGCGGAATGGTGATTGGACAGGCAGCACCGGTTCAGGCGCAGCTCGGTGGGCTCTTGCGCGGTGGCGCGGTGATTGTTCTGGTGGATAAGTTTAGCGGACAGATCGACCGCTTTGTGAACACCGTCACCGGTAACAAGACCAACAACGATACGGAATCGACTCGCGTCGTTCCGATTCTTTCCGTCGGTCGTGGCACCTTCGCGGGCGCCGTTCAGGTATCCGGACCGCGAGACCTGGTAGACCAGGTGAAGGCTGTCGCCCAGATCGAAGGCCAGACAAAGATCGGTACCGATGTTCGTGTCCGTGCTCTGATTCCTGTATCGACACGCGGCGTCAGCGATCCCTCGAAGCTGTCCCGTGTCAAGGGTGTCGGCGTATCGGCACTCGTCGATGTGAAGCTGTAAAACAAACGGTAACCATAGAAAACAAAAGGGCAAGGGCAGAAGCCCCGGCCCTTTTGTTTCGTTAAAATGCTCCCTGCTTCCAGGGATCCCAGAGCTGAAAGTCGTCAACAAGTTTTTCGAAGGGAATCGCTTTCACATGTCCGTCGGCGAACATCGCGTTAATTACGCCCTGGTGCCGCTCTTTACCGAGCTTCACAGCCTCGGCATCGCTCGGGGTTTGACGCGCATTGTTGACCCAACGGAATTTGTTCGCGTTGCCGATGCTTTTCCAGTAGTCTTTGTAGTTGCCGGAACTGGCTGTCTGAGGATCGAATCCACCAGCATCCCCCTTCAGTCGCACGGGGCCAACTGATCCATTGCGAGGCAGCACGTTGTAATAGGTGCCATCTACCATAACGACTAGATCCGCTGTGGAGGTCATTTCAGCAAAAGTGATGCCGGACCCCGCAGCGGGGAACGTTGGCTGTGTCGCGGACGGGCCTGCAGAGAAGCAGTAGGTATTTACACCGTAAGAATTTTGTCCGCCATAGCCTCTGAAGTCGTCTTCAATCTCACTTGCCGGGTTCGTATCGCGCTGTGATGCGGCATTGGGATTGCTAGCGCACTTCCAAACTTCCCAGTTCTTGATGTAGGGATCAAGCAGGTGAGGATAGAATTTGTAGCGTGATGCCTGTGCTCCAACGCCGTCAGATGCATCTGCCGTGGTGTTAAACGGATTATCTCCAGCGGTACCACCTACGCGGTAAGAAAAGAGCTGTTCATCCGCATCTTGACCATACATCGCCATAGCATTGGCGATCTGCTTCTCATTGGACAGACAAGACGCCTGCCGCGCTTTCGCACGAGCCTGAGCAAAAACAGGAAAAAGTATGGCAGCGAGGATTGCGATGATTGCTATGACGACAAGCAGTTCAATTAGCGTGAAACCGGAGACAGAGCGGACACGACGGATCGACATACAAACGGCTCCTTCTAGGAAAGCAGGTTGCCAAAGGCAGGACACTGAGGGGCAGTCATGAGGTGAAGGTCGCGTCTTCGCGGTACTGGCCTCGTAAACGATAAAAGCGTTTT
>JAZKEA010000531.1:1064-2665 GCA_040387315.1 Armatimonadota bacterium | reverse complement strand
CTGATGACCGCCGCAGAGACCTGTCCGAAGAGAGTCACATTACCCACGTCTTTACCTCCTCCGGAATGTCCCCGGCGGCAACGGCTTCCGCGACTTCCGCCATCGAGAGATTGACGCGAAACGTATGGCCGATCTTCTTCTCGACCCGCACGTACTCAGCAAGCAGCTCCGGGTTGTGCTTCCCGGCGATCACCAGCGCAGCCTTTGGGGCGAATATACAGAAACAGCAGCTTAATCTAGGCATGCCATAGCTGTACGCGACGTGGATCAAATCCGCCATTCGCGACGCGTGGATACGCTCCCAGACTTCGGGCTCTGTCCAGCGATGCAGGGGCAGCCAGTCGTCTACGTGCCGCCGTCCGTTGGAGGCGGCCTCGTTGCGGACCAGGGGCCGCTTCTTGGCGCGGGCCGGGCTTTCATCGGCGCGCATGCCCATGCAGGAGAGAATCCGCACCGGCTTGTTTTTGATCGTGTCCTCGTCTGCCAGGATGTTCGCCTGATTGGTCAGGGCCGTGTAGAGGCGATGGACCTGGGCGCGCTTCTGGTCGCTGGTACAGTAGCGGTTCTTCGCGTCGGGAAACTTGCCCCGCTCCTCGATCTGCTCCAGAAGGTCCCCGCTCCGCGCCTCAGCCGTGAGCTTGGTAAAGACGCGGCTCACCAGATTCGTTTTGTGGTGCGCGGTGCAGAAACGCGTCTCCGGGCCGGGGAACTTACCTCGGCCCTCTATCTGCGTCAGCAGATCCCCCTGCCGCCGCCAGACAGTGACGAAGCGGACACCATATCGGTCTGCCTGCGCTTCTGCCAGTTCCCGCGTTCCTCCCCACTCTACACGCCCTAAGTCAGCATGGACCACGACGACGCGCGCCAGGACTCCGGCGTCATCAGCCATAGTGCAGACAAGATCGAGCATAGCCTGAGAGTCTTTCCCGGCGCTGCTGTTCACGACGATGAAGTCATAGGTAGTCAGATCCGGCACGGGAAGCGGCTCATCTATTTCGATCATCGAAAGCTGGGCTTTCATGCCTCCCGTCCCGTCTGCATGGAATAGCACACTGCCTCCGCGAGCTGGGCCGGCCACGAATGCCCCACCTGCGCTTTGATCTGGGTGTCCGTGCCTTCGAAGATCATCTCCTGCATGGAATGCGCGGCCACCAGCTCGTGCGCCGCCAGCATCCGCATTCGGATATCGACAATCGCCAGTCCCTTCTCCGCCAGGCTCCGCTCCACCTCGACCAGGCCGAACCGGTCCTTTGTCGTCACCGTGGGCAACGGGGAATCAAGCGAGAGGGCGCGCCCATTCCCGTAATAGTTGATGAGGAACGCCTGAACCAGGGCGAACCGGTTTGACGTGTCCAGCGTGGTGATGGGGTTATCGAGGTGCTGCACCCGGCCTCCCCCGTTGTAGCGCACCAGAAACGGTGTGCAAAGGGCGAAGTGGTTGGTTCCGGCGCAGATGGTCGGCAGGGGCTTGTCCAGGGAAAGAGCCCCGCACCCGGAACGCGCCACGACGACAAAGGGTTGGATCAGGTAGTCATGACAGTGCTGCAGAACGGTGTGATACGGCTGACCGAGAGGCCGGACGGTCTGGCGTCCCGTGGGTC
>JAZKEA010000531.1:276-1054 GCA_040387315.1 Armatimonadota bacterium | reverse complement strand
GGACAGATCATTGATGCCCTCTGCGATCCGCGCCATCGTCTTCTCGCAGAGCGGTTTCTTGCGGGTGAAGATGGATTCGCCGGGGTCCAGGTCCCAGTCAATGATCTCAGATGCTGTCCGATGGGCAGGCAGTCCGAACAGATTGTCTTTATCGCCGTGGCTTGCCGCGGGCCAGGTAACCTTCTCCCGGTGCGCCTGGACAAAGAGCCGGACGCGCGAGGTCGGGTCGCCATAGTCGCAGGCCCGGAGGAGTCGCCAGTCCACGACGTACCCGAGCGCGCGCAGCGAGGCGAGAAACGCTTCGAAGTACTCGCCGCGGCGGTTTGGGATAGGACGCCCTTGCAGCTTCGCCACCGGGTGATCTCTCGGGTACAGCGGTCCCCATTGGCTAAATCCCCGGACATTCTCGACAAGAACGCAGTCGGGCTGTGTGAGACGCGCCCAGCGGACAACGTCCCAGGCGAGGGAGCGGACACCCTCGTTCATCATGGCCCCGCCTTTGCCCTGGGAGAAGTCGGAGCAGTCCGGCGCGCCGATCAGCGTCCGGGCCCGTTTCCCCTTCAGGGCGATACGGGGATCGACGCGCTTGATATCTTCCCGATGATGCGTTGCCCACGGGAAGTTCCGTTTGTGCGTCGCGAGAGCGGCTTCGTCATGATTGACGGCCACAAGATCGCCGCGCGTGATGCCGGCTTTGCGGAGCGCTTTGGTATGGCCGAAGCTGGCACCACCGGCCCCGGCAAAGCCATCAGCGCGCGTTCCAGCCGGCCGGCGATGT
>JAZKEA010000531.1:0-266 GCA_040387315.1 Armatimonadota bacterium | reverse complement strand
AGTCATAATTGCGTGGTTTCCTTCCACGATAGTTGAGGTCCAGTCCTCGCCGCCGGATCTCGTAGGAGTAGGCGTCCTTCTGTGCATTGCTAAAAGATCGCCATAAGGCTATGGATCGCGTCATTTTTGTCATTGATCTTCCAGAGCGCAGTGCCTTGAAATAGCGAGACTGCCGCTTTTTCATCAGGCGGAAATCAATACGAACCGTGGGCGGCCTCTGGTAACAAATGGACCCAAACGCTTCCCAAAGCGCCTTGCCTTGTTTG
>JAZKEA010000530.1:448-4752 GCA_040387315.1 Armatimonadota bacterium | reverse complement strand
TTGATGCTCCCGATGATTACGATGCTCCCGACTACGATCCGTTCGATACACAGACGGAACCACAGACGCAGCAGCGCAGCGGCTACAAATCCGGACAGCGAGACGCAACCCGGCAGCGCGTTCAGGAGCGCTCCGACCTCCGGACAGAGCAAAGAGCGGCGCAGACCGACCGGGACACGTTCCAGCAGTCCCAGGAACGACCGCAACCGGTTCCTCAGGCAGTGCAGGAGGCATCCACGGCGCCGTTCTCAGAGTTCTCGGAGATGGAGATATTGAACCTGCGACGGCATGAAGGCAGCGGACCGACGCGCGCCTTCTTCTCGGTCGCGGTTCACTTCGGCAAACGTGGCAAAGGAGCGAAAGGCGATCCCCTTCTGCTCAACGACTGCCGCCTCGTAATGAACAAAGAAGGCGAGCCCTTTGTGGCCACGGCGCAGCGGGAATGGACCGACGGCCAGGGAGTGCGGCGCTACAGTCCGATCTTCGAGCTTCCGAAGACCTGGCGGCGACCACTGCTTGACGCGGTGATCGATGCCGGCGGCGGATGGCCTCTGTGAGCGTAAACAAAAGAAGGCGCTGCATCAAACCGGAGATTCCGAAGAAAAGACCACAAGTCCAGGTAGACATTTCCTCGTTTCTTCGGAGGAAAAAGGGCAGTGCTTTTCTGACGTGGGAGCGGCCTGATATTCGGCGGATCTACACGGTGATACGTGAGTCCGAATCCCTTTTGCGCAAGTATCCCGATTGGCGGCCACAGATGGCCATAGACATCGCTACCCTCGCGGCCTGTCATGTCGCGCCGCCTTTCGGGGATGAATTCGGTGATGAAGACGGCGGCCTGGCCTACTCGCACCTGTGCGGAGACGGAGAGAACTGCGAACTATGGCTCTACCTGGTGCAGCAGATGGATGAACAGTTCCCGCACCTTCGCAGCATCAGGGACGAGAAGTTCATCGGGCAGATATTCGATCTCTGCTCCCAGAACTTTCACCGAGCGCCGCACGAGCTGAAGGGGCCGGAGTGGGATGCCGCCATGCTGCTCAAGCTGAAAGTGAGGTCAGAGCCGGTCAATGAACCATCTATGGCTTGACTGCCTCGCGTCCCCTCCGGCATAATGCCAGCCACACGCTGCCGGAATAATTAGATAGCCGATAACCCAGCAAATGAACACACAGGGGATCTAAAGATGAACCTTCGCGCCGGCTTCCTGGTACTGCCCACACTGCTGATTCTTGGCGCCGGTTGCGCGCCGAAAGAGGAGCGGGTCCGGACTGTCTATGTGACTGTTCCGGCCCCTGCGACACCCGTAGCAGCAATGACTCCCCCACCGGCGCCTTACCAGGCGGCGCAGCCGGTTCAGCCACCAGCGCCGCTTCCAGTGCGGCAGGCAAGTGGACTGACGCCGGCGGATCTTGAGTACCTGCGATGGTTCAAGCAGTTCGACCAGATGACGCTGGAAATGATGGCACGGAATATAAGAAATGCGGCTATCCCAAGAGAGCAAAGAGAGCAAAATGGTTCCGGCGAGGCGCAGGTTCGGGAATGGCGTCAGGTGGCGACGGTCTTCCGCCAGCGGACGCCACCGGCGAACTGTCAATCCATCGCGGCGGCTTATTCCCAGAGGCTCGATGCGATAGCCTCCTCGACTCAGGCGCTGTCCGGTGCGAGCCTGGAAGAGCTGATGAAGCTGAAGCAAAGCGGAAACAGCAGTCAGCAAATTGATGTCGCCACAAGCCAGGTGAACGCCGCTTTGGGGCAGTGTCTCGGTAAGGCCGGCGATCTAGCCGGCCTGCAGGTCCGATGAATAACAAGCCCGGTGACGTCAGTCCACGTCACCGGGCCTTTCTTTGTCATTCCTGCGGTTTTTCGCGCGTCCTCGTAATGCGTGCCAATAGCCGCGGCCTAATACGCTTCCATGCCGCGGCACTTGCCGTCTCCAGTGTCTTTTGAATAAGATACTCCTGCCATGGTGGAAGGCTTTGCAGTGTCTGTTGCAGGCAGTTCCAGGCGTCACTGATGTGCGGTAGTAGGTTCGGGTCAATCATGATGTGTGCTCTTTCTGAGCCTTATTTCCGGCTCGTGGAATATACGGATCGAGCTTTCAAAGCGCACGCTCGATCTTTTTCACTCCGGATATATGCGGCTGGTTTATTCACCGATGTTAGACATGAAAAGGCGGGCTGCATCCCAGCAGGACATAAAAAAGCCCGGTGACATCAGTCACCGGGCTTTTGCTTATCTATGGCTTATCTACTCTGCCACCCTAAAAGGAAGTGCTACGCAGCAACCGTGGCACTCTTGACAGCCTTGCGTCGCCGTGCGCGGACCATCAGGCCCATGACCGATGTTCCTGCCATGCCCATAGCCAGCCACTCGGATGGCTCGGGAACCGGGTTTACTGCCGCTGTGTTCACGAGACTGAAGGCTAGGTCTGCAGATCGGGCCCCACGAACAGCCCCGGTCTGAGTGAAATGACCACCGGTCTGGTTGCTGGATAACCAGGCCCAGTAGTCATCCGGGTCAACCGCCGTGTTGTTGACGATGCTGATGCCGTACGTTCCCGGTCCGAGTGTCACCGTCGTTCCCAGGGCACTGGTATACCTATAGACATCATAGGAAGTAAATAATTTCCCGAAAAGCGTGCGATTGACGGCGTTGCCCACGGTGAATACGGTAGAAGGAGAAGCGTCCGGTGCACCGCCAGTGGTGTTGTACAGAGAGATGGTGAAGGCATCCATGGCCTGGGGCGTGTTGCGGAGCAAATAAGCCCCGTACCACTCAACGCCGTTAAAGCTGGTCGTAGCCCCAAACGTGAAGGTCTCGAGCTGGGTAAAGGCACTATCTGTGTCACTGGTATTGCCGCTGACGTTGTCTGGGGTGCCAGTCGTGAACACGGTCTGAGCGCGTGCGGCGGGCGCAGCGCAGGCGAGGAGGCCGACCGCAAGGGCAATGAAACCCGACTGGAGAGAGGGAGAGATGTGCATGTACCTTGATATTTATTTCCGTGCGCCGTCGTTGTGCTCAGAGATCCACAGAGATTCGGACTCTGAATCTCTTCTCTGCCGGGCGGCGATGGTCGCGGCAGGAGCGTTCTGATCTGATTGATTGTAGGGGAAGAAGTGCTGGAAAAAACCGGTGTGCCAGAAATGGTAACGCTTTTTGCCACTATTCGAAACACAGAAGGAAAGCCCCCGGATCAACGCGATCCGGGGGCTTTTATCCGTTACCGATTAACTCTTTTCTTCTACCCCAGGCTGCCGAGGATGGCCTGCGCTGCCGTAGTGAGTGCCGTCCCCTGTGCCTGTGTCAGTTTGCCGGTACGGATGAAAGACTTGACCTGGTTGATAAAGCCCGTCAGTGCGTCCCGCTCTGCGGCTGTGTCGCCAGCCGCTGCCGCCGACTGCGCGGCGCTGAGTTTAGTGAGCAGAGCGTTGGTGTTGCCCTTGCTGAGCGCGCCTGCATCGGCAAGCGCCTGTACCTGCGACTTGAGGACCACAAGCGGGTCGGTGTTGTGCAGCACTACCTGGCTGAGCGGCACGCCATTGAGGTACACCGGCTTGTTGATGGCAGTGCCATCGGCAAGCGTGCCGCTCAGCGTGTAGTATGGCAGGCTGTACTGAGGGCCAAACGGTCCTGTCAGGCTCAGGCCCGTGCCGTACACATCGAGCGTGCCGAAGTTGTTGATGTACAGGTCTGTTCCAAGGGAGCCGCCCGACAGGATGACCTTGCCACCATTGATGTACAGTTCGCCTCCAAGGGAGCCGCCGGAGATGTTGATCGTACTGGTGCCATAGGCGAACAGATCGCCTGCAAGGGAGCCGCTGGATATGTTGATCGTGCTGCTGTTGTAGGCGACCAGACCTCCTGTAACGGAACCGCCGGAGATGTTGACCGTGCTGGTGTCGGAGGCGGCCAGATCTTCTGTGATGGAGCCGCCGGAGACGAGAGAGACCGTGGACGAGCCGTAGACGGAAACACGGTTGTTGATGGCATAGTCGATGGTGGCGTCGGAATAAAATCCCTGAGCGCGAGCAGGCTGACCGAGGACCATCAGGCAGAGGAGCAGGGCGGCAGCGGTAAGCGAAACCGTTCGGAGCGCAGAGTACAGAGACGGCTTGGTCACCTGCAAGGAAAACTTCAGTAACTTCATTATGCTTCTTTCTAAAGGAATAGGAGAGTAGATATTTGGTCGCCGTCACTAGCCGCCGTCACTGGCAAACCATCAGGCAAGACATCAAAGAGAACCGGTCAGCTTAGTTCTTTCGCCGCCGGATCTTGCGCTCTCCGGGAACCTGGACCCGCCC
>JAZKEA010000530.1:0-438 GCA_040387315.1 Armatimonadota bacterium | reverse complement strand
CACCTGTCCTACCAATCCCACACCTCCCAGGAGGGGCAGCAGAAGGGCGAGGGAACCGGGTTCTGGGGCGGCGGTTGCGGTGACAGCGCTGGCGACAATCACGACCCGACCGTTCCCCCCATTACGAAAAGAGGCGCCTCCGGTGCCGATACCTGCCACGTAGTACTGCCCGCTCGTCCCGCCGGGAGCTGCTGTGCCTGTGCTTGTGTTCGTGGTCAGACCGTTGCTTCCCGCTTCCGCTACCACCGACGTCAAAAGAGCGATAAACGAAGAACCACCGCCCCCGGCGCCATATCGGGCAGTGTTCCCGCCGCCACCGCCACCATAGTAGCCACCGCCGCCGCCCGCTCCCCCTGACCTGTCACCGTTGCCGCCCTGACGCGCACTGCCTGCGGTCGCTGAGCCTGCCCCTGTCGGAGCGGCGCCACCGGCGGTTTG
>JAZKEA010000529.1:0-1789 GCA_040387315.1 Armatimonadota bacterium | reverse complement strand
CAGCGGTCAGCGAGCGGTGTCGAGGTCGGCGGCATCGATGATCCGGTAGGCGTAATACTTCCGCAAGTCAGCGTCGTCGGCAGCCACGAACATTTGCCGCAGACCCTCTGCTGCCGCCAGATCTGCCTCTGTCTCCTCGGGGCTGAGGGGAGCAAGGGCAGGGTAGTCTACCGGGTGGTCTTCGGAGGGCTTTAGCCAGTCCAGGAAGCCCGACTTCCCGCAGGCGGCGACCGCTTCCAGAAACGAAAAGACGGAGCGAAAGACCAGCCAGGGGCCGGAGCCATCGTCCTCGATCAGCAGGCCCACCCGGCCTTCGAGCGGCCCTTCCACGTACACAGTGGCCGCGTAGTTCTCGTCATCCGTCCAGAACGCGCAACATCCGTAGGTGTTAATCCCAAACTCCACGAGGCGCGGGTGCATCTCGATCACCTCGGAGGATGACATAAGCCGATAGACCTGCCGCACGGGTCTGTTCTCATCGTCGTACTCATTGCTTTCCGAATTGTCTCCCTCGTCGTTGCGGTGGTCGTCGGGGTAGTCATCGGGGGTGAACTGCTCCATGCCGTTGCCGTGCCAGTACAGCGCCGCTATCTCCGGAGGGAGGGCGCAGCCAAGTGCCGTCTCCATTGCTCGGATGTCTTCCGGGGTAGCAGGGAGGTGGAACCGAAATCCTGCCGCTTCCAGCCGCAGAATCATGTCCTCTATAGTGGGCACTAGCAAGTCTCCGTATCCCTTTCTGGCAGACAGCTTTTATGCTTCCGGCCCATTCTGGTTCGCTCTTTGGGTAAAAGGCGAACTTGTCCTTTCAGGTTCGTATACTCGCGGCGAAAAGTCCATTTTCCATCTGACCTTCGATCAGGTAGCCTGGATGTAGATTCAGGCAAGGATACCAAACGCCACGTACACTGGGCGGCCCCATGTTCCTTTGCACGTTATCCACAATCTGGGAAACGTCAATGTCTTCTACAATCTCCTGAACCAGAGGAATATAGGTGGGAAAGTACCCCGCTATGCGCAGTATCTCTTCAGCATCCGCCTGCGAGTAAGCAGTTACCCCCAGGCCCTGCTGGATTTTCGTCTGAAACCAGTACCGACGCAGTAGCGGGTTCTTCAGCAACAGCCTCATTCTGATCCTCTCGGCAAGCAGAGCAACTTCCAAAGTGGGAACCCTGTATTTTTCACTCGCGCGACTTCCCTCATTCGAGCAACAGTTGAGTTTTCAATTACTCCCTAAGCCGTCAGCCGCTCTTAAAGTAGGACAACGCCAATACGGCTAGCTCCCCCGTCTGAATCCTACGCCAGTTCACAAACGCTGCACAGTCAATGAGAGCCTCATACTGTTCCGGGCATCGCTGGGCGAAATCTTGGACGTCCTCCAGTTGGAGGACAACAACACTGCCTTTGGAGACGTGAATCGTAGACATCCCCGCTGACGGATCATCCAGGCTGGTCATGCAATCTATCCAGGCGTTCATATTTCGCCCGTAAAAGTTGGGGAAGCCGAAGGTCTCCGCGAATACCTCGTGAAAGGTATCCCAATCTTGTAGGCGCCTCGTATCCAGTTTCACCAGTGTCATCGCTTGCAAACCGTCTCTATACAGAACCGGGCGTTTATTACCCCTCTGCGCCGTGGGTCTCTTCGCGGGTGTCGATCCAGACGGAGAGGACGCGGACCGGCAGGGTGTCATCGGCCTCGTCGTCGTCGTCGGGCATGGGGCCGTAGGAGTGGCGCTCCGAGCACCAGAAGGTCGCGGCGTCGCCCTCCCGCAGACGGTAGCTGCGGCCCGCA
>JAZKEA010000528.1:0-3029 GCA_040387315.1 Armatimonadota bacterium | reverse complement strand
GCGACGAACTGGCAAAGAAGCTGCACCAGATCGCCGTCCGAATGCGCCCGACCTCGCTCGATGATCTGGGACTGGAGGCCGCGCTTCGCACCTTTGTGGAGGAGTGGTCTAACCAGAACGGCATCGCCGCCGAGCTGGAAACCGTGGGGACCGGAACGGGACGGCTGCCCGGTGATGTAGAGACAACGGTCTACCGGGTCGTGCAGGAGTCGCTGCAGAACATCCTGAAGCACGCAAAAGGCGTCTCCAGTGTCAGCGTGATTCTCCGCTACGAGGCGCACGGTCTCCTCGCGATCATTGAGGACGACGGCGTGGGCTTTGATCTGGAGGAACTGGATTCCGCCCCGCCGTCAGAACCCGGCGAACGTCGTCCGCTGGGTATCATGGGAATGCGGGAGCGCGCGGTACTCGCGGGCGGCAAACTCGACATCGAGTCTACCCTGGGCAAGGGAACCGCCGTCTTTCTTCGTCTTCCACTCCCAACGGGCGAAACGGCGCAGCACTCTAATCCGTGATCGAACCGTTCAGCGCTATTACGAGGGCGAAAAAGGCATCGTGGTAGGCAAGTCTCGCCGAACACATGGCGCGGCGCTTGGTGGGGTCGGTCCACACATCCGGTTCGTTGTAGATCTCCCACCACCGGTTCCACGCGTCCGTCCGCGCCTGTGCCAGACGCTGAAGATCGGCAGCGGATAGCATCACCTTTCCCTCGTCCTCCGCCGCGAACCGGTTCACCGACGAGACCGCGAAGTTCTGCGGCGGAACCGCGGTGGATGGATGTTCTTGCATACTATTATAAAACCGTTCTACCGGTAGTCACGATAGCAGGTAAACAGTCATTCGTCTGTCAGGAAAATCCCGCCACTGCGGGCAGGAACGTATCGGGCGGGGATGTGTCCATCCTCCGGTGGAAGCCTGCGGCTTGGGTTCCCTCTCGGGAACGGCTCCCGTGCTGCTCTCAGGCTCCTGGTATTCTACCTGGCCCTCTTGTTTCCGAAGGAAACCCAAGCCGCAGGCTTCCACCGGAGGATGGACACATCCCCGCTATACGCGCCGGTCCCCGGATCATACCCGGAGGGAGACGTCGATGAGGATTCGGACCGCCTCGAAGATCGTTTCGCGCGACAGGCTGGGGGCGTCCGTCGATTTGTCGATGGTCTGCTCGTGCAGAAAGGGAACATGGATGAACCCGGCACGTATGGGAAGCTGTTCTGCGGCAATGCAGTGCATCACCCGGTAAAACAGCCGGTTACAAAGATACGTCCCCGCCGTATTGGAGATCGCCGCCGGGATAGACGCCTTCTTCAGCTCGTCCACCATCGCCTGTATGGGAAGCGAGGAGAAATAGCCGACCGGACCCTCCGGGATAATCGGCTCCCCCCGTGGCTGGTTCCCGGCATTGTCCGGAATCGGAAAATCATCGACATTGATCGCGACTCGCTCCGGCGTCACCTGCGAGCGGCGTCCCGCCTGCCCCAGCATCAGAACGACATCCGGCTGCGCGGCCCGCAGCTGTTCGATGGCAAGGGCTTCCGCCTGGAACCGGGCGACGGGCAGTACGGCGATCTCGATACGCGCGTGCTCGAAATGCAGATTCTCCAGGGCGCGTGCCGCTTCGAGCGACGGATTGATGCGTTCGCCGCCGAACGGCTCAAAAGCCGTGAGCAGAATCTTTTCCATCAATCTTTGTCGCCGTGGCACACCATGTCGATCACGACCGTGCTGGCGAGAATAAGAACTGTGTCCTCACCCTCCGCGATATCCACCCCGTACGTGTCGGTCCAGGAAAACCACTGCTTTGATACTGCCGCGACCTGCTGCCCGCCGCGAGTCAGCGCGTATTCGCGGTCCAGAAGATTACCTTCGGCTTCCAGATCATCGGGTCCCGGCACATCGACGGTAAACCGGTGCCGGAAGAACGAGAACAGATCACGCCGTACGACGGCGGCGACGGTGTCCCCTTTATAGAGCTCGTAGGTCGGCCCCCACGCCAGAAGCTTCTGCTGGATGTGGACCAGGGTGTTCCCGGAAAGATCCTGAAAGGCAAGCTGCTTCCCGATACTGAAAACCTTGCCATCGACAAAAAAGGCGTTATTGCCGTTTTCATCCTTGATGTAAAAATCATCGCCGAAAGCAAACAGTTTCTGTTTCATGACATAGCGCATTATGTTTGTTCCTTTGAAAGAAAAATACCCAGAATAACACGATTCCAGCGGGGAGCCGGAGCCCCTGACTGGATTTAGAGAAGATAGGCGGGGACTCTAGGGGTTCCGCCCGGCTGTGAGCAGACAAAGCTGGCGACCCGGTTCGCGCGGTCATGTATCCGGTCCAGATCCTCGAAATTCAGCAGGCCGCGGACCAGTGTGGCCGTGAACGAATCCCCCGCGCCGATGGTATCCGGTCGGGTGCCCGCGAGCAGCGGAAAGCCCGGATGCCGGGATGTTCGCGATTTCGTATAAAGCAGACTTCCGCTGCCGCCGCGAGTCAGCGCGATAAGGGACAGGTCGTAGCGCTCCCGTAGAAGGGATAGAGCGTCCTCCTCGCCCACGGGAAGGCCGAGCATGTTTTGCAGCACGGGCAGCTCCTCGTCGTTCAGCTTGAAAACGTCCGCCAGGGTAAGGGACTCCTGAATCGTCTCCGGCGTGAAATAGCTTTGCCGCAGATTGATATCGAAGACCCGAAGACACCTCGCCGATGTCCGGTTCAGAAAATCCTGTATCGTTTGCTTGGAGACCGGCGACCGCTGCGCGAGACTTCCGAAACAGACCGCATCGGCCTCTTTTGCCAGCCCTGTCAGGTCCTCCGAGAACGGAATCGAATCCCAGGCCACATCCTCATGAATCGTGTACGTGGCTTTGCCGCTGGGGTCGAGAACGGCGGTGACGGTTCCGGTCGGGTGGGAGTTCCGGGCAACAAACAAGTCGGAAAGGCCGAGAACCGAAAGCTGGTTTCGGATCGCGTCCCCGTCCGCATCGTCCCCAACCGCGCTGACGATAACGCCGCGTGCCCCCTGCTCCTGCAGATGAAAG
>JAZKEA010000527.1:0-3310 GCA_040387315.1 Armatimonadota bacterium | reverse complement strand
CGCGACCCGTACCAGCTTGCGGAACTGGAATGGATTCTGTCCGGCAGCGATGCCGATGCCGACACGACCCTCGCCGAACCCGCCAGGGGACGCCGGGATGTGCAGCCCTGGGAAGGGAAGCTCGGTTCGCCCGCGCGGACCTTCGGGGCGCTGGAGGTGGCCTGTCTCGATCTTATCGGGCAGGAGACCGGGCGGCCCATCTGCGACCTGCTCGGCGGTGCGTTCCGCTCCGAGGTGCCGTTCTCCGCGTATCTGTTTTACAAACATGCGGGAATCGGGGGAGCCGATGGACTGGCCGAAAACAGCCGAGCCGCGCAGAGCCGGGATGATTTTCTGGCACGGCAGGCGCTATCCGCGGACGAACTCACCCGTCAGGCGCAGGAGATGTGCGATCAGTACGGCTTCGAGTCGCTGAAAATCAAAGGGGGAGTGCTGCCGCCCGACGAAGAGGTACGAACCGTCTTCGCGCTGCGCGAGGCGTTCGGTCCCGACACGCCGATCCGGATCGACCCCAACGGCGCGTGGTCCGAGGAGACCGCGATCCGCGAGGGGGGAGCCATGGCCGGCGTCCTCGAATACTACGAAGACCCCGTTGTCGGCAAAGAGGCGATGGGCCGCGTCGCCCGCGCGGTCTCGATGCCGCTCGCGACCAATATGTGCTGTGTCTCGTTCGCCGACTTCCCCGAAACAATCCGGCACGGGTCGATACAGATTCTGCTTTCGGACCATCATATCTGGGGTGGTCTGGTGAACTCCGTGAAGGCCGCGAAGATCTGCCAGACGTTCGGCCTCGGTCTGTCCATGCACTCCAACAGCCATCTGGGGATATCGCTTCTGGCGATGACCCATCTGGCCGCCGCGATTCCGAACCTCACCTATGCCTGCGATACCCACTATCCCTGGCAGACCGAGGAGGTTCTCGTCGGCGGAAAACTGCAGTTCGTTAATGGGGCTCTCCCGGTTCCCACGGCTCCGGGATTGGGGGCGACTCTGGACCGCGACGCCCTTGCCGGATTGCATGAGAACTATCTCCGCGCGGGTCTTGCCTTCCGCGATGATGTCGCCGAGATGCAGAAGGTCGAACCGGGCTGGAAGCCGAGGAAATGGTAATGACCGGGATGATGCGGCGGAACCAATGCTCTCGAACCGTTTAGGGGAGGCCCGCCGCCTCTGGGACGGCGAAGCGAAATCCTTTGACGAGGAACCGGACCATGGGATGCGTGATCCCCACATCCGTGAGGCGTGGCGGGCCAAACTGGAAAGCTGGCTTCCCGCAGTGGATACGCCCGTTACGGTATTGGATCTCGGCTGCGGAACCGGTTCGCTCAGTGTACTGCTGGCATCCCTCGGACACGACGTTACGGGCGTCGATATCTCACCCCGGATGCTGGAACGGGCGCGGGCGAAAGCGCGGAAGGCGAGACAGACCGTTCAGTTTCATCTCATGGATGCGGCAGAGCCGTCCCTTGGTCCCTCGCAGTTCGAGGTGATTCTTTGCCGCCACTTGCTCTGGACCCTTCCGAGTCCGGCACAGGCGCTGAGCCGATGGGCAGAGATGCTGAATCCCGGCGGACGGTTGGTTTTGATCGAGGGTAATTGGTACACAGGGGTCGGTTTGCGCGCTTCGGAGACACTTGCCGCACTTCCGCCGTTCCTGACGGATACAACCATAGAGGATCTGAGCCCACAGACGGACCTCTGGGGCAAGGCCGTCACCGATGAGCGTTACGCCATACTTGCCACGATTTCTTGTTAACAATGCTGCGATGCAGACGGATTTGGGGAGCTAACCGGTGACTTCACCTCACATATTCTGGACAAACGAAAACACAAATACTGCCGGACCTGCGCTTAAAGGCGCGGCCTGTATTACCGGGTCGCTGAAAATCGCGGAAATGGCCGGGATGCTGGGCTTCGATATGGTATGGATCGAAGTCGAGCATGGCGGAGCATCGTTCTCCGATGTCGAGGACCTCTGCCGGGCCGCGGAAGCGGGCGGGGCGATCCCCGTGGTTCGTGTCTCCAACAACGGGCGGGAGAATGTCCTGCGGGCGCTTGAGGCGGGCGGCAAAATGATCGTGGTTCCCGTCGTGGATACTGCGGACGAGGCGCGGGAGCTGGTGCAAAACGGCAAGTTCCCGCCGCTCGGATCACGCGGCTTCAACACGCGCAGCCGAGGCCTGGGGTATGGCCTTGACGGCATCGCGAAGATCACGGAAACATTCCGGCGCGCCAACGCCGAAACCCATCTGATCGCGCAGATCGAGACCCGAGAGGCCGTCGAGAATCTCGAAGCTATCTGCGCGGTGGAGGGTATCTCCGGCGTCCTGGTGGGGCCGGGAGACCTGTCCCTGGCCTACGACAAGCCCGGCGCGTTCAACGATCCCGACCTTATCGCCACCATCTGCGATGTGATGCGCCGCACACGGGCAGCCGGTAAACATGCCGGGATTCTGGTCGCGCCGGGACCGCTCCTGACCGCCTGCCGGGAAGCGGGCTGCGACTTTTACTTCTGCGCGGGCGACATCAACGATCTCGGGCGCATCTGGCGCGAGGTTCTGGCCCAGGTGGCCTGACGCGGTCCGGTTTGTCGGGGATTACAATCCTCCGGTGGAAGCCTTTGGCTTGGGTTCCCTGTCGGGAACGGCTCCCGTATCCGCACAATTACTCTGGTGTTTCACCAAACACTGTTGTTTCCGAAGGAAACGCAAGCCTATTCACGCTTGCGTGAATGTGAAGGCTTCCACCGGAGGATGGACACATCCCCGCGTCTTCTTTGGAGTGAACTTTTGCCTTCCCCCGTTTGTTGATTAAGGCGGGGGCGCTCGGGAGGGCCCCGCGTTTAATGGCTGCTGTACCGCCGACAAAACCCGTGGAAGACGCCGCTGTCCCCCTGCCGCCGCTGCAGGCGCGGGAGCAGTTCGCCCAAATAACGCGCCACTGTGAGTCGTCGCTTCTTCGGGCCGCCCTGCGTTTCTGCAAGGGCGGGTATGACTGCGCTCAGGACCTGGTTCAGGAGACGCTGGTCCGCGGTTACGACGCGTTTCGCCTGGGTAAGTATCGCGAGGCATACGATCCGCGGGACCATCAGAATCCCCACGCCTGGCTCCTGCGAATCCTCACCAACAAATTCTTCAATGACTACCGTCGTTCGGTACGCTGGGAAGCCGGGATAACCGTGGAGACGCTTACCGCGGGCGGCGACACCGGTCCGGAATCGACACGGGTTCGCGCCACGGATCTGCCGGAAGGAGCCCTGCTGGAGGAAGAACTGGACGAGCGTCTGGTCGCCGCCCTGGAGGCCTACGGC
>JAZKEA010000526.1:0-2985 GCA_040387315.1 Armatimonadota bacterium | reverse complement strand
AAGGTTTCCGGACCTGCGTTCACGGTTCCCCCGTACGGCACGTCTCCCGCGGATAACCCCGGCGGCAATGCTATGGTGTACGCTAAAACCCTGGAGGATGGCACACAGGCAGTTGGTCTTTTCAACGTCGGGCCGGAGGAGATGACCATCACCGTCAACTTCGCTGACCTGAAACTGAAGGGGCGTCAACGGGTGCGTGACCTGTGGCGGCAGAAAGATCTGGGCGAATTCGGTGATAGCTTTCGTTCCGCCGTTCCCTCTCATGGGGTCGTCTTAATTAAAGTAGGAGAGCCGCGTCCATAAAAGCACCGGATAGATCCGATAGATCGTCGCCCGTAGTTTCGAGCGGTGCAAGGACATCCCGGACCACGCCGAAAGCTACGGGGTGAAAAATGTGAACCGCAGGATTGACCGGATCAACCGGACCAAGGGAATCTTCTCGGTTCACAGAGCCCGGCAAGATCCGCGCACAATCAGCGAAACAGGAATCACATGTGGCTCAAGCAATTTTGCCTGCTGCGTCTGTTGCGCACCGGCTTCAGACCGCAGTCGCTCAAATAGGCGCCGGACCGCGAAACGTCCCATCCATTCTTTATCTACCCGAACCGTGGTTAGTGGTGGGCAGGATTGCTGGCTAAACTCAATGTCATCAAAACCGATGACGCTGAGATCATCTGGAATTTTTAGCCCAATGTCCCAGCAGGCCTGAATCACCTTATGAGCGTAATAATCGTTGCCGCACAGCAAAGCCGTTGGGCGCCCGGAAGACTGCAGAAATTCCACGATCGCTGCTTTTGGGTCTGTGCATTTCTGATGATCTTCTGGCAGCGTAATTACCTTGTTGGACAGAGATTCTACACCGTTTTCAAACAGAGCGCAGACAAAGCCACGGAGCCGATCCTGCAGAGTCTTTGACGGATAATCTGGCATTAGAAATTTGATTTCCTCACGATGCCCGAGATCCAAAAGATACTTTGTCGCCTGATAGGCCCCGCCAAACCCGTCCGATACGATAGATTCGTAGTTGCGGTTATCGTCGTAATTATCCACCAGTATCAGGTTCGGAACATGCTGTGAGATCGTTGCCAGCATCTGCGGATCTGCGCTGCCCACCAGCAGCATGCTGCGAACGATATGATTTTTTACCATGCTCGGCAGATCTTGCAAGGACGCATGGGCATCGGTGGTATTTAACAGCATGTGCAAGCCGAGCGACGAAGCTTCTTTTTCGGCACCATGCAGAATCGGACCGTAAAACGCGTTCGAGGAAAGGGAATCGCCTGGCCCGGAAGCAAAAAATTGAAACCCGATCATGTTTTGCAGCCCTGCCGGGAGAGCAGGCGAAAAAAAAGAGCCGTCCTCGCTCCACTCTTTCCCTATCTGTTGGTGACGAGATCGATAGCCCAATTTACGTGCGGCTTCCAGCACCTTCGTCTGCGTTTTCGTTGGTTTGATGTTCGGCGTCGTAAAGGTACGCGACACCGTTGCTGTAGAAACTCCCGCCTCTTTGGCAACATCACGTATGGTGGACATTCTCTAATTATACGGCGTTTTTTGTAACAGAAAATGTACGGATTGTTTCACAGCAGAGAAACATACGGAAAGATCATACAGGTTGATGGGTGGCGGCTTCCTGACTTATTGAGAGCAATTTTGGCTTTTTGTTGCGTAAACCAACTTGCGATGCCACTCCTCTGGAACACGTTCCTGTGAGCATGAACTGGCTGCCAGAGCACACGGCAGGTATCAACGCATAAGCAACTACTTGCTGTATCTTCTTTTGATGCGTCCGTGAGGCCATCATCGTCGAGGAGATGTTGTGGCGCGGACGACAAGTGAGCCAGGCACCGTTATTCGGCACTCTTCAACCGGGGTGCCCTCGATCATCGCGATTAGTCGTTCTACCGCCAGTTCGCCCATGTGTCGGAAAGGCTGGTGGATGGTTGTCAGACCGCCCGCCACCGACCGCGCGAAGGGAGTGTCGTCTATTCCGGAAACAGAAAAATCTTCCGGGACGCGCCACCCGAGGCGCTGAAGGACCGCAATAATGCTCTCGGCGATTCCGTCATTGACGGCCACTACCGCTGTCGGCGGGTGGGGATGATTCAGCCATCGCTTCACCATCGGTAGGTATTTGTGTTCGTCCCAGTTGTTTTCCGGCTGGACAATTTCTAACTCCTTATCCCACAACAGTCCGTGCGCGACCAACGCCTCCCGGTAGCCGTCGCGGCGGTCCAGAGAGTTCGAATCGTGAACGGCGCCGGCGAAGGCGATGCACCGGTGCCCCTGTTCTACCAGATGGCCGATGAGTGCCCGCATGGCGCCGAAGTTGTCGAGGTTGACGTAACCGACAGAATCCGGCACGTGCCGTGAGAGCAGGGAGACGACGGGGAGTCCCGCGCCTGCGACCCGTTCTAAAACCGGTTCGTTCAAATTCGGCGCCACCCAGATAAGCCCGTCCGCGCTGCCGTTAAGAAAATCCAGCCCGGACGATCGTTCGGCGCGGTGGGGCCACCCTGTATACAAGAGGATGTCGTACCGGAAACGATCCGCAGCCTTATTCATGCCAGTGAGCAGTGGCGGGGAAATCGCAGCGCCCTTGTCATTGTCGATGTCGTAGAGGCCGAACAGAAGGACGCCGATGACGCGTGTCTGGCGCTGCTGGATTGCCCGAACAAGGGCGTTGGGCGAGAAGTTGAGCTGCTCAATGGCCGCCTTGACCCGGACCCGCGTCTGCTCTCGCATGTGCCCTTTGTCGTTAAGGTAGTTGGACACCGTGGTGGTAGAAACCTTCGCAAGGCGTGCCACGTCGCTGATGGTCCGACGCTCCCGTCCAGAAATCCCCTCTTTAAAAAGGGGAATAGGTGGCGAGGTAGGAGGTGAGGCGATATCCGGGGGCGGGGACGCTTCGTTCCCTGACCGAATCCAATGAGCAGCCGTGGGTGCCGTGACCCCGAGCTGGCGTGCGATCTGCCGGTCCTTCAG
>JAZKEA010000525.1:8163-17576 GCA_040387315.1 Armatimonadota bacterium | reverse complement strand
TAAACTGGTCCGCTGTCTGGGTGACGATAGAGACCGCGTCCAGTCGTCCATCGCCGTTCACATCTCCCCACAGCAACATTGAGTGGACGCGATCCGCCAGCCCTGTCTCTTTCGCCCCGTCGACGAACGTTCGCCCGATGCCGCCGGGACCGGGCCGGGAGAAGAGAATCCGGAACGGTGCCCCGCCGATAACAAGATCCAGCCAGCCGTCGCCGTTGATGTCGATAAGCTGTGTTCGCGCACTGTTCTCGGAGGCGATGCCGCGTGCGCCCGCGACATCGACGAAGGCAGGTGGGGTGGGTGGGGCTGCAGGGGACTGGACCGGGGAGCCTGGAGACAGAGCAAGGAGCGGCACGAGGAGCATAAAGGCTTTCATACCGGATAGTGTACCTTTTTAACCCCTCCCCCCATCGGCGTTTAGACGCCGATTTCCCCCTCCCCTCGGAAGGAGAGGGGGAAATCGGTACCAGTGCCATCCTTGGCTGACGCAGGGGCCAAGGGTAAACTGGACCAGTTCCCCCGCTTACGGGGATTAGGGGGCCTCTCACGTGATGTCGAAGATGCCCATCTGGGTTGGGGTTCCTCGGCCTTCGGGGTCGTCGTCGCCGATTCCGGAGAAGGTGACAGTGTAGCCGTGATCGGTGGCGATACCCTGTGCCCATGTCTGAAATTCCGCTCGGGTCCACTCGAACCTATGGTCGGGGTGACGGAATTTTTCCGCGGGTAGGGCAGGCCAGACACTATTATACTCAGCGTTCGGCGTGGTGACGATGACGCGGCGGGGTCGTGCGAACTCCCAGACGACTCGTACCAGGGAAGCGAGACGGTCAACATCGAGGTGTTCGATCACTTCCTGGAGAAGCGCGGTATCGAAACCGGAAAGGCGAGTGTCACGGTAGACCAGCGAACCCTGGAAGAGCGATAGGCGGGCCCGTTCCCGGTCGCCCATGCGCTCGACATGAAGGTTTCGCCCCGCCCGCTGCAGCGCGACCGTCGAGACATCCATCCCGGCGACATGCTCCAGAGGCGGTGCGACCTTGAGCAGAGCCGTCAGCGTCTTGCCCTCACCACAGCCAAGGTCAACGATGCGCCGGGCAGGCGTGCCGGGGATAGTGCGAATCGCGTCGAGCACGGCGGCGATACGGTGATCGTTCAGCCGGGTCGGTTTTTCCAGGGCCGCTTCTCCCTGGGCGGCCCGAACAGCCCCGGAAGGAGCGGAAACGTCGCCGGTCTCCGGAACAAGACCGGCTTCGTCCGCATCCGGTACGCCCTCGATGTCCGCGAGCCGCGCTAGGGCCTCATTCGCAAGTACCTTTCGGTAACGAAGGTAGCGCCGCGCTATAAGCTCTTTTTCGGGATGTGCCGAGAGCCAGCCCTCGCCGCGCCGGATCAGCTTTTCCATCTCATCCTCGCCGAAGACATAGTGCTTGGCGTTGTCCAGCACGGGAATCAGGACATACAGATGCGTCAGCAGGTCTTTGACGGTTGTGGCTGCGGTGACGGTCATTGTGTAGAGGTCGCCCGCTCCCCATTCGGGGAACCGGTCATCCAGCAGCGGCGCCGCCCGCTCGACCGTGACCGCGTAGCCCAGCGGCTCGAACAGCTTTCGGATCAGCGCCTCGCCGCCATCGCAATCCAGCGCGTGCAGCGTCGCCGACAGGGGCATCTTCTCCATGACGCGCAGGGGACGTTCTTTCGACCGTCCGCCCATCGCCGTCCCGAAGCACTCCGCTATCGCCACGGATAGAAAGGACGACGGCGCGTAGGGTCGGTCCGAGACATACTGCGCGAGCGTCGGCGCGGAGCCTCCCTTGCCACGCACCAGGCCGATAGGGTCCACTTCGACCATCAGGGCAGCGGTACAGCGATCTGCTGTCGCGTCGGGATAAAACACGCGCGCGATGCCAAAGCTGAGCGGCTTTTCGTAAAGTGCGCCGGGGTTTTTGTGCAGCAGATAGCCGAGATCGGTCGCGTCGGCGGCGGTACAGGTGATAGTCATTAGCATGATCGTCGTGTCTCCCTAACAGTGTACGTATGGGCCAGGGCTTTCGCTAAAGAGGTCCACCGAGCGAGCTGAGTAGGACAGGGAAACCTTTACTCTGCGGTGAACCTGTAGACAGAGACTGATTCATAGAGAAAGCCACAACAATGCATGTTTTGTTTATCGGGGGCACGGGCCTTATTTCTACGGCGATCGCACGGCAGCTCCTGGAGCAGGGACATAAGGTAACGCTGTTCAACCGGGGCAAATCGGAAAATCGTCTGCCGGAGGGAACGACGGTTGAAGTAATCACGGGCGACCGCAAGGATTATGGCGCCTTCGAGGCCCAGTTTGCCGATAAGAGCTACGATGTAGTTGTCGATATGGTTGCGTTTCATCCGGATGATTCCGCTTCCGCGGTGCGCGCTTTCGCGGGGCGCTGTGGACAGTTTATCCACTGCTCCACGGTCTGTGTTTACTCCGGCCCGCCGAAGACGATTCCGACGCCGGAAACGGAGCCCTTTCACAGCATTGGAAACTACGGCAAGAACAAGATCGCGATCGAGGAACTGCTTTTTAAGGCACACGGCGAGCAGAAATTTCCGGTCACCATATTGCGGCCTTCCCACAGCTATGGCGAAGGCGGCGCGATCACGCGACCCTGGGGGGCCGCAAACACCTTTGTCGACCGGTTCCGAAAAAATAAGCCGATCATCGTGCCGGGGGACGGGACGGGACTCTGGGCGTCCTGCCATGTGGACGATGTCGCCAAAGGTTTTATCGGCACAATGGGCAAAGAGATCTGTTTGGGTGAGGCCTACAACATCACAGGCGAAGAGTACCTGACCTGGAATGACTATCATCAGGCGATTGCGGATGTCGCGGGCGGCACCTTCACACCCGTTTATATTCCCACAGATGTTCTGACGGAGGTCGCTCCCAAAGCCAGTGGCGGCACTAAGGAGATTTTCGCCTGGCCCAGCATCTTTGTGAACGACAAGATCAAGCGGGACGCGGGCTATCCTGGTCAGAAGATATCGTGGCATGAGGGACTCCAGCGTACCATTGCGTGGATGGACGAAAACAGTAAGATCGCGAACAGCGACGACGATACCTACGAAGACACCTTGATCGCCGCGTGGAGAGAGGGTACCGCCGCGCTTCCCCGGCAGGATTAACAGGATTGTGAGGAAATGCCCTTGCTTCAACCGGCGAGGGCACTTTCGCTATCGTTGAATGGTATAATGCCGTCAGAGCGGCGCTTCGGTGCCGTTCGCGAGTTTCCGTTGACGAAGTCCTCGCAATCCTTTAATGACGATTTTGGCGTGCCATTGTTTGTGCGCGACGCGCCCCGAATGAGAATACCGTGATCCGCCGCTGTGACCGGCTTCCGTCCCTACGGACGAGCCTTGGCGTGAGCGTGAGCCGGTGACGGGAAAGTTGATGTTGCGCTGCGCTCTTTGGGAGCGCTGTCACGGTTGACGCCGTGACCTGCGGTGGCCCGCCGCGACCAGCAGGAGTACCTTTTCATGCGACGTAGGCGAAATGCCGACGCCCCTTCTTCCAACGACGTTACCACCGACATCACGGATGTCAGCGTCCCTGACGAAGCTACCGAAGTCAACACCAGTGACAACGGCAGCGAATTTATCGAATCCGCGCCCCTGACGCCCGAAACCACGGAGCCAGCGAGCGCCTCAAGCCCCGGCGAAAACAGTGGCGAGGCCGAGAAAAAGCCGCGCCGCCGCGCCCCACGCCGTAAGAGTGTGGACACCCCTGCCGAAGAGACTCCGGTTGATACAGAGCCGACACCGGCGACTCCCACCGCTGATATTCCTCTAATGGATGCCCCGCCCGCCGAGAAGCCGAAGCGTGCGCCGCGCCGCCGTGCCGCCAAGGCCGAAGCGGTGCCCGTCTCCGAAACAGTGGTCGAGGAAGTGCCGGTGGAAGAGACCCCGGCTCCGGTGGCTGAGATAACCGAAACGGAAGTGCCCGCTGCGGAGCCGGAGGCTCTGGCAGAGGCACCTGCGGAAACTGAGCCGGAGGCAGAAGATCCGAATGTCTCTGGAGAGGCTGCTCCTGACCAGGAGGCGTCCGCTGAAACAGAAATTTCCGCCGCGGAACTGCCGCCGTCCGAAAAACGCTCTCGCCGCCGCCGTTCGTCGCGTCGCGGCGGAAACGGTGCCGGTACCGCAGAGACTTCGGATACCGTGATGCCCGCCGCGGAGACCGAAGTGCGCGAGGCGGTTGCAAGCACCGGCGATGCCGATGAGGTTGAGGCGTCCGCGCCGACCAAGGCCCCTGGTTCCGGCAGATCGTCACGGCGCAACCGTTCCGGCAGGCAGAACCAGAACTCGCCCGCCGAAACCCCGCCTGCCGCCCCTGACGATTCGGGCGCACCCAAGCGTATCCGTGGCCTGCGGCGGACCCCTGCCGCCCCGACGGAATTCCTGCCCGCGCCGACGCTTGCCGCCGAGATCGTTCCTGTTCCCTCTGAAGAGGCCGAGGGCGCAGCGGAGGCCCCCAAACGCATTCGCGGTCTGCGGACCCGGCGTGTGATTACCGCTGTCGCTTCTCTGGTGACACCGACCCTTGCTGCGGAAACTCCGCCGCAGGATTTGCTCCCGCCGCCCTATCAGCCGCTTCCTGACGAGGTCCTGGCGCGTCTTCCTGAGACGAAGATTGTTGTCAACAAAGGTATCGCGGATCTGGTCATCAACGGGGCTCCGCAGCTGCCGCTGTGGTTTTTCGTTAACACCGAAGCCGCCGAAGATCCTGAGACAGGCCGTGAGACGGCTATTCGTCAGATCCGTCTCGCCTACGAATCGGGGATCCGTTTCTTTACGCTGCTTTCGCACCTTCCCTGGAAGATGCGCTCCGGAGAGCGCCGCTACGATATTCTGGATTCCATGCTTCAGATGGTCGCGGAGAACGCACCGGAAGCGATGATCCTGCCGCGCCTTATCTTTTCGCCGCCCCTGTCCTGGGAGCGTACTCACCCGGACGAGATGGCGCTTTACACGGACGGTGAACCGGGGGATGTCTCTTTCGCCTCTCGTGAATTCTGGGAGGGGGAGGCGGACGAAACGGTTCGGGCGGCTGTCGAGCATGTCGCCGAAGGCCCCCATGCAGGGCGCGTGTTCGGGTTTTACCTGGAGCATGCTGAGTGGCTGTACGAAAAAGGACGGGGATACGATATCTCCCCGGCGAACGAGGCCGGATTCCGTTCCTGGCTTCGACAGCGCTATAAAAACAACGAAGTTGTGCTGCGGGCTGCGTGGCACGATGGCGGGGTCACCTTCGATGCAGCGGAAATCCCGTCGTATCCGCCTCCTGCGGGAAGCACCCTGTTCTTCGGTCCGCGCGAGACGCGCTGGAGCGACTTCCATGAGTACAGCAGCGATATCGTTGCCCAGGTCATCACACGGCTTGGTAAGGCGGTGAAAGAGGCGAGCGGCGGACGCTCCGCGGTCGCGGTCTCCTACGGCTACACGCTGGAGATCAACCGGGCAGCCTCCGGCCACTTTGCGCTCGCACAGGTGCTGCAGTCGCCGAACATCGATATCCTGACCGGTCCGATCTCGTATAGCGGACGGACGCCAGGGGGAGCGGCTACCTTCCCCGCGCCCATCGATTCCGTGACCCTCGCCGGAAAGCTCTGGATCTCCGAAGACGACAGCAAGACGCACCGGGCCAGTGACGAGACGCCGGATACGTACAATCCGAAGATCGCGAACTTGGAAGGAACCCGCGCGGTCCAGGCCCGGAACTTCGGCGCTGCTCTGGCTCGCGGTACGGGTATCTCCTGGATGGACCTCTGGGGCGAGGGATGGCTCGACGACCAGGAGATCTGGCAGGGGATCGCGTACCTGCGCAATCTTGCCGAGGGTGTCGCTGCCCGCCGCCATGCGCCGGACAGCCCTGGCTTGCCGGAACCTGATGTCGCCGTGATCGTAGATGAGCGCAGCTTCTTCGGCGTCCGCAGTGACGAGTTTTTGCTGGGACATCTGGTCGCACAGCAGCGGGACGCGCTTCTGCGTTCCGGCGCGAATATCGGCTTTTATCTTCTTTCCGATCTCGCAAAGCCGGAGTTTCCCGCCGCGCCTAAGCTGCTCCTGTTCCTCAACGCGTACCGGATTCCCGGCAATGTGCGGGCCGCTATCCGGGAGCGGTTCCAGGACGATGGCCGGACGCTCGCCTGGCTCTATGCGCCGGGAACACGGGAGACCGCCGATGGTGTGGTGACCGAACTCTCTGAAGTAATCGGTATGCAGCTCCGACTGCAGCCGTGGGGCTCGAAGGCGGGAACGCAGGCGCTGTCCGGTGCGCGTTCGCCGCTAAGCGACGCCCTGCGCGGACAGAAGATCGGGGAAGAGACCCGGTTCAATCCGACGTACTATGCCGCTGACCCGAAGGCGACCGCGCTGGGCGAGTACGTCGCGACAGGGAACCCCAGTCTTGCGCTTCGCAAACACGCACGATGGCAAAGCGTCTTTATCGGGGAAGTCGCGTCGCTGACGGTGCCGCTGCTGCGCGGACTGTATCGGCTGTCAGGCGTTCCGACACTTACCGTGGATGATGACGCTGCGTGGATAGGGGATAACTTGCTCTGTCTGCACTCCGCTCCCGGCGGCGGCACGACGGTTTATCTGCCCGAAGAGAGTGTGCTGTTTGATCTTCTGACCGGGGAGACGCTGGCATCCGATGGCTTTGGGGCGCGTTTATCGATGCCGCCGAGGGGGACGCGTCTGCTCTTCTTCGGCGATGCTTCCGAAGTCGCGCGCTTCGGGGGTGATCCCAATGATGGTCCTCCCGGACTGACACGGGAAGAGCTTCCGGTACTTCCCGCGCCGTTTGTCTTTGAGGCGGGGCCCACCGCTCCCGCTCCGGCGAAAGTTCGATCTGCTCCCGCAGCCGGGGTTCCCGTGGACCCGGAAGATGAGGCCCTGTTCACTGCCGCTCTGGGTGAGGAGTTTGTTCCCACGGAAGCAGAGATCGGTGACGGCGGTGTTGCTGTGGCGGCGGAAACCGAGTCGGAAGCTGCCGCACGCAAAAAACGCCGCCGCCGCCGCCGTGGTCGGGGAAAACGTGGGGATCTGGCAGAAGGCGCTGAGATTGAACCGGGTGCCGAAGGCGAAGCAGGACTACTCGGGGATGAAGACGAGGATATCGACGAAGACGAGAGTGATCCTGAGATAGCCCTCGATGTCGAATCGGAATCAATTGAGTATACCGAGATGACGCCCGGAGTGATGATCTTCGATGTCGCCACGGAGACGTTCGCCGCCTCGGTGCCGCCTGGCCCGGCCCCACGGGTTCGGCCCTCGCTTGAGGAACTGCTGCCACAATCGGACCTGCCCGATGGGGGTGAGCTTCCGCCGATACCGGACGAACTGCTTCCCCTGCCGGATGGCGGTCTGGGTCTGACAGGCATCAGCGAAACGGATGCGGAAGGGGACGCTGACGCCTCACCGGAGGCCGCGCGTCGTGCCCGCCGCAGCCGTGGGGGTGTGGGCCGCTACCGTCGGGGACGGCAGAACACGGATGCCGCTGCCACATCGGACGAGGCGCCGACAACCGAGGCTATCTCGGAAACATCCTCTGGCGAAGCCATAGAAGAGGCGTCTCTGCAGTCCGTTCTGACAGACGACACGTTGGATAACGACTAGACGCGGCCCCTGCCGCTGTGCTGACTAGACCGCCTGCGGCGCTTACCGCAGGCGGTCTTATTTTCACCGGACGGTTCGAGCAAGGGCAGGAAATTCCTTTTCATCGCCAGAATTGGTTCAGCAGAAGACTTATGGCTGACACGACAAACAATCCTTCCCATCCGGCGCTGCGAACCTCCCGAAAAGCCGCTCAGTTTGGCGAGTCCGTGATTCGCGAAATGACCCGCCTTTTCCTGGCACGTCCTGACGATGCTCCGCCGGGTGTCAACCTGGCGCAGGGGTTCCCGGATTTCCCCGCGCCGCTTGCGATGAAGGAGGCCGCGGTTCAGGCGATTCGGGACGACATCAACCAGTATGCTGTTACCTGGGGAGCGCCCGCTCTGCGCCGTGCTATCGCCGATAAAACAGAGCGTTTCTACGGCGTGCGTCCCGACCCCGAGCGGGAGATCACGGTCACCTGCGGCGCGACCGAGGCGATGATGGCTGCCCTTCTTGCCCTGGTTGACCCTGGCGATGAGGTGATTGTCTTCGAGCCGTTTTATGAAAACTACGGCCCGGATGCTATTCTGTCCGGGGCAAAGCCTGTCTATGTCACCCTCCACGCGCCCACCTGGAGCTTTGATCCGGACGAGCTCGCCGCGGCGTTCACGGAGCGGACCCGCGTTATCATCGTCAACACGCCCCATAATCCGACAGGCAAGGTCTTCACAAGAGAAGAGCTCTCCATTATCGCGGATCTTTGCCGGAAGTGGAATGTCGCCGCGGTCACCGACGAGATCTACGAACACCTGGTTTATGATGCTGTTGTCCATATTCGCCTTGCGGACCTGCCGGGAATGCGGGAGCGAACGGTCACAATCAGCGGCCTGTCCAAGACCTATAGCGCGACCGGCTGGCGTATTGGCTGGCTGCTTGCCCCGCCCGAGATAACCAGCGCTTTGCGCAAGGTACATGACTTCCTGACCGTCGGGGCCGCCGCTCCGCTTCAGGCAGGCGCTGCTGCCGCGCTCGCCTTTCCCGATGAGTACTACCGTGATCTTGCGGATTCGTACCAGAAGAAGCGCGACCTTCTGCTGCCCGCTATCGCCGCGGCAGGCTTTGAGCTCCCCCATACTCCCAAAGGGGCGTATTACGTCCTCACCGATGCCGCCGCTCTTTTGAAGGCGCATAATCTCAACGATGGCAAGGCTTTTGCCCGCTGGCTGATCGAGGAAGTCGGTATCGCCACCGTTCCCGGCGGAAGTTTCTGGCGTGCAGGTCATGCGGACGGTCAGTCGCGTATTCGATTCTGCTGGTGTAAGCGTCCCGAAACCCTTCAGCGGGCCCAGGAACTGCTGCAGACACTGCGGCCTGTGTGAAAAGCGGATACCAAGGACCGAAAACGTGATTCGAGAAAAACTTTCCCGCTCAAATTATGATGCGATTGTCATCGGGGCGGGGCCAAATGGTCTTGCCGCCGCGGTGACGCTGGCGCAGCGGGGCTGGTCTGTGGCCCTGCTTGAAGCAGCGTCGGTTCCCGGGGGCGGCTGCCGCTCCGAGGAGCTGACACTTCCCGGTTTCATTCACGATGTCGGGTCCGCTGTGCATCCGCTTGGTGTCGGCTCACCGTTCTTCCGTTCGCTGCCGCTGGAGAAGTATGGACTGGAATGGGTGCATCCGGAGGCTCCGCTTGCCCATCCTTTTGATAACGCTGAGGCCGGAGCGGTAACGCTGGAAGTTTCGCTAGAGGCCACCAGCGAGTCTCTTGGCGCTCGCGACGGTGC
>JAZKEA010000525.1:0-8153 GCA_040387315.1 Armatimonadota bacterium | reverse complement strand
GGTCTACCGGCGACTTCTTCGCCCGCTTCTGGAGGAGATCAGCGGGGAGACGGCGGTTGATCGTCTTTCACGCCTGCTTCTCTGTGCGCATCCTCCTGCCGTGAAAGACCTGCTGCGCCTTCCTGTGCCGGGCATTGCCCGTCTAGGGGCGGTTGCCGCTCGCTCCGCTCGCGCGGCGGCGGACAGCCTCTTTGTCGGTTCTCGTGCGAAGGGTCTTTTCGCCGGACTGGCTGCCCACTCCCTTCTGCCGCTGGAGCAGAGTCCTTCGGCGGCAGTCGCGCTGGCGCTCGCCGCCGCCGGTCACGCCTTCGGCTGGCCGTTTCCCCGAGGCGGCGCTCAGGCGATACCAACGGCGCTCGCTGCCTATTTCAAGGATCTCGGCGGCGAGATTCTGTTGGATACCCCGGTGGTTTCGCTGGATGATCTGCCGCCCGCGAAGGCTATCCTGTGTGATCTTTCGCCGCGTCAGGTTGTGGCGATCGCGGGCAGTCGGCTTCCGTCGCCGTATCGCCGCTCTTTAGAGCGATACCGGCATGGCGCGGGGGCTTTCAAAGTGGACTGGGCGCTGGACGGGCCGATTCCCTGGAAAGACAGCGTGGCGTCTGCCTGCAGCCGTGCCGGAACCGTTCATCTGGGGAGTACGTTCGCCGAGATTGCCGAGTCCGAACGGGCTGTCAGCCGGGGCGAAGTTCCCCAAAGCCCTTATGTCCTGCTGGCGCAGCATACACGGTTCGATCCCTCGCGTGCGCCTGTGGAAAAGCACACTGTCTGGGCGTATTGTCACGTCCCGAACGGCTCCACGGTGGATATGACCGACCGTATCGAGGCGCAGATAGAACGCTATGCCCCCGGATTCCGTGAGCGCATTCTCGCCCGGCATGTGATGACACCCCGGGCGCTGGAGCGCTGGGACCCGAACCTGATCGGCGGCGATGTGGGCGGCGGCGTGTTCGACTGGGGACAGCTTCTGTTCCGTCCTACACCGCGTCTTGTCCCATTCACCACACCGGTACCGGGTCTCTTTTTCTGCTCCGCGTCCACGCCTCCCGGTCCCGGGGTGCATGGTATGTGCGGCTACTGGGCGGCTCTCATCGCGGCAAAACTTGCCCTGCCAAAATCCGGTGGCGTGAGTTTATGATATCGAAGGGCCGTTTTGACCCCAGACGGGTCAGGCGGCGCTTTTCAGAATATGGGCAGCCATCGTCAGGCCCGCTACGGTCTTCATATCCTGGATTTCGCCGGTGGCGATAGCGGCGATAGCATCCTCAAGTCGCATCGTGACGATCTCAACGAACTCGTCCTCGTCGGGGTCCTGCGGCGCATCCCGCAACCCTTGGGCAAGAAAGCCGTAGAGGATCTCGGTCGTATATCCGGGGGCCGCATAGGCTTGATAAAGAGGCGTCAGCGTGTCGGGCACCATGCCGATCTCCTCAGCCAGCTCGCGCCGCGCCGCCTCTTCGGGATCTTCCCCTTCGTCGATCCCACCCGCGGGTATCTCCAGCAGCGCTTTTCCTGCCGGAAGGCGAAACTGCCGGACCATCAGGACGGTCTCATCATCCTTCATGGCGACCACGGCGACCGCGCCGCCATGCTCCACCACCTCGCGCTTGCTCTGCTTGCCGTTGGGCAGGGTCACGGTATCGACACGCAGCTTGACGATGCGTCCTTCGTAAATCCGCTCGCTGCTGATCACTGTTTCCGTCTGGTCCATATATTCTATTGTTCCTCGTTTATTTCGTCGGATTCCTCGACCATTAGCCAGTCGGGAATCGCAATCGGTTCGCCTGTGCGCGTAAACTCGCCGCGCTCGGCCCGCTCCGGAATCTCCTCAGCGGCACGCCGAAGAACCGCTTCCTGCTCTTCCTCGGTCGTCTCCTCGTCGAACAGGCTGTACTCCGTCAGCAGGCGCGGACCAAGATCATCAACCCAGAAGACCGCCCACGGTTCGTCTTCCTCCCCGGTCGCATCCCACACGGTTCCGGTATAAGAACCGTCCGGAGAGACATAGACAAGGCTGCATTCCGCCTCCTCGAAATCGTAGCGGCGATCCGGAGGCACCATCAGCAGCCAGTTCAGCGCATCAGGGGCTTCCGTGTCTTCGGGTGCGGCGCTGAGCTCGCCGTAGTCGGCCAGCATGACATTTAGAAACCATCGATGTCTGGCCTCACCGGTGGCAAATTCGGGCTCCTCGATTTCGGTAAAAAGCGGCATATCTGGATTTTACCCCGATGCGGGCCGCGCGCGGATCTTTTCCGCGGCGATTGCTCCCGCCGCGGCCGCCGCCTGAAAGAACAGCGGGTCCTGATCGGCGGTGCGCCCCATCGAGGTGACGGCAATACCACGCTTCGCAAGAAGCGCAAGGCCAGGCGATCCATTCGCGGTCTGTAGAGTATGCAGGGCGGCGATAGGGGAGTTCTCCACGGTTTCCTGGAGATCGCGGTAGCTCTTCGCGGGTACATCGTCTGTCTGTGCAGGCCAGGCCACAATCGCGGGCGCCTGCGCGAGCAATCCGAGGGCGGTTACCGAATGGTGCGACAGACCGAAGTGCCGGTCACGCTTGTCGGCGAGCGAAAGACGAAGGACACCGATGGGGGTTCCCCATAAACGGCCCGCAAGATCCAGAAGCTGTCCCTGCTCGACGCCGGAGAAGCCGAAGCGGGTCCCAGTTCCCGCATTACCCGGACCCGGCGCGACGATCACCACATCCGCCCCGGCTATCCAGCGGGCCGCAAGAAGCGCGGAAGCATCGCTGACACACTCATAATCGCCTCCGAACGCCTGGCCCGCGGTCAGGGTGACATCGATTAAGCCTGCTTCTTTCAGCTGTCGCACGAGCTGAGAAAAGGCGAGCGGCAGAGCGGCGCTGTCTGTCCACACATACGCGACGCGGGCATTCGGGCGAGCCGCCTTGATACCGCCCGCGACCGGGGCGATCTGCGAGTGTAAGCCGCAGACGACTATAGGGCACTGCAACAGTGTATTCGCCATCTCCCAGGCACCGGCATGCGCGGGGTCCATTTCCGGGGTGCGGACCGCGTGCTGGAGGGGAGTATAGCGCAGCTTGATAATGTGCTCATCCCCTGCGGGATCGCCGAAGGTGGCGGGAAGATCCTGGTTCTCGACCGCCATAACGAAATCGACGCCGCCGGTTCCCAGGCTCAGGCTGGTGGCCGTGGTATTCAGGGTCACGGTGTCGCCCACGCTTATCGGGCCGGTCACCGTGGGATAGGCGACAGCCCGGCGCGGCGCGCCCTCACCCTCAACCAGAGCGGTAAATTCGATGCTTTGCGTATCGGCACGGGTAATCGCGGAGACAACGGCACGGACGGCTGCGAGCATGCGGCATTGTAACAACGGGCCAGGGGAGAGTCAAGCACGGAACCTTTCGGGGCCAGTGTTTTTTCCGGTATGATGAGCCAGGAGAATTTTCGTATCTATGGAGAGCTACAACGCGCTTCTGGCGCGACTTGCCGAAATCGGACACATCAACACCTCAGCCGCGGTTCTGGGCTGGGATCAGCAGTGCTATATGCCCCCCGGCGGAGCGCACGAGCGAGCGGAGCAGCTTGCGGTGCTGGGCAAAATCTCCCATGAGATGTTCACCTCGGAAGAGACCCAGCGTCTTCTGGAATCGGCGGAGAAAGAGACCGAGGGTCTCGATCCGAGCCGCGATGAAAAACTGACGCTGCGGGTTGTTCGCCGCGACTTTGATAAGTCCACGAAACTTCCGACGGAACTGGTCACCGAGATCGCCAAGGCGACGACTATCGGGCATGAGACCTGGGTGAAGGCGCGCGCCGAATCGAACTGGGCGCAGTTCGCGCCCACGGTCGAGCATCTGGTAGATCTTTCCCGTCAGGTCGCCGACGCCTACGGGTATGAGGACCGGGCCTATGATGCGCTTCTGGATCAGTACGAACCGGGAATGAAGACCGCGGAGGTCGAGAAGGTTTTCGATGAACTGAGACCGGGCCTTGTGGGTCTTGTGAAGGACCTCGCCGCCGCTCCTCCGGTCGATGATTCGGTGCTGAAGCGCGACTTCGACGAGCACCAGCAGAAGGCGTTCGGGGAGTTTATCGTCGCCAAGATGGGCTATGACTTCGGGCGCGGACGTCAGGATAAAGCCGTTCACCCCTTCTGTACTTCGTTTGGGCGCAACGATGTCCGTATCACCACGCGGTATGACCGGAACTGGCTTCCCTGCGCGCTGATGGGCACCATCCATGAGACCGGTCATGCGCTCTACGAGCAGGGTTTCGATCCCAAGGACGACTTTACGCCCCTCTCCGGTGCCGCAAGTCTGGGCTTCCATGAATCGCAATCCCGTTTGTGGGAGAACATCGTGGGCCGGTCGAAAGGCTTCTGGAAGGTCTACTACGGCGACCTCCAAAAGCACTTCCCCGGCGTGATTGATGATGTCAGCGTGGATGCCTTCTACAAAGCCATCAATAAAGTGGAACCGTCGCTGATCCGTGTCGAGGCGGATGAGGTGACGTACTGCCTGCACATCATGCTTCGCTTCGAGATGGAGAAGGGGATGATCGACGGCTCTATCGCGGTCAAGGACGTTCCCCAGGTCTGGAACGCGAAGATGGAAGAGTACCTGGGAGTCACGCCCAAAAACGATGCCGAGGGCTGCCTTCAGGATGTCCACTGGAGTGGGGCGAGCTTCGGCTACTTCCCGACCTATGCCCTGGGGACGATCCTTTCCGCGCAGCTCTTCGACAAGGCGACCGGTGACAACCCGGCGATCACAGCAGACCTGGAAAAGGGAGAGTTTACGAGCCTGCTCTCCTGGCTCCGAGAGAACGTTCACAGCCCCGGCAGTCGCTACCTGCCCGCGGAGCTTATACAGCGCGCCTGCGGCGCACCTGCCCAATCGCATTCCTATCTGAACTACCTCAACAAGAAGTTCCGAGCGGTCTACGGAATCGGCTGACGGAAGACACGTTAGACGCTGTAAAAAAAGGCCCCGCGGAGAATCTCCGCGGGGCCGCTTTTTGCTCTGAGACTTTAATCAGACGGCGAGGGACTCGATCTTGCCGACGTACTCCTGAGCACGGCGGACCGCCTCTTCCTGGGACTGACCTTCCGCATAAATATGGAAGACCGGTTCGGCGGCATCGGGCAGGACAAGAACCCATTCGCGCTCGGAATCGGTCAGCTTGATACCGTCGATCAGGTCGGTGCGGCCGTTCGCATTCCGGGAATCCTCGGTGAGACGTCGCATTACCTTGCCCTTTACCTCCCAGGGGCAGCGTACCTCGGCGGCGGAGAGATACATCGGCGGCAGTTCCGCGGAGAACTCGGAGAGCGGCCTCTGCAGCCAGGAAAGCATCTCCAGTGTCTTAGCGAACGCGAACATGCCATCGAAGGCCGGATGGAACTCCGGGTAGATAAACCCGCCTTCCAGATCCCCCGCCATGGCAACGTTTTCGGCGGTGAGCGAGGAGAGCGTCATCAGGAAGCGCGAGTCCGTTTTCGTGCGGGCGACTATACCGTTGGTGCGTCGCATGACCGCCTCGATGACGGAAGGGGCGGTAACCGGAACGGCGACCTTAGCCCCGGGCCGGGTCTGCGCCACAAGCGAGGACATCGTCGCGAGCAGTCGTGCCCCTGTGAGCGTGTCCCCCTTCTCGTCCACCAGAGCCAGACGTTCCCCATCGCTATGAATGAGGACGCCGAGATCAGCCCGCAGCGTCAGAACGGTCTGAGAAAGGTTCTCCATCAGGGCGTCGCGTTCAGAGGGCGTCTTTGGCGAACGATTCCAGTCCGAGAAGGCGTTCAGGGCGATGACATCACAGCCCATGCGCCCCAGCAGCTCGGGGAGAACGGTTGAGATCCTGCCGTAGGCGTAATCGACGACGACTTTAAAGCGACGTCGCTCCACATCACGCTCTTTGATCTGCCCGAAGAAGCGCTGCATGTACTGCTCGACGACACGGGAGGCATAATCGATCTCGCCGACCTCCTCCATATCCGTGCGGCCATAGTCCTCGCGGAAGAAGATGGTCTCGATTTTGCGCTCGGCATTTTTTGTCAGATAGATACCGGACTTATCGAAGAACTCCACCAGCGCGGAACGGGGGTGGTCCGGGTCAATGCGCACATTCAGCCCCCCCTGCGCATTGTAGGCACGGACCGCGGTTCGGGCCAGCGGCAGCGGCGGCGCGGAGATATCGAGAACGTTACATCCCACCGACGAAAGACCGGCAATGAGAGCGCGCTTGAGCATGCGCGAGGCCGGGTGGGCATCACGACCGACCGTTACCACCGCTCCCTTTTTAAGGAAGGCCCCAAAGCTCGCGCCCAGTTTTGTGGCAAACTCCGGTGTCAGCTCAATGTTGGCAATGCCGGTGACGCCCAAACCGCGGAAGAGAGCGGAGTGGTACTTGGAACCCCAGATGAGGCTGGACGTGACCTGGGAATCCGCCTCGATGACTTTATCCGGCCACAGCTTGACCATGGTGCGGATGACCGCGCCGCTTTCGATATGGCAGCGGTCCCCGACAACGGCACCCTCCTGAACCTGCACATCATCCTTGATCGTACAGTGGTTGCAGATCGTGCAGCCTTCCAGTTTCGCGTTCTTGCCGACATACGCGGAGTCCCAGAGGATCGCCTTCTCCAGTATGGCTCCCGATTCGATGATCGCGTTATCGCCGATTACCGTATCCGGCTTTAGCTCAACTCCCGCCTTGATGCGGCAGTTGGTACCGATGATGACCGGCCCTTCGATACGCGCGGTCGGATCAATATCGGTGCCTTCGCCGACCCAGACATTGTCGCCATGGAGGACCCCGCCAATGGGCAGCTGGGTCATACCGGCGAGCATCTCATACTGGGCCTGACGGTACTGGTCCAGCGAGCCGACATCGGTCCAGTAATCTTCCAGAATGTAGCCGAAGAGCGGGCTTGTCTCGGCGAGCATCCGGGGGAAGATATCCTGGGACCAGTCGTAGCTGCGGGCGGGTTCCATCAGCTTGAACACGCTCGGCTCCAGGATATACATCCCGGTGTTGACGGTGTCGGAAAATACCTCGCCCCAGGACGGCTTTTCCAGGAAGCGCCGGATGCGTCCATCCTCTTCGGTCATCACGACGCCGAACTCCAGCGGGTTCTCGACATGCTGCAGAACAAGGGTTGCTTCCGACTTTTTCTCGCGGTGGAAGGCAAGCGCCTTTTCAACATTTATATCTGTGAGCGCATCGCCGCTGACGATGATGAATGTGTCATCGTTCAGGTACTGCTCCGCCTTTTTGACCGATCCCGCCGTTCCGAGCGGGCTGTCTTCAATAGAATAAATAAGGTTGACACCAAGGTCCGAGCCATCCCCGAAATAGCTTTGAATCTCTTCGGCGAGATAATACAAAGTAATCACTATGTCGGTGATACCGGCTCGCTTAAGATGCTCGATAATGTGCTGAGCGATCGGTTTGTTCAGCACCGGCACCAGCGGCTTGGGTCGGTTCGAGGTCAATGGGCGAAGGCGCGTGCCTTCACCGCCTGCCATAACAACGGCTTTCATCGCGTCCTATCCCCTTCAAAGCGGTTCGTCAAACGAATGCCCACGGCGTTCACTTGTCTCCGTTTGTACTTCATTGTTGTTACCAATACTGTAGCAGGTTTTACGTGCAAATGGCTAATCAGCGAACGATTATGGCTCCCAGTCGGCACGTGGGGGTGAAAACACGTCCAAAATCACCGCATCTGTTACCGCTTTTGCTCCGTGGAGGATATTCGGGCGCAGATAGACGATTTCACCGGGCTGTACGGTAAGTGGTCCGTCATTACCTTCGATGTTAAACTCCATCGTCCCATCCAGAACCATGGAGAACTGCTCGTTCTCGTGTCGATGCTCCGCGAGCAGGGTTCCTGCCGCAAAGCGGAACTGTGCGACCGTCATCTTCTCACCGCTCAGGTAACGTCTCAGTCCCGATCCGGAGACGACGGGGGCAGCGGTGGGTTCTATCTTTTCCCAGGTGTACTTCTGTTCCAGCATATTATTTATCTTCTTTCATTGCTTCAGGGGATTGTTCTGACCAGACAGTGGGGTCGATATCCGGGAAAGGGTTGTCGCGGGTCTCGACTTCGGCGAGGGTACGCAGCGGGGAATCATCGAGCGGCTCACCCTCCCCTGCCGCACGACGAGC
>JAZKEA010000524.1:0-3238 GCA_040387315.1 Armatimonadota bacterium | reverse complement strand
ACAACAGATATAGAACGAATGAACCAGAACCTGAGCGATCTGGAGCTTCTGCGCCCCCTTCTGCCGCTAAACCTGACCCAAACTCAGATAGATTCGCTGGTTGCCTCGATGAAAGAGATTGCCGCTGAGTGGCGCGAGATCAAAAAGCAGGAAGATGCCGCGCTGACGACGCTGGGGCCGGATATTGCCAAGGTACACGCGGGCGCTCTCACCGGAACTCCAATACCGAAAGAGTTCGATACCAAGGTTCAGGAAGGGCAGAAGGCGATCTTTGCAAAGCAGAGCGAGGCCCGTCTGAAAGCCCTGAAACGTCTTGTGCTGGAGCTCAGTAACTCGCTAACGCCAACGCAAAAAGATACCGTCGAGGCATGGAGCACCCGAGTTCTTGGTGGTCGGATCATTCCAAAAAAATATCAGTCCAATCCTTCAAAGGCACCAAAAGTAGAGGTGCAGGCCCTTGCAATCGCCACGTTGGTCGAGCGCACTTTGTTCTTTGACAGGACGCTGATTTTACTTCAGCAGCTCAAGCCGTCTTCGTCCGGCACTGCCAGTACCGCCGCGCCCGCCGCACCCACGTCAAACTGACCTTGCGCAGGCTGACAGAACGGGACATCCGGTTCAACTTTAAGGTGCTGGTCGGGGATGTCTCCTGTTTCTTTATCGGGATGGCATTTCTCGATAACGCGACCGTCATGCCCGCCCTGGTAGGGAAACTGGGCGGAACGCCGACCGTGCTTGCCGCACTGGCGGCGCTTCGTCAGGCCGCGTATTACCTGCCCCAGCTTTTTGTTGCGCATCGCCTTCAAAACCGGACACAATACAAGCCGTTTATCCTCAAAGTTTGTGCTTTCGGACGTATCTGGCTGTTCGGTGCGGCGCTTTTGGTGTTACTGCTGGGATGCACATCCCCGGCGATTGCACTTGGCGCATTAGTCGTCGCGTATACGCTCTCCTGGTTCGGGGACGGCATGGGCGGCGTCCCCTGGACCGCAATCGTGGGTCGGGCGGTGCCCGTCGAGCGCCGGGGGCGTTTATTCGCCGCGACACAGGTCATCGCTGGTCTTGGCCGTCTCGGGGTCGGCGCTCTGGTGACGTTGATTCTGTCGGAGCGATATTTCCCCTTCCCGGTCAGTGGGGCGCTCCTCGTCTTCGGCTGTGCGTTATTTTTGCTGTTCTCGTGGATCTTTCTTTCCCTGATCCGTGAACCGGTTCCGGACTCCCCGCAGCCTGAGGAGGCCCCTCCCACTATTGAGGCCGCGCTGGGATTCTTCGGCTACCTCCGCACGCTGCCCCGGCACTTTCGCGCCCGCCCGGAGATAGCGCGCCTGGCGGTCGTCCAGATGCTGGGTACCGCTGCCGCCGCGAGCGCGCCTTTTTTGCTTGGTCATGCGCAGTTCCATGCCGAGGGGCTTCCCCGAAATATCGCCGGCACGTTCTTGATGGTTCAAACCGGAGGGCTTCTGCTGTGCGCCCCGCTGCTGGGTGGTCTGACGGATCGTTTTGGGCCCCGGCAGACGCTGCTTGCGCTCTTCGGCCTGTCACTTTTGTGTACCGGGTGTGCCATACTGGGGGGAATCCGCCTGGGTGCCCCCATAGCTCTCCCGTTGTTCTGCGCGGCCTATTTCTGCCTTGGGGCCGCCTCCGATGCGTGGACGACCTTAACAAATTATCTGCTTGAGGCGGTTCCGGAACCGCAGGAACAGGCGACGTTTATCGCGATTATGAATGCATCCAGTGCGCCGGTTCTTGTGCTGCCGCTTCTTCTCGGTGCGTTGGTGTCCCGCAACGGCTCTGCAACACCGGCTTATCTTGCCGCCTCCGTTCTGCTGGTTGTCGGCATCTTCGTTACGCGATCACTGCCCCGTACCCGCTAAGCCACGCTCATCCTGTTCCAGGGCGGCGGCGGCCGCCTCGTCGATGGTGAGTGATCTTCCGTGTTCCCAGAGCTTTGTAAAGACGGCATCGCCGAGCATTGACATTAACTTTGGCAGCGTCGTCGTCAGAAGGCGTTTCTGCTGAGGTGATGGGGGACTTCCAAGGGTTTCGTACAGGGCACTTGCCGCGCCGAGAAGCGGAACTGCCCGCTTCGCTTTTTTCTGTCGTGCCGCCAGCAATGCTATATTTTGTAGGGAGGAGGCGATGCCGATTCGCTCCCCATTTTCCTGCCGCATCTTCAGGCTCTTTGTATATAGCCCCAATGCTTGTGTCAGATTTCCTTGCTCTGCGGCAAGAAGGCCGAGATCCTCCCAGACTGCAGCAAGACCATACTTATCTTCCGCTTCCTGAAGGATTTGCTCTGACTCTTCGAGCAAAGACTGGGCGGTTTTCAAATCGCCTTGCTCGCGCGAGGCGACACCCAGGTTGTGGATAGATCGTACATAAAGAGAGCGATGTCCGATTGCCTGGCTGAGTGCCCGGCACTCTTCAAAGAGCTGGACGGCCTGCGAGTTCTCTTCCCGATAGAAGCGCAGTGCTCCCAGGTTCAGCAGAGCATTTGCGGTTCCCGGATCGTCCTTTATTTTTCTGCTGGTTTCCAGCGCTTCCTCAAAAAGAGTCAGTGCAGTTTCCAGGTCGCCCTGGTTATGAACGACCATCGCAAGATTGCTCAGAATGCGCGCGGTAAGCGATTCATCCTTCTGCTGACGCGCGGTAATCAGGCCCCGTTCATAGCAGGCACGCGCAAACGGGAGATCACCGCGATAGAACCCCGCGTTTCCGAGATTCATGCTGGTACGCGCGGCTTCGATTTCGTCCCCTAGGCTCTGATAGCTTTGAAGGGCGTCGGTCAGATAGTCATGCGCTTTTTCATATCCACCCAAGGCACAGAGAAGCCCGCCCGTGGAACGAAGAACCTTGGCGCGGGTCAAGTGAAACAGCGGAAAGGGGTCACTGTCGGATTGCTCGGTAAGTGCCAGCAATTTAATAAAAAATTCGGTGCCCTCACGGATGCTGCCACGCGCTTCCCAGAAGCGCGAAATAGCGCCCGCTAAACGAAGCGCTGTTGATGGATCAACGCTGGCTTCGGCATAGCGGCCGGCCAGCAGGATGACGCGGAAGTTCTCCATTTCGGGCGTGAGCCGACGGACCGTGGCTGTCTGTTCACTGCTGCTCAGGGATGGCTCTGCTTCCTCGCCGAGGCGGAGGTAGTACTCCGCGTGACATCGCACAGCCGTTTCCCGCTCGATGCCCGCCAATTGCTCATCGGCATACTCACGGAGTGGCTCCAGAAGCCGGAATC
>JAZKEA010000523.1:7571-14404 GCA_040387315.1 Armatimonadota bacterium | reverse complement strand
GCTCGAATTACTGCTTGACACCATGCCTGCAGGATTCGCCTTGATCGATTCTTCATTGCGGTATGTACGGGTGAATCCCGGCTTTGCCGCTATAACAGGGAAGCCCGTTGAGAAACATCTGGGGCAGCCCGTGGCGGAGATCGTCGGGCGGGAGCAGTGGCTTGTTCTCGAGCCGATCCTGCGGCGTGTTCTGGCTGGAGAGACAGTTTGCGATCAAGAAATAGGCAGTTCCCGGCATCAGAATCTGGAGGAACGCTCCTATCACCTGATGTCGTTCTATCCTGTTCCATCTGGGGCGGGAGTCAACGATTCTCCGGCGCCAAGCATTGGAGTCGTCAGCATTGATATTACGGAGCGTCAACGGACGGAGATGTATCGGCGCGCCGGTGAAATACGTTATCGGTCCCTTATTTCCGCGACGACTCAGCTGATCTGGGCGGCGGATGCGGAGGGCCGAATGACAGACTGGCATGATTGGCACATGTTTACCAGTCTGCCCATAGATGAGCTGGCTAATTATGGTCCCAACGTCTGGCTGATTCAGGCAATACATCCCCAGGACAGAGAGCGGGTTCTTCTTTTTACAACACAATTTCTCACCTCCGGCAAACCGTGTGAGGCAGAATGCCGCCTTCGCCGCTTCGACGGGAAGTATCTGGATTTTACGCTTCGTGCGGTGCCTGTACGCGATGAAACAACCGGCTTTATCCGGGAGTGGATCGGAGCCTGTACAGACATCACGGAGCGAAAAGAGGCGGAAGCCGCGCGAGATGCGATGCTGGCGCGTGAAACCCGGATCGCACGTACACTGCAGCGTGCTCTGCTCATAAAGCCCGGCCTGGACGCGTTTTCAGGCGTTGAGTTCGATACGCTGTATCAGCCGGCATGGGATGATGCTCTGGTCGGCGGTGACTTCTATGACGCTTTTCCAGTCAATGGAGGACGCATCGCCTTTGTTGTGGGGGATGTTTCCGGCAAGGGTCTTGAGGCCGCCGCGCACACCGCGGAACTCAAGTATACCCTCCGCGCTTTTCTCCGCGAAGAGAGCGAACCGGATCGTGCTGTCGCCCGCCTCAATGCATTCCTTCGGGAAGCGGAGCAGTGGCCCGGGGCAAGCAGCAGTTTTGTGGCACTTACCGTGGCAGTCCTTTCGCCGGAAACCTGCGAACTGTTTATTGCTGTAGCGGGTATGGAATCTCCGCTGGTGGTCCGTGGCACTCAGGTGGAAATTATCCCCGCCTATGGCCTGCCCCTTGGGGTTATTCCGAATTGGGAGAGCGAACGGCACATCGTGCGAACGTGTCTGGGTCAAAACGACCTTCTGCTGCTCTGTACAGATGGTCTTTCAGAGGCGCGTCACCCTGGTGTCGATACGCAGTTTTTCGGTCAGGATGGGGTTATTTCCGCAACGATTACCGCAATGAGACGGCGTAACGGCAGCCTTCAGGATATTGGAGAGCAAATTATCGGCTCGGCAAAAGCCTTTGCCGGAGGAAAATTGCATGACGATGTGTGCGTTTTACTCGCACGTGTCACCGGTTAAACGGACGTCTGGCAACTCGTTCTCTAAGCGAGCCGACATTTAGTAGACGGTTTGTCACTGTGTATGGCATAAATACGGAAAGCCCCTCCGCACTTACTCGCGCAGCCAGGCTTTGTGGGATGAAAAACTCGCTGTGCTGACAAATCGTGCCACTTTACGCCATTCGGAAAATAAACAGAGCAAATCGCGTAAGCGCGTCTTGTTGGATCGATCGTCTGAAATTCCGGACGGGGGGAAACGTGTTTGGCTGCGATTGGCGGCGGTCAAAAGGAAGGCGCAGTTATGGCGTCTGCGCCTAGGTATCGTGGGTGTTTTATTCCTTTTGATTATGACGACAGTGACCGGATTTCGCGCCACCACGGCAGTGCAGCAGCGTCAGCGGACCCTCAATGCAACGTATAGATTACACCTGCTATCAGTCAATCTGGAAAGCGCTGTAGAAGAAGTTCGGCTTATCACGTCCAGCTATATCCGTCACGGAGATACTGCTCAGCGAATTGATGTACAGCCACCCCTCGACGAAGCATGGAAGCTTCTTGCCAGCCTACAAACCTACACTTCCGCTCCATCATCTTCCCATAGCGAAGTTTACACGGACCTTCTTCCACGAACCCGCCTCTATCTCGATACCCTGGAAGAGAGCCGCAAACTGCTGGATTCCGGCAAGCGGAAAGAGGCTATACACACCCTGTCTGTGAGCGATTCGTATTACAGACGGCTTTATCCGCTCTCCCTGCGCCTATGCGAGGATCAAGAGCAGGAACTGACCAAGCTTACCGCGGAAATCGAACAGGGAGCGGAAGAAGAGCGAAACAAGATGTGGCTGTGGACGAGCTTTGTCGTCGTTCTTCTCGGAGTAGCGGGATTATCCCTCTCGCGGGATATGGGTACACGAACACGGCAGGAACAGGCGCTTCGCACCGCGAACCAAACGCTGACGCGCCTTGCCCAGCAGGACGGTCTTACACAGCTCAAAAACCGACGGGCTCTGGAGGAAGAACTGCACTCCGAGTGGGCGCGAGCTCGGCGGGGTCACACGCCGCTGTCCCTGCTTTTTGTGGATGTCGACAAGTTCAAAGAGTATAACGACACATTCGGTCATCAGGCAGGTGATGAAGCTCTCAAGCAAGTAGCCGATCTCCTCCGACGAGAAGAAAAGTTATCGGACTGCTGCGTCGCACGCTACGGTGGTGAAGAGTTTGCTATCGTACTGCCGAAAACCGACCGGGAAGCCGCCCTCCTGATCGGCGAACGAGTACGTGCATCGTTCGCGTCGGCTGTGTGGCAGGGGCGGCCGGTGACGGCGAGTGTCGGCGCCGCGACGATCAGCCAGGGCGGGCGGGGACGCTTCAGCGACGTCGACACTCTGCTGTATGAGGCGGATGGCGCACTCTACCATGCGAAACGAGCGGGGCGAAACCAGGTAGCGCATGCCGCAGATATTTATGCCCTCCTCCCCACAGCTACTGTCTGCTAGACCCAACCCCGCGCTCAACAAGCGCGGCCAAAAACCGAGCGGTATGCTTTGCGCCAAGCACCAGATCACTAAGACGAAGGTTTTCATTTGGGGCATGAACGCGTGAGCCGGGGTAGCCACAGCCGCAGGTAACCACGGGAACCCGCAGTCCGGCGACAAAGGGATGGATGGGACCGGAACCACCGACCATCGGGATAATCGACGGCTCTTTACCATAGATATCGCGCGCGATATCCGCGGCAAGCGTTACCAGAGGGTGGCTGGGGTCCACACGCCCCGGTCGCTGTCCTCCCAGATAACGGATCTCGATGTCCGAAAAACCCTGGCCGTCCAGATGGGCACGCAGACTTTTCAGCACCGCCTCCGGGTCCTGATCCGGTACCAGGCGGAAATCGACCTTTGCCATCGCCGCGGCGGGTAAAACGGTTTTAGCGCCCGCGCCCTCATAACCGGAGGAAATACCACAGATAGTGCAGGTAGGTTCGAAGACCGCCTGGCGCTGATACTCGGCGCCGGTCGCCCCATGCAGGAACTCGGACAAACCGAACTCCCGCTTAAGATAGCTTTCCGTGTCCGGTAATGCCGCGAGCAGGCGTTTGTCGTTTTCGGTAGCGGTCTGGACAGAATCATAATGACCGGGAATCAGGATACGCTCGTCCTGCCCTTTCAGCGTCGCCAGAGCCCAGACCAGACGCCAGGCCGCATTCGGGAAGAGAGAGCCGCCAACGCCGCTATGGGCATCATAGGCGATGGTTTTAGCATGGAGTTCGAGGTACGCTATGCCTCGGAGACCGCAGATGATCTCGGGCCGCCCCTCGTCGTCTACACCGCCGAACTCCCACAAACAGACATCGGCAGCAAGAATATTCGCATTAGCCTCGATCCAAGCAGGCAGGTGGACACTCGCCACCTCCTCCTCGCCCTCGATCACCCATTTGACGTTGACGGGCAGAGCGCCGCCATTCTGCGCCCGAAGCGCATCGAGCGCCATCAGGCGGCAGGATATGTGACCTTTGTCGTCGCTGACACCGCGCGCATACGCGTGATCACCGTCGATGCGCAGTGTCCACGGATCACTGTCCCATAATTCCAGCGGTTCGGCAGGCTGAACGTCGTAGTGGTTATAGAACAGCACCGTGGGAGCATCGACACCGGCGCTTCGATCTTCCGCAAAGATAACCGGCGGTCCCCCGTCTGTCGGCAGCAGACGCGCTTCCAGCCCACGCAGACGCAGAAGAGAGGCCACAACCTCCGCACCGTCGCGCATAGGTGAATCCGGCTGGGCGGCGACACTTGGCACCGCGACCATCTGCGAAAGTTCCTCAAGCGCACGCGGCAGCGCGGCTTCGACATAGTTATCCAGGGAAACAAGCTCAGCTGAGTTCATAAAACTAGGATACCCAATACTCGGAGGCGAACGCGCTCGCGACGTGGAATAACGCAGTAACGATGGATATTACGCTGACAACCCCTGCACTTCTCTTTCCGGCGCTTTCCCTGCTGATGCTGGCCTATACAAACCGCTTCCTGGCAATTGCCACGCTGATCCGAAACCTGAGCGCCCAGCACAAGAGCGCTCCAAGCCCGACATTACCCAAGCAGATCGCGAACCTGCGGCGCCGTATCTTCTTGATCCGCAACATGCAGTGGCTGGGCGTGTTCAGCATTCTGCTGGCGGTGCTCTGCATCTTCGTTCTGTACGAGGGATGGGAGCAGGCGGGCAAGATATTCTTCGGGGCGAGTCTTGTCAGTTTAATGGGGTCGCTGTTTTTGTCGCTCTGGGAGATTCAGATCAGCGTCTATGCCCTTGACCTGGCTCTCTGCGATCTTGAGGAGTCGCCTGTCAGTTCACCGAAAGGCGCTTAACGAAACTCCTGCAGTCCGGACCACTCTTTCCAGATGTCTGTCATGCACTCCCAGTGATACTGTTCATGATCGACATGAAGAAGGCGAAAGAAGATCGCATAGCGTATGTTCGACGAGACGTTGCTTGCAATGCCATGCCCTAGCTGATAATGGCACAGGGCGGCATCGCCTGCAGATCCCGTAAACTGCTCCGGTTCGCCCAGTTCGACGGGAGGCAGGCCACTGAGAAGCGCCTCGGGGCCCTTCTCTCGGAAGTAAGCCTCGTACGTTCGATGGGAACCCGGCCACGCGGTGAAGTTTCCCGCGAACGGCTCCGGGAGATCAGAAAGAAACACCCCGACAAGCGCCGTGAAATTCGCGATAGTCCCCTCTTTCACCCCGTTTGTCGGGGTGTACATCCCATCAATGTGCGGTTTAGGGTCGCGTGGCGTGTCGTCTCCTGAGGGAAAGCGCAGAGCTATCTGACCACCCCCGACAGGTTTGACGGAGCCTTCGCCGATTAAGCTTTCGGCGATAGATTTGAGTGGCGACGCGTTATAGAGGTCGGTGATAACAGGATCGCCGCCCAGTCCGGGGCAGTAGGATTGAGAACGATATTTGTTAAGCTCGCTTGGATCAATGCCGTTCTGACCGATATAGGCGTTGATCGCCCGTCGCGCCTTCAAAACCAGCTCCTGTGAAACGACACCAGGCAGCTTGAGAATGCCCCTGTCGTAGAACTCCTGCTTCTGCTCCTGGGTCAGTATCATAATAACTCTTTGTTCTCTGTCGAATTCTTGGTAACCTGTTACCCTCTTATCGCTTGAACTTCACGGTCGTGGCATCCGAAAGTTTTCCTGCTGCGTCTACCCCGACGGCAGTCAGCGTGAACGAGACGCCAGAGACACTGGTCGGAACGTTCAGCTCGACCGCACCGGTACTCCATCTCCCATCGGATCCTGTTTTCACCTCCGCATCGAAAATGGTTCCCTGAGAGGCAATCACAAGCACTTTGCCCTGGTACACCAGTTTGAGACGGACGATGGTACCCGGCGCGGCGGTCCCGTTGATGGTGACCGTTTTCCCCACCGACGCCCCTTCCCGAGGACGTTCTATTGTGGGAATTCCCGGAGCGCCGGCAGCGAGCGTGATTCTTGCGCCGGAGACCTGAGAGACGGCGGGGCCGTTCCCCGGCTTGAAGGTTACCGTCACGGGCACACGACTTGCGGAATCTCCCTGCTTTACTGTGTAGCTGCCAATATACGCACCGGGCGTCTGCTCCGGCATAGACTGATCAACAACCGTATCTCCGATACGGAACCGCGCCTGCCCGCCCGGTGTCGCCTGAATACGAACCGTCACCAGAGTTCCGGCGTTCAGCAGCGGCTCATCGTCGGGGGTGACGGAGAGCGAGGTAATCGGATTTGCCGGTGCGGAAACAGTGAATGTCCACTCACGACGCACTTCGTTCCCCGCTTTGTCTTTGGCGACTATAGCGACCGTATTTTTACCAAGTGACAGATCGGAGTTTGGCTTAAAGGAGAAGAACGAGTCCGTAATCTGGGCTGAAGCGGTCATATCTTTGCCATCGACTTCGAGACGGGTTGCCGCGGAGTCGATTCCCGATCCGGGATCGGTATACGTTCCGTAGATCAGTGTGCGAAGGTTCTCTGTCTTACTGTTCGGCTTCGGGTCAAAACTCTCCAGCAAAGGAGCGGCGGCATCTATATTCAGCTTTCCCTCGGCCTCCAGGGGCGGAGTCGATGAGATCCCTTTGAACAGAAAAGCAATGACACTCGCGCCCTGAGCCGTAATACCTTGAGGAATCGTTACCGAACCGGTATAGATACCGGGCGCCTTCTCGGCAAGAGCAATATCCTCGATGCCCGCTGCACCAGGGACGCTGAATCTTCCCTGCACACCCGGCGTACCGACCACCGTCACCGAAAGCGTGTCCGAGGCACGGAG
>JAZKEA010000523.1:5053-7561 GCA_040387315.1 Armatimonadota bacterium | reverse complement strand
TCTGCGTCACCGATGACGCCTCGACCTTGATGGGCGGAATCGGATTCGGGTCATCATCGGTCGCCACCGCGATGCCAATCCCTTTCTTCGACACCTGGTCCAGCCGGATCACCAGGTTTTCCGCCTCCTGTACCTCCCGCAGGGCGATACGGCGGCCTGCCATGGAAACAGGAGCGCCGTTGACCACCTCGACAACAGACCCGTCTGTCAGAGTTATCGTCGCGCCCCCGTCGGGGAGAGCGGTAACCGACTTCAGAAAACCCCGACGCTGATCGGTCCGGACACGAAGAACTATTCCCTGCGCCTGGTCATTCCGCGTAATCGTCACCTGATCGCCCGGCTTTAGACTGGTTAGAGGCTGCGCCTCTTCCGGCCCTTCGTCGCTGCTTTTCACCAGCAGCGATGCCGCAGAATCCAGCGCGATACGGTTGTTCACGCCGCCGGGGAGGCGAACGGTAACGGAGCTGGTTTCCGGAAGCAGACCGGTCACGGTTCCAAAGACAGGATCTGTTCCCTCTGGTGTCGGAAGCTGATCCGCCACAGGAGCGCCCGTCGTAATAACCACCGTCAGGATGTCCCGCTTCCAGGCGACCTGCGCCCCAAGCGCCTCCGAGACAAACCGGAGCGGAACCACGGTGACCCCGTTCAGCGCCTGTGGCACGACCGCGAGCGGACGCGCCTCACCGTTCACATACGCGTTGGCGTCGCCGAGACGCAGAGTAACCGTCGTCACGCCGCGTACCGCGGTGATCGTCTTGGTCGCCGCCGTATACTGGACACCGGCACCCAGTTTTTCAAAAACGCCCCGAAGCGGCACCAGGATCGTTCCCCCCTGCTCCACCGGCGCCTGAGACGCGAAAACCACCGGCTCGCCGTTCACCGTGACCGTGATGGGGGGTGGGACAGGCGCCGCTGCCGCAGGCGGCACAGGGGCGGGAGTGGGTGGAAGTTCCTGGGCAAAAGAGGACGGCGCTAAGGCGAGGAGTGCCCCTGATGCGACGGCAGCCAGGGGGGACGGGCGAAGGTTCAATCGAAGCTTTGTTTCAATTTCAGGGAGACATCTCATATCTGTTCGGACGTTATTTGTTTCCATAGGTTTCATTTTCGCAAAAAGGAGCGAAGTTGAAAAGGTACAATACGGCATTTGCGGAGTTCGGTAAGGAGCGATCGGTTCTATGGAGCGCCTGACAACGGTAGAGGAAGTGCGGCTGAGAGTGCGGGAGGCGCGGCGCGGCAGTTCAGCGCCGGTCGGCTTTGTACCGACAATGGGAGCCCTGCACGAGGGCCATCTCGCGCTGATCCGCCGCGCGAAGGAGGAGTGCGGCACGATTATCGTCTCCGTTTTTGTGAACCCGACGCAGTTCAACGAGAAATCAGACCTCGCGGCCTACCCGCGCGACCTGGAACGGGATGCGGCCCTTTCTGCCGAGGCGGGAGCGAATCTGCTCTTCGCCCCCTCCGCCGAGGAGATGTATCCGGAGGGTTTCAGCACCTCGATTAACGTAGATGGAACGCTGGGCAGACTGCTTGAGGGTTCTTTTCGGCCCGGTCATTTCGCCGGTGTGGCGACTGTGGTGGCGAAACTGCTTGGGATAGTTCAGCCGGAACGGGCCTACTTCGGCGAAAAGGACTGGCAGCAGCTCAAGGTGATCGAGCGGATGGTCGCGGATCTGAACCTTCCGACCACGATTGTCCCCTGCCCAACGATCCGGGAGCCGGACGGCCTTGCTATGTCCAGCCGAAATACTCGCCTGTCCCCGGAAGCCCGAAAACAGGCGCTGGTCATCCCCTATCTTCTGGACACGGCACAGGACCTGCTGAACTCTTCCAACCGGGAGATGCCCACCCATCAGGGGCCGGTTTTGCGCCACTGGCTTCTGACACTGCTGGAGTCACAGCAGCCGACAGCACAACTCGATTATATTGCCGTTGTCGATCCGGAAACACTGATCGATGTCAATGACATTACGGATCGCGCTCTTGTCGCCATCGCGGTTCGTATCGGCGGCGTTCGCCTGATCGACAACCGGATCATCACCGTTCAGAAATAAGCAACTGTTTGCATTGTTAAGGCTGTTCATCAGAACAAGGCCAGTTGTAATGCAAACAGTCTATAATCGCGGTGGACTCGTCATAAGCCTCAATAGCATGGCGAATGTCGAGGAGCGTGAGGCAGGAGGATAACTGAACCAGAGCGGCCCGTATCTGCTCCGCCGTCGTAGCTTCGCCTCGCACCACATAATTAGACGGGGCTTCGCGCTCCAATATCACATCTGCACCTATATACAGACGTAGGTAAATCCCATCCGTGTAGTGCGAAGAGAAACGCATCTCGGAGCGAAGCCCGACATTGCTTAGTTGCTGGGAAAGTTCACTTATGGATAGATCACTCGCGATATCACCAGCAAACTGTGGCAACCACGCCACCGAGTGGTTTCTCTTGCCACCGTTACTTCTGTTTGAGGATTGCATTTAGTGATATTAGCATCTCCCGCATGCAGGCGACCA
>JAZKEA010000523.1:0-5043 GCA_040387315.1 Armatimonadota bacterium | reverse complement strand
CGACCAGAGCAACTTTCGTTGGCTTACCTGCGGCCTTTAGCCGCTCATAGTACGCTTTTATGACGGGGTTGCTTCTGTTTGCCCGACTGGCAAAACTCCTGTACTGCATCAAACAACGCTCAGGCGTTACAATGATTTATCAGCCATAATTGCTTAACAGGAGTTGCCAGAATGTGGAGTCCCCATCCCGTCACGATGTCATACGGTGAGGCTACTGAGGAGGATTTGAATGACATTCAAGCCCCCGTAATAATCATTGGGATGATCCGCACACTTCCTCAAAACGATGAGCATAATACTGCTACCTTGAACCGCTACGACTTCAGCCAAGCCAGCCCGCTACGCAGAATTTTCAGTCCTGTACAGCAAGGTAATCACCTATCGTTTATTAAGTTCGGCGATAACACGACATTTCAGGAAGGCTTCGTAGCCAACTGGTTTTCCCAGTTTGAACTGTTTCTGTCACAGATGAAATTCAAGTCCGTGCGCTTGAGTCTTCAAATTGACGATGAAGGCTATCGCGGCGTTCCCGAGTTAAATGTGTTTTACCATTGCGGAGAATACCCATACCTGGATGAGCCACGGAGAATAGATCGGTGGGTTTTTGAAAACCCATGGTTTCCATCTCCTGGTGAACGAATCTTCCCTTAAAAAATTAATTGCATCAGAAAACAGATACAGAAGTCCTCTAAATCAGAGCAGAACCCTGTTCCGACTTCCAGGCAGTGCCTCGTCGTAGCGTAGCATTGAGGATGATCAACATCTTCCGCATACAGCCAGCCAGAGCAACCTTCGTTGGCTCGCCTACAGAGTTCAGCCGCTCATAGAACGCGGTTGTGACGGGCTGAGAGCATGAGGCTCTTCCCGCCCAGGCAACGGTTCAGGCATTGGAAGGGAAAGGCGCGGCGATCAGGCTTTCTTTGACCGCGAGCATAACACGTTTTCGCGATACACGGCAGTATGACCTATCGGTACGGTTCGGCGTCCGGTCCCATCAAGACGGAGCGCTGCAGGAGCTTTCGGATGCTCCATCCGTCATCGTATATGCCCTTCGTGAGGTCCTGACATACTCCCTCGATCAGTCCTGCCCACCATAGAGGAGTCACCAGTGCCCACTCTTCCGGCTCAAGAGGCGCGACTTCGTCGTACCCAAGAACCACAGCATCATACTTGCCGCGCCAGGACAGAGCAAAGTCGCCGATTCGATGGTCGTGATGCGAAAGCTCAAAGTCGAGAATCCCGGAGAGTTGTCCCCTGTGAAAGCGCAGGTTCCACGGCGTAAAGTCACCGTGGATGATGATGTCCGACCGATCGTGAAGTGGAACACCGACAATCCTTTCCCGCGCCCGGTTCAGGTGCCACCGGAGCACGGCAACGTCTTCGGGCCGTTTCGGTTCATGGTCGCTCAAAATGCGGTCCAGCGCCGGGTCGGCAAGGATCTCCTCGCAGCGCCGCCACGTCCCCCGTTGACCGAAGTCCTGAAGTTGTTGTAGATCACTGTGGAACTCAGCCAGGAGCCGCCCGCGAGACCGCTGTTCGGCGATGGGGTCATTGGTGGCAGGCGATTCACCGGGAAGAAACGTAAAGAGGCTCCAGAAGTGACCATCCCGCTCCCAAGGACCGTCAATCGCTGACGGAACAGGCCACCCCATCGCTGCGACACGCGCGAGCAGGCGGAGTTCGAAGGTGATGTCGTCTAGTGCAGACGTTGACCAGCGGCGCAAAACAAGTGGTTCACGCGAGGACGACTCAACGAGCCAGTGCTGGTTCAGCCTTCCGCCCAGTGGAGCGACCAGGCGGACGCCGAACTCCTCCAGCCTCTCCTGGTTTGGGTCCGGCGTCATTTCCTATTCCCTTCTTTGGCTGGCCGAAGTCACGAGGGGCTAAAAGCCCCTCGCTGCGCGGTTCGGTTCCCTCACCATTCGCCCTCCGGGCGGAAGAGGAAGAGATCTTCATTTTTAGCGCCCGGAGGGCGAATGGCAAGCGAAGCGCCGCCGCACAGACCAGGGCTTTCAGCCCCGGTTGGTAAAGAGCTTGATTTTGAAGCGCTCCGCGACCGCAGGAAAGCGGACTATCTCGCGGCAGCGTAAAACTGCAGGCAGGCCTGGAGATTAGCGCGGGCATCCGCAGCCCCGAACGGGGTCACCTCACCGCGACCGTGCGCGGCGACGACCTCCGGCAGGGCGTCCAGGACGAAGAACGGTGATGCGGCGACCGCGTGAGAAACCGGTTCGGCGTTTGTCTTGCTCACGACCCAGGCATTTGCCTTGCCGTCGAAGCGCAGGATACCGGCGGTTCCAATAATATCCAGGCTATGTGCGCCACCCCCCTTGGCCCCTTCCGCGGCCCAGGTGTCCTCAATAAAGAGCGTGACGCGAGGAGCGCCCTCGGCCCGAGAGTTGAGGCGCATCAAGGCCGCGCCGTAGTCCTCCATGCCAAGCGTTTTATGGATAAGCTGGTCGGTCAGACCGGAGACCGTCGCCAGCTCGATTTCTCCGTCAAAGATGTAACGTGCCAGGTCAATGGCATAGATCGCGTGATCCAGCCACGCCCCGCCGGGAACCTGACCCGCGCGAATCCACCAGGAGTCCGCACCTGACGGCTGACCAGGCCAGGGAGAGGGCAGGCCGCCATGTCCGACCTGATGGTAGGTTACGGGCTGACCGATTGCGCCCTCGGCGATAAGTTCACGGAGACGCTGGGACTTAGGATGCAGTCGCTGCATTCCCTCGAACGAGCCGTAAAACAGGCCGGTGGCAGCCGCCTGGGCGAGTACCTCATCCAGTTCGGAAAGAGTACGAGCCGGTGGCTTCACCGAGACAACGTGCTTCCCCGCCGCCAGCGCCGCCTTCGCGATGGCGGGGGCCTGATCGGTGGGCGCGCAGATAGCAACCAGCGTCACATCGTCCCGATTCAGCAGGTCCCGGTAGTCAGCGACGGCGACGGCCTGTGGGTGCTTCTGCGCTACCTCGCTGAGCCGTGCCGCGTTCGGGTCGGCGATACCTACAAGCTCTACCTTTTCCGACGCGGCAGCGATATCCAGAACGCCGAACGCGGTATACCAATGATCCAAACCAACGACTGCAATACCAAAAGCCATGTTATTCCTTAAAAATCCTCTCCGCCGCCACCGACATCATCGCCCGCATCGTCCATAAGCGCCTCGAACTCATCGGCATCCATGTCATCGCCCATTTCGCCTACCATCTCTTTCATCACGCGGCGCATCGCTTTGGGATCATCCGTGTCCAGGCTGTCCGCCTGTTCCGCGAGAGAGTCTATTGTCTCATCTTCGGAGCGCACACGGGCGAAACGCGAGACTAATTTGGTGAGGTCATCGGACGCCCCGCATTTTGGACAGGCAGGACCAACTGCCCCGGCGACTACCCCGACGAGCGCGGAGAACTTGCGTCCGCAGTGGTTACAGCGAAATTCAAAGATAGGCATAGATAGAAGACAGCGGTGCTATACAGGTTCAAACGGGTTCACAGAGTACCGCCCAAAACTCGGGGCGGGATGCGGCGGTGGTTCGCACCAGAACCAGTATACCCTCGCGCGAACCGCCTTTGATCTGCAGCTCCCGCGCGACGGCATCGGGTTCCCGCGCGAAGTATCGCTTCTTGACGATCAGCCGTCCTATGTCGCGGGTGCGCAATGCGGCACCGACCTGCTTTGGCCGGTACGGCTGAGCCTCTACAATGCGATAGGCGGAGACCGCCGCGCGGAGAGGGAACTCGGGCAGCGTGTCGCCCGTCAGGTAGGCGTCCGCGGCCCCGATACGGTGTGCTCCAAGCTGATCCGCCAGGGTCCCGAGAGAGCCCGCACGCAGAACCGCCGGGTCGGGATCAAAGAGAAACGCGCCCAAGGGTCCGGCAGACGGATCCGAGGGGTCGTCAGCGGGTTCGAGCACCAGGTGGCGCTCCGGCGAAAGCAGAACAGCGGCAGCCGTGTTATTCCCTGCCGACCCATAAGCCTCTCCGAACCAGACACAGGCTTCCTTGCATTCGCGCGATTCGCTCAGAAACTCGATACGTCCTTCCAGCTCTACCAGCGTCTCGTCCGGCAGGGCAGGAGATAGTTTGACACAGCCGCCGATACGGACACGTGTTTTTATCTCCCGCAGAAAGTCGAGCGGCGGCTCGTACTGGTCCCCATGGCGGGAGACACGTCGTCCCTCCGGCCCGGTACGGCGGGAAGGGTCCCAGTAGGCGACATCCGCTTCCCAGTCAAGGTCGGTCACCTCTTCCTGACGGAAGGTGATCCTTTCGGACACGCCGCGCCGCGCGGCGTTGGCGCGGGCGAACACCAGGCGGGCCGGATCGCGCTCCAGGGCAAGAACGGTGAGTCCCGCCTCGGCAAGCGCCAGAGTGTCCATCCCGACACCGCAGCCGAGATCAACGACCGTTTTAGCGCCGGAAGCCGCGAGCCTTTCCGCATGGTACGCAGCGATAATTGGAGAGGTTGCCTGTGCCAGGGCATCCGGCGTGAAAAACAGCCGGGCGGCATCGGGGAAACGAAATCGGGCACGATGCCGCGCTTCGGCAACAGCGAGCGCGGCAGACGCGATCTCGGGGTCAAGACCGCGCTTTCGCAGGGCAAGCACCCGCTGCGGCGTGTCACCGGGAAGCGCGCCAACCTCACCCAGAAGGTCCTCTCCCTCCGAGGTGACGAGGAATTCAGCGGTTTCTTCAGACAGGGTTGTTGGCGTTAGAGTCACGATGCGGATTGTACGACGCCGCAGCAGACAGCGTCAAGAAAAAAAGAGCCCCGTGCTGAATTCAGCACGGGGCTCGGGCTTTAAAAAAACACCGGAACCGCGGATTTAAAACTTCAGACCGAGTTTTGCTTCCGCTTTCAGGCCCTGTGTCGGCGCATTCGCCTTGGTCTTATCATCGGTCATGGAACCGCCGAGAGACAGGCTGAAGGCATCGCCCATATTCTGCGTGTAGTTCAGCCCATAGACAAGGGAACCACGCGGACCAATGGCAGCATCCGGGTTCGTGCTTCCATAGAGGAAGCTGTTTTTGTACGTACCGGTCAGCC
>JAZKEA010000522.1:0-2308 GCA_040387315.1 Armatimonadota bacterium | reverse complement strand
CAGAAGCAGCTCTTTACCGACGAAGTTTTAGGAAACTTCGATCTGGACCTTCCGGAGCAGGTCTTCGAGACGGAAGCCGTCTGGTATCCACTTCCGAGCGGCCTCGCCTATGATCTTGAGAAGGCAAATCTGGATCTCGCGGGCGGTGTCCATGCCGGGGAACACGCCTCTATTTCTTTGCTGCCGCTCTTTGCCCTCTGTGACCGTAACGATATCGGCGGCGTGTCTACTCCCTGGCATCCCCAAGTAGGGGCACCCGCCATCTTTGTCCACGATGCGCACCCCGGCGGCGTCGGTATCGCGGAAACCGGCTACCGCCTCATCGACGAATGGCTGGGTGCCACGCGAACGCTGCTGACGGAGTGCCCCTGTGAGTCGGGCTGTCCCTCTTGTATTCAGTCACCCAAGTGCGGCAACAACAACGAGCCACTGGATAAAGAGGCCGCGACAGCTATTCTGCGCGGCATCCTGAAAGTCTGAAAGGAAATCACTGGTATGGATTACCTAAGCGCTGCCGAAGTCGAGTCGTTATCTGACGAAGATCTGGATTATGCCGTCTTTCATCATGTCCTCCACAGGCTGAGCCATGACGGCGCTGACTGGTCTGAGCAGGAAGTACGCATTGCCTTCCTGCCCTCCGATCTGCGAAGGTTTTATGCCATGTGGACCGTTGAGCTTCAGGTACATAATGGCGGCTTCAACCAATTCTTCTTCAATTGCGGAGATGTATTGGTTTGGGAGGCGGTTCAAGGCTACCAAAATATCGGCGCGATGCGTTTAGCCGAGATAACGAATCATGCTGCTGATGCTTACAAAGTTGAGCAGGAAACTCAGGAACGCACTAAATCTCTTGTTGAAACGGATGGATGGCAAGCTTTCGCCGACTCTTATAATCAAACGGCACTAATTGACTTTGATACGCCTTTTTACCGAGCGGAACGTGAGGAGCATCTCAAGGTATTAAGAGCAAAGTTCTTGCGTCAATATCCCGAGAGATTCGATCTGTTTCAGCTAGAAACGTGTTGGGATAGACACGCTGGAGATGACCCTACGGTTCTTAACCAGTTTGGTCTGCCAACTCAGAAACCCGGCTGGATTGATCCGTGTCCTCTAAACAAACGATAGGCATCTGTTAAGCATTGCCGCAATACTGCGGCTATGCGATTGCTACACAATTCGTCACGCGTTCTCGTAGGGGTTGCCGGCAATATCACTGCCGCGTGCAAGCCAAAATTTGTTGTTTTTGTTGCGCTCGGGGTTGAGCTTGCTGGTAGTGGGGAAGTAGCGCATCGTGTAGCCCGCGCGGCGCTTGGGCGAGGTGTTCGCCTGCGCCCCGTGAATGATTCGCGCTTCGTGCAGGCTGCACTCGTTCGGCTTGAGCGCGAAATAAACGGCCTTGGATTCGTCGATCAGTTCGGGCTTGATCTGTGACCCGAAGATGTTCTTCGCACTGTCCACGCTCTCATACTCGGAGAACCCGTTTGTGTGGCTTCCCGGGATAACACGCATACACCCGTTCTCCGGAGTCGCCTCGTCGAGGGCCAGCCAGATAGTGCAGAGATTCTCCATCGTGGAAACCCGTCCGTTCCAGTAGGAAGAATCCTCGTGCCAGGGGGTCGCCTTTCCGGTGAGCGGTGGCTTGCTGATGAAGTGCGACGACCACAGACCGATATTGGGGCCGATCAGGGGCTCGACCAGATCGAGTACCTCCTCCGCCAGTAGGAAATCGAGAAGCCGTGGATCACGGTAGTGCGCGTGGTCCAGATCATCTTCTCCATACAGCGCCAGATTCTCCTCAAAGATCGCCTTCAATGCCGCGAATTTTTCCGGGCTGAAGACCGGGTTATGATAAAGGAGGTAGCCCTCGCGCTCATAGTGCGTCACCTGCTCGGGTTTCAATCGTCCCGCGGCGGCTGTCGTCGTTGTCATTTTCATTCTCCTGGTTTGATGTGTCATGACAAGTTTATTCGGTTTGGCAGGTCGGCATCTTGCTCTCTGGGTGCATTTTCTTCTACAATACGCGCATGACCACTATTCCACGGCTCTGCTTCTCGGAGATTGTGCCGGAGGGTTCCCTGCATGCCGCTCTGCTTGCCGTGCAGAATCGCCGCGGTTATCAGATCGCCGCGCATACCCATGACTTTTACGAGATAGCCTTCATTCTCGCGGGAGAAGCGCTGCACCTGGTTAATGGCACACGCGCGACCCTGACTGCGGGGCAAATCACCTTTATTCGTCCGGAAGACTGCCATGCAATTACGATTGCCCCTCACCAAAAGCTGCATAAAATCAATGTTGCCTTTCCCGC
>JAZKEA010000521.1:0-6851 GCA_040387315.1 Armatimonadota bacterium | reverse complement strand
TGCATCGGTAATAGTAGCTGGCATAAAGTTAAATTAAAAACTTGACATTGTATACAAAGCTTCGTATACTGGCGCCAATATACTTGATATTGCACACGATGTCAATATCTGTTGCCGAAAGGTCGGCGCTTCGGAAGGATAGAATTAATTATGTCCAGCAACTGGCGCGGCGTGTTTCCCGCGGTTACGACCCAATTTCACTCCGACGAATCCCTTGATATTGTCGGCACCCTGCGCCATATCGACATTTTGTTGGGCGCTGGAGTACACGGACTGATCATGCTCGGCACGGTCGGCGAAAACTGCTCGCTGACCGCCGACGAAAAGCTGACCGTTCTCGGTGCTGCGGTCGAACATGTCGCCGGACGCGTCCCGGTTCTGAGCGGAGTGGCGGAATACACGACCGCGATGGCATCCCGCTACGCAAAGGCCGCCGCCGGAGTCGGGGCCGACGGTCTGATGGTGTTGCCCGCGATGGTGTACAAATCCGATACCCGTGAATCCATCACGCACTTCCGGACGGTCGCTCGGGCCACGGACCTTCCGATTATGGTGTACAACAACCCGGTTTCGTACCATGTGGACATCACGCCTGCCGCTTTCGTGGAACTTGCCGACGAACCGACTCTGGTTGCCATCAAGGAGTCGTCGGAGAAGGTGCAGCGTATCACGGACCTGCGGAACGCGGTTGGGGACCGGTACACACTGTTTGCAGGCGTAGATGATCTGGTACTCGAATCCGTGATGCTTGGCGCGGAAGGCTGGGTTTCCGGCCTGGTGAACGCGTTCCCGCACGAGAACCGCCTGCTGTGGGACCTCGCCTCGACCGGGCAGTGGGAGAAGGCACGGGAACTCTATCGCTGGTACATGCCGCTTCTGCACCTTGATGTGCATACCAAGCTGGTGCAGTACATCAAGCTGGCGATGGCAGAGGTCGGGCTTGGGTCTGAGCTGACACGCGCGCCGCGCCTGCCGCTGGTCGGGGCGGAGCGTGAGGCCGTTCTGAAAATCATTCGCGACGGTATCGCGACGCGGCCCGCAGCGGCAGCCGAACGGGTGGCAGTCGCCGCATGAAAACGGGCGACACGCGCCGTGTCCGGATCGTGGATTCCCACACGGGCGGGGAACCGACACGTCTGGTGATCGACGGTGGTCCCACTCTCGCGGGGCGCGGGGCGGCGGAAATGCTCCGGGATTTCCAGACGCACCACGATGCGTTTCGTTCGGCGGTTGTCTGTGAACCGCGCGGCTCGGACGTTCTGGTCGGCGGGCTTTTGGTCGAGCCTGCCGACCCCGCCTGCACGGCGGGTATTATCTTCTTCAACAACGTCGGCTATCTTGGGATGTGCGGTCACGGGACTATCGGCCTGCTCGTGACCCTAGCGCATCTCGGCCGTATCACGCCAGGAACGCACCGGATCGAAACGCCGGTCGGCGTCATCACTGCCCAACTTCACAATGACGGCAGCGTCTCCGTCCAAAATGTGCCGTCGTACCGTCTGCACAAAAGCGTCTCGGTGACGCTTCCTGGCAGACAAACCGTGACTGGTGATGTTGCGTGGGGCGGGAACTGGTTCTTTTTGTGCGAAGACCACGGACAGAATTTGGCCTTCGCCGATGTCGAGCCGCTGACGGATTTTGCCTGGGAGGTCCGGCAGGCGCTTGTCGCGCAGGGGATCACAGGACGCGACGGCGCGGAGATCGATCACATCGAGCTTTTCGGGCCGCCGCAGGGTTCCAGTGCCGACAGCCGGAGCTTTGTTCTGTGTCCCGGCAAAGCCTATGACCGCTCGCCCTGCGGGACGGGAACCAGCGCGAAACTGGCCTGTCTCCACGCGGATGGCAAGCTGAAACCCGGTGCGCTCTGGCATCAGGAGAGCATTATCGGGAGCGTGTTTACGGGCGCGATTGCCGAGGTTCTGGACGACGGCAGCATTGTCCCGGAGATACGCGGCAGTGCGTGGGTGAACTCCGAGGCGACGCTGCTTCTCGATCCAAAAGATCCGTACTGCTGGGGAATCACGGGCTGAATGTCTAAATCTAAGTCGGTCTGCATTATCGGTGGCGGGATTATCGGGCTGTGCACGGCTTGGTACGCGCTGCAAAAAGGTCACCGCGTCACGGTTGTCGAGCGGGGCGGGGCGGACCGGGACGGCTGCTCGACAGGCAATGCGGGAATGATCGTGCCGTCGCACTTTATCCCGCTTGCCGCGCCGGGGATGGTGGCGATGGGCCTCCGAATGATGCGCAATCCCCGCAGTCCGTTTTACATTCGTCCCCGCATGGACAAGGACCTGATCGCATGGGGCGTGAACTTTGCGCGGTCGGCGACCAAGACCCACGTTGACCGGTCCGCGCCGCTTCTGCGCGATCTGAGCCTGGCGAGCCGCGCCGCTTACGAGGAGCTTTCCACCGAGTTCGGCGATGTCTTCGGGCTGACACGGCGCGGCCTGCTGATGCTCTGCAAGACCGACCACGCGCTCCACGAGGAGGCGGCGACAGCGGCAGTGGCGCGGGAGCTGGGAATCCCCGCCGATGTTCTGACTCCCGAAGATGCGGCGAAACTTGATCCCGGTGTCCGCATGGACATCGCCGGGGCCGTCCACTGTCCGCTCGATGCCCACCTGTCGCCGCAGCGCTTTGTCGCCGCTCTGACGGACGCGCTCGTGGCGGGCGGCTGTGACTTCCGCTGGCAGACAGAAATTACCGGCTGGCGTACCGAGGGAATCCGGGTCGTCGCGGCGACCACGAACCACGGCGGAGATGACGATATTACCGCCGACGAGTTCGTGATCGCGGGTGGGTCGTGGTCCCCGAAGCTGGCGCGCGGCTTGGGTCTTCGGCTCCCGATCCAGGCGGGAAAGGGCTACAGCGTCACGCTTCCCCATCCCGTCCGCAAGCCCGAATTGTGCTCGATTCTGGTCGAGGCGCGGGTCGCCGTCACGCCGATGGGGGACACGCTGCGCTTTGGCGGGACCATGGAGATCGCCGGGCTGGACGAGACCATTAATACCCCGCGCGTCGAGGGGATTTTGGAGGCCATCCCGCGCTATTTCCCCGATTTTGGGCCGGGTGACCTCCGAAATCTGCCCGTTTGGCATGGCCTGCGCCCCTGTTCACCCGACGGCCTGCCGTATGTCGGGCGGTTCCGCAGGTGGAAAAACCTGACGGCGGCGACGGGCCACGCCATGATGGGCGTCAGCCTCGCACCCGTCACCGGCAAAATCGTCGCCGCGCTGCTCTCGGACGAAACACCGCCGATTGCCGTCGATCTGCTGTCTCCCACGAGGTTTGGATGAATTTTTCACCCCTCCCCTCCGAAGGAGAGGGGGTGTTAGAGTCATTAGCCACATCTGCTCCGCCCAAAGCTTTGGCGGAATCTGCCTCAGCCATGTGCGAAGCCGCTGTGGAAAACGTAGACAACACCCCCTCTCCTTCGGAGGGGGACTGGGGGAGGGGTGAACCCAGCGTGACTAAAGGACAAATAAACAGGTGACCGATGAACTCTTCGTCCGCGACAACCTCCCCGACTTTCTCCGGCGCTTCGAGACCGACCGGGACGCCCTCACACGCGCCCTGCCGCCCGCCTTTGCGCCCGCCCGCCCCGCCCGCCCCGCCCGCCTGCGGGAGTTTTACGGCGAGTGGCAGACCGCGCTCGATGCCCTCGATTTCGACGCCCTGACCCGCGAAGGCCAGGCCGACGCCGCCCTTTTCCGCAGCCTCCTCCGAGGCGAGATCGACGACCTCGCTATCGCCGACCGCCGCCGCGACGAGACCGCTGCCCTCCTTCCCTTCGCCGCCGCCATCGCCGATATGGACGAGACCCGCCGCGCCATGACGGCCCCCGACCCCGCCCGCTGCGCCGAGACTCTCCATCGCCTCACCGAGCAGATTAAAGCCCTCACAAAGACCGTCACCGACACCAGCGTGGTCGGGACTGTCACCGGCGAACGCGCCGCCCGCACTATCGGCGAGATACGCGACGTCCTCGGCCTATGGTTTCGTTTCTTCGACGCCTACGACCCGCTCTTTACCTGGTGGCTGCGCGAACCGTACCCCCTCGCCGACACCGCCCTCGCCGACTACGCCCACGCCCTGCGTGGCACCACCGAGGGAACGCCCGCCGATGACGAGCATATTGTCGGCGACCCCATCGGCGCGGACGCCCTCCTCGCCGCCCTCAGGGGCGAACTCATCCCCTACACCCCCGACGAACTGATTGCTATCGGCGAGCGCGAGTATGCCTGGTGCGAGACCGAAATGATAAAGGCCGCAAACGAACTCGGCTTCGGCGGTAACTGGCGGGACGCACTCGAAATGGTGAAGACCCGCCATGTCGCGCCCGGCGAACAGCCCGCCCTTGTCCGCGCCCTCGCCGACGAAGCCATCGCCTTCGTAACGGACCGCGACCTCGTTACAGTCCCGCCGCTTGCCCGCGAAATCTGGCGCATGACCATGATGACACCCGAATGGCAGAAGAAAAACCCCTTCTTTCTGGGCGGCGAGACCATCTATGTCTCCTTCCCGACGGCGGAAATGTCGCAGGAGCGCAAGCGAATGAGCCTGCGGGGCAACAACCGCCACTTCGCCCGCGCCACGGTCCAGCACGAATTAATTCCGGGTCACCACCTGCAGCTTTTTATGGCCCAGCGCTACCGCACCCACCGCCGCATCTTCGACACACCGTTCTACCTGGAAGGGTGGGCCATCCACTGGGAGTTTCTTCTCTGGGACAGCGGATTCGCCGCGTCCCCCGAGGACCGTATCGGCATGCTCTTCTGGCGGATGCATCGCTGTGTCCGTGTCGCCTTCTCGCTCCGCTACCACCTGGGGCAACTGACGGCGTCGGAATGTGTCGAGATGCTTGTCGAGCGAGTCGGACACGAGCGCGAAAACGCCCTCGCCGAAGTCCGCCGCTCCCTCAGCGACGACTACCCGCCGCTGTATCAGGCTGCGTATCTGCTCGGCGGCCTGCAGATGCGCGCCCTTTACCGGGAGTTGGCGGGCAGCGGACGTCTGACCCCGCGCGCTTTCCACGACGCCGTTCTGCAGAGCAACTCTGTTCCCATAGCCCTGTTGCGCACCGAACTCATGGGCCTGCCCATTCCCCGCGACCTGTCCGACCTCAACTGGCGCTTTTATGACCCCAACGAAGAGATAGAGAAGGAAGCCTGAACCGTGAAATTTGGTTTACTTGTGTTGATTCTGCTGGTGCTCGCGGTTTGCGCTCCGGTCTGGGCGCAGGGAACGGCCACTGACTACGCCCGCTCCGAGGGGCTTGCCAAACGGTTCGCTAACAAAGTCTACCGCGCCAACGTCACCCCGCACTGGATGCCCGGCGGACGCTTCTGGTACCGCAACGATCTTCCCGGCGGCAGGCGCGAGTTCGTTCTCGTCGACCCCGCCAAGGCGGAAAAGCGCCCCGCTTTTGATGCCGCGAAACTTGCCGCCGCGCTGTCGAAGAAACTCGGCAAGACCGTCGATGCCGTGCGTCTGCCCGTCGAGAGCATCGCCTTCGACGAGAAGACCGGTGCGCTTCGCATCCAGTCCGGGGACCGCACTTTTGGTGTCACCCAGCCGGACTACACGCTCACCGAGTCCGACGCCCTGCTCGGTCAGATCGAAGCCCGCAGCCCCGGCGACGGCCCGCGCCGCTCCCGCGAGGGTGGTGGGGACACCTTTCTGACGTTTGTGAACCGCTCCGGCGCGGATGTTACTCTGACCTGGATCGACAGCAGCGGCAACCCTCACGAGTATGGCACCCTCAAGGCCGACGCGCGAAAACAGCAGCACACGATCGTTGGTCATCTGTGGCTGGTCACGCGCAAGGACGGAACGGAACTGGCCCTCTACACCGCTGTTCCCGAGGCGGCAATAGCCACCATTGGAAAGACCCCGGCAGCGGCTCCCGCTCGCCAGCGGTCCCGCCCGCGCGTCGAAAACCGTTCCCCCGACGGCAAGTGGGAGATTTCCTACCGCTCCCAGAACGTCGTTCTACGCGATCTTGCCGCCAAAACCGATAGCCCGCTCACTACGGACGGCACTGCAGAGGACAGTTATCAGGGCCGCGCCTACTGGTCCCCGGACAGCCGCCATGTTGTGATACTGAAAACGATCCCCGAGCAGGACCATCCGGTTTCGTATGTGGAATCGTCGCCGAAGGATCAGCTTCAGCCCAAGCTGCACACGAACCAGTATCTGAAGCCCGGCGACCGGGTCGCCCATCCGCGGCCGCATCTGTTCGATATTGCCGCGAAACGCGACATTCCCATCGATGATGCACTTTTCCCCAACCCCTGGGACATCGACGAGATCGAGTGGGAGCCGGACGGCAAACGATTCAGCTTTTTGTACAATCAGCGTGGTCATCAGACGCTTCGTGTCATCGCTGTTCAGGCCGACACCGGCGCGGCGACCACCATTATTGATGAGACATCGAAGACGTTTATCGACTACTCCGGCAAAACCTATTTCAATCGCCTGCCCAAAACCAGCGAGGCTATCTGGATGTCGGAGCGCGACGGCTGGAACCATCTGTATCTGTATGACACGGCGTCGGGGAAGGTGAAGAACCAGATCACAAAAGGCGACTGGCTCGTTCGCGGCGTGGACCGGGTGGACGACGAGAAGCGGCAGATCTGGTTTCGCGCGGGCGGCATCGTTCCTGGCCAGGACCCGTATTACATTCACTACTGCCGCGTGGGCTTCGATGGCAGTGGCCTGACGATCCTAACTGAGGGCGACGGCACCCATACAGCAACCTTCTCGCCGGACAACAGCTATCTGCTGGATACCTGCTCGCGTGTCGATCTGGCTCCCGTTTCGGTCCTGCGTCGTGTTGCCGACGGCAA
>JAZKEA010000520.1:8862-10441 GCA_040387315.1 Armatimonadota bacterium | reverse complement strand
TTTGCTCGCTGAGGGAATTGTGGAGATGGTTTAGTAACTCCGGCCCATCTCCCAAAAGCGGATAGTCGGATTAGGTGTATTTCCGGCCCCTCCCCCGGCTGACAGGACTGCCAACGCTGCTGACAGAAACAGGGGCAGCGCGCCGGTTCGCCTCTATCCAGTCTCGCGCGGTCGCAGCGGGTGGTGGCGCGCCGACAGCATAAGTCACGCCATCGATACAGGGCCAGCCGGGACATGGCCTATCCGTCCTGCCGCCATGGGTGCTCGCTCGCATTCCCCAGAAGTCAATCGGCGTTCCCGCAGCCGGTGAAGCAGATCGCGCCCAGGTCAAAGGGGGACTATTGCGGTAGTGGTCAATGATGAATTGCCGACAGTAGGCGTCAGGGTTTCGTGTGGCCTTGGACCGCCGAAGATCGTACTTCGCCCAAAAATCGCGGTTAGCGTCATTCCGGGGATAGTCGATCATCGCCTGCGTCGTTAGCTCTGAATCCGTCAGGGTCTCTATCTTCAATCCATTATCAAAGCCAGCAGCAGGAGCAGCAGCCGCTGTACCGGATGCTGACAAAGCAGCCGGATTATCCGGGACAAGGTAGCGCGCGTCTGTGCTGCTCTGCTCTGATATGTTTTGGTCTGCTGCTGCTTTGTTCTGTTCTGTTAGACTCGTGACATCTCGTGACTCTTCTCGTGACAATTCGTTACCCGGCTCGTTACTATCCGTTACATCGCGTTTCTTTGCCCGGTGGCGAGCAACCCGCTCTGCGGTCGCCTCCGGCGCGGCGCTGGGATAATCGTACTGACGGCTTCCCCAATTCGTGACGACCAGCTTCTCGCCGTCACGGTGAACCATCTTCCGCTTCTCCAGCTTGGCAAGGAAGGCAGCCCATTCTTCTTCTGACAGGTCCAGGTCGAGCGCGATCTCATCCTCTGGCATGGCGAGGACGCCGCGCTTCTTCTGCTTGTTGGCGAGGCACAGAAGGCAGACCCACTTCCAGCGTTCAGCAGGCGGAAAAGAAAGCCGCAGCTTCGGATCATGCGCTATTTCGTCGTGCAGTCGGAACCAGCTCATAAAGAACCTTTCGCGCATTGTGGCAGCCGCGCCCCTGCTGACAGTCAGGAAACGGGGCAAAGCTCCGCTGCGAGGCGCACAGGTGCCAAATCGGGCATATTTGGCGGGACGGCTGCGGAAGCGCCCGCCGCAACTCTCAGTGCGATGGATTCCAGAGGCTGCAACTCTTCGGCGACGGAGTTAATCAGGGCGAGCGCCTTCTCCATCCGGTCCATCTGGCTCTCGGTAAATTCCCAGTTGAAAACGATGTCGGCGCGGCTGTGGTGTTCCTGAATCTGCCGGGCGACGATAGTAAAGGTTTCGATAGCGGTGTACCGGGCATCGCGAGCAGGCTGCTTCTGTCGCTCCAGCGCTTCGGCAACGAAATTGAAAACGCGGTCGGCCTCCTTTTCGTTCAACGACTCGACCATCCGGTGCGTCTCCAGGCTGCCTTTTGTGCAACCTGCGGCGAGCATCAAGCGTCTATTCATACGTACTCCTTTGGGGTGCGAATGCGGGCGGCAGGCTAACTTT